>CAYTJA010000078.1:0-43339 GCA_964437835.1 uncultured Spirochaetales bacterium
CGCTCGGCGGCCTGCGCGTCTCGCGCGATTCCGAGGTGCTGCGCAGAGACGCTTCGCCCATCCCCGGGCTCTACGCAGCGGGCGCCTGCGCGTCGAACATCGCGCAGGACGGCAAGGGCTACTCGAGCGGCACCTGCATCGGCGAATCGACCTTCTTCGGCCGCCGCGCCGGCAGGCACGCCGCGAAGCGCTGAGCAGAGCCGGCGGCGCAGGGGAGGGCGAGATGGCCTTCGACGAAGGACTCGCGCAGCGCATCCGCGAGCTGCTCGAAGACGACCCGCGCGTGAGCGAGAAGAGGATGTTCGGCGGTGTCGCGTTCTTTGCGAGGGGCCACATGGCCGCCGGCATCATCGGCGACGAGTTGATGGTCCGCGTCGGCCCCGACATGCACGCCGAGGCCGTAGCAAGGCCTCACGCGCGCCCGATGGACTTCACGGGCCGCCCGATGCGCGGCTTCGTGCAGCTGCGGCCCGCCGGTTTCGAAGAGGACGCGGACCTGCGCGCCTGGCTCCTGCGCGGGCTCGCCTATGCGGCCGCGCAGCAGAAGCAGCCCATCGTGAAGCGCGCGCAGGGATCTGCGAAGAAGAAGGCGGCTTCGAAGGCGAAGTCCAAGGCGAAGCCCAGGGCGCGCGCGAAGCCGTCGCCTGGTCGCCGCCGGCCTTCGTCTTGAGCCCCCCCCGCGCCCGTCCCCAACTTTGTCATCCTCGCGCATCACGATCCGCGAATCATCAGCGCCCGAAAGGCCTCCCGCCATGAGAAAAAGCAGTACCAAGAACGATGAGCCCTCCCGGGCCTCCCTGCAGGAGATGCCGGAGGTCGATCTTCACCGGCAGCGCAAGGTGAGTCGGGGTCGGTACGCGGCGCGGGCGCGCCGATCGCTCGAAGTGCTCGTGGTCGACAAGAAGGTCGTCGCCGCCCTCGGAGGTGCGGATGCGATCCCCGGGATCCTTCGCGCCCTCGCCGAGGCGCTCGCGATGAAGAAGAAGCGCCGCGCAGCGTAGCCGTCGCTCCAGAGCGGCCCTTACGGATCTCACGGCATGCACACGATCGCGAAGTCAGATCGCTGCGGCGATCTCCACCAGGAAATCGCTCTCCTGGTCCTCCCACCTCGACGGCCATGCCGCGACCCACGCGCCGTCGAGATCAAGACCCCATCGATCGCGGGCACGCGCAATCCATTCGCGATCCGCACGAGCAGCCAAGCGTCGATCACCTCAGCCAATCGGTCTCGGCAGGCTGCTGCGCGCGCGACCCGAAGCAGCCTGCGCGGTAACGCTAGTCCGCGCCGGCCTTCGTCTTGAGCTCCCCCGCGTGGTCGCGCAGGAACGCGCGGATCTCGTCCGCCATTCCGAGGATGCGCTCCCACTCTTCCTTGTAGAAGGTGACTGGGAAGCGCCGGATCCCGTAGAGGGACGCGCCCCCCTTCTCGCTGACCTGCAGCCGCGTGCCGCGCTTTTCGCGCGATTTCAGCGCCTCGTTCTCTGCCTTGAGCCGTTCGACCTCGCGCCGCAGGTCGTCGTCATCCTGGGACATCGTGCACCTCCCGTTCCGAGACCTGCACGATAGCGCCGCGGGGCCTCGACCGAGCGTCGTCTCGCTGGAAATGCGCTGCGGCACGCGGCGCATGGCCGGCGCAGGGCGGCGACTCGACTACCGTTGCGCCTCGTGGCTGTCGGCTCGAAGCCCAGCTGGCGCGGCGTCCCGCGCGCGGTCTGGGCACTCGGTTTCGTCTCGCTGTTCATGGACATCTCGTCCGAGATGATCCACGCACTGCTGCCCGTGTTCCTGGTCTCGACGCTCGGCGCGAGCGCGGCGCTGCTCGGCGCGATCGAAGGCATTTCCGAGGGGGCGGCATCGGTGACGAAGCTGTTTTCGGGGGCCCTCAGCGACGCCTCCGGCCGGCGCAAGCGGCTGGCACTGATCGGTTACGGCATCGGCGCGCTGACCAAGCCGGTATTCGCATTCGCCGCAACGCCGCTCGAGGTGTTCCTCGCGCGTTTCGTCGACCGCATCGGCAAGGGTATCCGGGGCGCGCCGCGCGACGCGCTGGTCGCGGACGTCACGCCGGCGCCGCTGCGGGGAGCCGCTTTCGGTTTGCGGCAGGCGCTCGACACGGTCGGGGCCGTCGCGGGGCCGCTGCTCGCAAGCGTTCTGCTGGGGCTCTTCGGCTCGAACATCCGCGCCGTGTTCGGGGTCGCGATCATTCCCGGTGTGCTCGCAGTGCTGTTGCTCGCGCTCGCTGTCGAGGAGCCGGAAGCGCGGAGCGCCGCCGCTCGAGCGCCGAGGCGCTTGCGGGCCGCGGAGCTCCGCTCGCTCGGCGCGGCGTTCTGGTCGGTAGTCGGAATCGGCGTCGTGTTCACGCTGGCGCGCTTCAGCGAGGCCTTCCTCGTGCTGCGTGCGCTGGAAGTGGGGACGCCCCTCGCGCTCGTGCCCGGCGTGCTGATCGCAATGAACCTCGTCTACGCCGCCGCGTCCACGCCGGCGGGGCGCCTGTCCGACCGCATCGACCGCCGCAGCGTGATCGCAGCAGGCCTGGTGTCGCTGATCGCAGCCGACCTCGTGCTCGCGCGCTCCGGATCGCTCGCCGGGGTGCTCCTCGGCGCCGGGCTCTGGGGCCTGCACATGGGACTCTCGCAGGGTCTCTTTGCGGCGCTGGTCGCGGACACTGCTCCGGAATCGCTGCGCGGCACGGCGTTCGGAATCTTTCATCTGGCGTCGGGTGTCGCGCTCGTCGCCGCGAGCCTGATCGCGGGGCAGCTGTGGGAGCGCCTGGGCCCGGCCGCGACCTTCTCGTGCGGCGCAGCCTTCGCCGCGCTCGCGCTGCTCGGGCTGATTGCGCACTCGATGCGGAGAGCCTGACTGCGCTTGCAGTGCGTCCGGGTGATCGATCGCGCAGCGCGTGGCCGAGAAGTCGCTGTCCATGCACTCGTTGCTGTGGATGCAGTTCTAACGAGGCTCCGCCTCCGACCGACGAGACATGCAAGCCGACGAAGTCGGCGCGCAGCGAGGCGTAGCTTCGCTAAGCGGGGTGGTCCGGGCTGCGCCCGGACCGGGACCACAAGGCTCGGCGGCCGCGGCGCCCTCAGCTCCCCTTGAGCCGCACCGCAACTTCTGCTGCGCTGCTCGGCCGGTCCTCGGGCCGCTTCGCCAGCATCTGCACCACGAGCTCGGCGATCGCGACCGGGATCTCCGGCACCAGGCTGCGCGGATTCGGGACCGGCGAGTTCTGGTGCTGCCAGGCGAGGTCGCCCTCGGAGAAGGGCAGCTGGCCCGTCAGCAGCTCGAAGAAGCAGACGCCGAGCGCGTAGAGATCGGTGCGCGGATCCACCGCGAGCCCGAGGGCTTGCTCGGGTGCCATGTGGGTCGGCGTGCCGCCGATCATCGTCGAGTGCTTGCGCACCTCTTCGAAGGTCTTCGCGAGACCGAAGTCCATGATCTTGACGGCGCGGTCGCTGGTGAAGAACAGATTCCCGATCTTGATATCGCGGTGGACGATGCGCTGGCGCGCGGCGTAGTCGAGGCCCGCGCAGATCTGGACGCCCACTTTTGCGACGTCGGCGGTGCGCAGCCGGCCGCGGCGCTTCAGGATCTCGCGCAGCGTGCTGCCCTCGAGCAGTTCCATGGTCAGGAAGTAGCTGCCGTCCTGCTCGCCCGCGTCGAAGAGCGTCACGATGTTCGGGTGGTTCAGCGCAGCGACGGACTGGGCTTCGCGGCGGAACAGTGCGACCGCCGTCGGGTGGGCGCGCAAGCTGTCCGGCAGGCGCTTCAGCGCGACGCTGCGCCCGAGCTCGCGATCGCGCGCCTTGTACACGACTCCCATGCCGCCGCGGCCGATCTCTTCGAGCAGCTCGTAGCGGTTCCCGTTCCCGGCGGGGCCCGACTTCGCGAAGACCGGAGCGCTGGCCTGTTGCTGGCGCAGCTCCGTCAGGCGCGTCATCACCGCGGCGTCGTCGGGCGCGCGCCTGCGCAGGACCTGATAGGCCTCGATCGCCTTCTCGCGCTTTCCGGCGCGGTCGCAGAGGTCGGCGTAGAGGCGCTGCAGCTCGAGCGAGGGTTCGCCGCCGGGCATCAGCGCGAGCGCCTCCTCGAGCTTCTCGACTGCGAGCTCGGCATCTCCGCGCTCCGAGAGCAGTTGTGCCGATAGGATGCAGCCCTCGACGAAATCGGGATCGCGGCGCCCGATCTGCTGCAGGTTGCGCAGCGCGCGCGCGGGGTCTGCGTGCTCGCGAGCGCTCTCGGCGGCCTCGCGGTAGCGGCCGAGCTTCTCGAGCAGGTCGAGGCACTTGTCGCCTTCACCGAGTTCGCGGTAGCAGCCGAGCGCCTCGTCGAGCAGGCAGGCCTCCTCGTAGCAACGGGCAGCTGCCGCGAGGTCGCCTGCGGCGCGATGCGTCTCGGCCGCTCGCGCGGGATCGCCCGCCTGCTCGAAGAGCGCGGCCGAGGCCACGAGGTTCTGGCTCTTCGCCGCGAGCTCCGCGGCGCGCAGCAGATCGCCGGCGGCGCGCAGCTCCGCGATCGCCTCCTCGCTGCGACCCACGGCCTGCGCGAAGTCCGCGCGCAGCCGGTGGGCGGACTGAGCCTGCCCGGCCGCTTCGAGCGCCGCAGCCGCGCTCACGAGGTCGCCCTCGAGATAGGGGGTCACGGCATCCGGGCAGCTCTTGAAGACGAGGTGGAACGCGTCGCCGAGATCGACGAGCAGCGGAACCGCGTTCGCGAGCGAGACCACCTCGACGACGTGCTCCGCGACGCGGTCCACGTCGCCCACGGCCACGCGGTGCGACCCCGGTCCCACGTAGAGGTAGCAGCGCGCGTCGCGCGCATAGCGGATGCCGCCGGGGCTTCCGCGCAGCGAGACCCGAGCGTCCGGCACCGGGCGCGTCCCGTGGCAGACCGAGATCTCGATACAGGCCTCCTTCGGCGTCAGGTCGAACTCGAGCGCTGCCAGCTGGCCGCGCTGGATCACGACGCTGCGCTGTTCGAGGAAGTGTCCGATGATCGTCTCGCTCGTCGCATCGAAGAGTGGGCCGCGCAGCGTCACGGTGTAGGGCTTGCGCCGGGCCGGGATGAAGCGGAAGGTCGCGTTGCGCACGACGAGGTGCTGCTCCCAGCGCGCGACGCGGCGCAGGAATGCAACCAGCTTGCGCGAGAGCTTCTCCTTGCGCGCGCGCTCGATCGGGAGGTGCCCTGCCTTGTTCGCGACGCGGATGCTGAAATAACCCTTGGTCTTGGCGGGCCGCACGAGCTCGACCTGCACGCTGCCCCAGCCGCGGAGCCCGCGCTGCGCGAGGTACGCGAAGATCGCGAGGGTGAGCCCTGCCGCACGCGGATTCCAGCGCCACGGGACGCTCTCGGGCGCGAAGCAGGCTCGGTTCTCGAGCACGCCCGCGTGTTCGGGCTGCTGGCCGGAGAGCATTCGCAGCTCGATTTCGACGCGGCCGTTCTGGCTGCAGCTGCCGGCGGCGTCGAGGCGCTCGGCCGCAGAGGGGCCGGATGCGCGGATGCGCGCTGCGAAGGCCGCCTGGCTGCCGAGGCGGTGGTTGAGCGCCGCGATCGCGACAGCGTCGAGGGAGTCCGGATCGTCGAAGCGCCGCAGCGCTTCGGCCTGCGCGACCAGCGAGGCGTCGTCGCGCCACGCCGGACTGCGCATGCCGAAGTGCTCGCTCAGCGCTCGCTCGAGCTCGGCCTCGAGCGCGGCCGCATCGGGCTCGCGCACGCGCGTCCAGCGCCAGGCGCGTTCGCGCCAGCTCGAGTCACGCGCGATCGGGAGCAGGACGGTTTCGAGCTCGGGCGCGCCCGGCACGCGTGCCGCGAAGCTCTGGACGAGTGCCGAGAAGGAGGGAAGTGCCAGCTCTCCGGCCGTTTCCTCCGCGGCATGTTCGGCCTCGGGCGCTGCGTCGCCGTCGAGCAGTCGAGCCAGGGCCTGCGCCGCTCCGGAGCCGGTCGCGTCGCGGCGCAGCTCGAGCAGGCCGGCGAGTGCGCGCAGCGGCTCGGGCGCGAGCGGGTCGAGTTCAACCGCGCGCCGCAGCGCTGCGTCTGCCGCGTCCAGGTCTCCGAGGGCCTGCTGGACGCGCGCGAGCTCGGAGAATGCTTCCCGGCCCGCGCCGGGTGCTGAGGCTGCGGCCAGCAGGACCTCGCGCGCGCCGGTCGCGTCGCCCGTGCCCTCGAGTGCGCGGGCCAGCGCGAGGCGCGACTGCTGCGTCGCGTCGTGCGTCCGCGCGAGCGAGGCGACGAGCTGCAGCGCTTCGGGCGCGCGACCCGTCTCGTTGCAGATCTCCGCGAGCCGTGTGCGCGCAGCCGCGTGCGCGCTGTCTGCCGCGAGCACTTCGCGGAGCTTTGCTTCGGCCGCGGCCGAGTCACCGAGCGCGAGTTGGGACTCGGCAAGGCGGAATACGAGCTCGCTGTCGCGCGGGCCTGCCGCGAGCGCGTGTTCGAGCAGCTCGCGCGCGCCGCTGGCGTTCCCGAGCTGCTGAGCCAGCTCCGCGCGAATCCGGGTCGCGTGCTGCGCGAGCTGCGGATCCAGGCGCGCGGCGTGATCGAGCCAGCGCTCGCTGCGGTAGACATCGAGGCGCTTCGCGGCGCGTTGGCCCGCGCGGAGCAGCAGGGGCGCGCGCGCCGCAGCGTTCGGCGGCGAGAGCTCGGCCTCGAGCAGCAGCGGGCTCGGGTCGTCCGGAAGCAGATCGGCCGCGCGGGCGAAGTGCGCTTGCGCTTGCTCGGCATTGCCGCGGCGCGCGTGGATCTGGCCCAGCACGACCGCCGCGCTGCCGGTGCAGGCGGCGCTCGCGTTCAGCGCCAGTGCCGCATTCGCGAGGAACTCGGCGCGCTTCGGGTTGTTCTCCGAGAGTGCTAGTTCTGCAGCCGCGGCGAGCGCAGAGGCTTCCGGTGCTGCGGCAGCGAGCGGCAGGTCCAGAGCCTGCCATGCGGCGGGCCGATCCCCGGTTCCGGCCAACACGCGCGCGCGGGCGAAGGGCGCGAAGGCTCCCGAGCGCGCCTGCGCCTCGAGCTCTTCGCGCTGGCGGATCGCGCTGGGCCACAAGCTCCCGTCGAGTTCCTTCCACGCGGCGCCGGCGTCTCCGCCGGCGAGGCGCGCGCGCGCACGAGACACCACGGCGAGCTCTTCGATCGACGGCGGGGCCGGCAGGGGCTCGCTGCGCGACAGGGCGCCGAGACCCGGAAGAATGTGTTCGAGCGCGGCGCGGAGCGATTCGCCGATCTGGCTGGTGGGCCCTCGTCTGCGCGCTGCGCGGATCGGCGCCGCGCCGCCGGCGGGAGCGAGCGCGAGTGCGATCTCGACGTCGTCGCCGCGGCGCGCGAGTCGAGCGCGCAGCACGACGGAAGCACCCTCGGTCTCGGCCTGCTTCTGCTCTGCCAGCGAATCTGCGGTCTCCGCATCGCCTAGCGAGGGAAACAGTGCGAGGTCCGCGAGCGCCTGGCCGAGCCAGATCTGGACTCCGGCAGCGAGCGGCGAGAGCGCAGCATCGCTGTGCGGAACCGGCACGAAGACGCCGCCCTCGGCCCCGGCGCGCGCTGCGCTCGCGGCGGGAGGATCGGCGGCCGCGCGCGAGGCGGGCAGCCACGCACTCGCCCCGAGCGCAATGCAAGCGGCGGCGAGGCGCATCGCGGCCTTCGCGGGTTCTCTGCACATCGCAGTGTTTTCGACCAGCGGGCGTTCCGAATTGAGGGGAAATCCCGAGTGGCTGCGAGCGCTGAGCCGCAGGCGAACGCAGGCCCGCGCTAAAGCTCCCGGTACTCACCTAGACTCGGACAGCCCCTCGTGATTGGGGCTTCACACCCCCGGGCTCGGGACCGTTCCGTCGCGAAGGGGGAGCAGAGGAGGATCCCGTGAGACGCTTCGACTCCAAGGTGGCGCTGGTGACCGGCGCGGCCTCGGGAATGGGACGCGCGACCTGCCTGCGCCTCGCGCAGGAAGGCGCCGCCGTGTTCGGCATCGACATCCAGCGCGAGGGCCTCGCGGAGACGCAATCCCTCGCACTCGCCGCGGGCGGAACGCTGCAGAGCGCGATCCTCGACGTGACCCGCCGCGCGGACTGCAGGCACGCGGTCGACTCCGCGATCCAGGCCTTCGGCCGCCTGGACGTTCTCTGCAACATCGCCGGCATCGTGCGCTTCGCCCACTCGCACGAGATGCCCCAGGAAGAATGGGATCTCGTGATCGCCGTGAACCTGTCGGGGCCCTTCTTCCTGTGTCAGGCGGCGATCCCGCAGCTATTGAAGACGGGCGGCAACATCGTGAACCTCGCCTCGAACGCCGGTCTGATGGGCCAGGCCTACACCGCGGCCTACTGCGCGAGCAAGGCCGGGCTCGTGAACCTCACTCGCGCGCTCGCGATGGAGTACATCGAGCAGCCGATCCGCATCAACGCGATCTGCCCCTCCGGTACGAAGACGGGCATGACGCGCGGACTCGCCTGGCCCGAGGGCATGAATGTGAAGCTGATGAGCCGCTACATGGGCTTGCGGGAGATGTCCGAACCCGAGGAGATCGCGGCGGCCATCGCCTGGGTCGCGTCGGACGAGGCGAAGTCGCTGCACGGGTCGATCTTCAGCATCGACAATGGGGTCACGGCGGGGTAGCGCTTGCAGCTGTGGGGAGCTGGTTCGCCACCAGTCGCGCGAAGCGCGCCTCGAGCTGGCGCCGGCGCTGGCCGAAGGGCCCGGATTCCGGCAGCAGTGCGAGCGAGTCCGTGGCGAGGTTTCCGATCTGCTCGCGGAAGGCCGCGTCTGGGTGGCTCCGCCGCTGGCTTCCGAGCTGACGCGCGATCTGCGCGAGCGCATTCAGCGCTGCGTCGGTCTCGCTCGCGAGCGCGAGCGCCTGGGCGCGCCAGAAGTAGGGGTCGACGCGGTTCGCGACCACCAGCAGCGGCTCCGCCAACAGCGCGGCCTCGCGCGCGCGCGACGCCTCGCCGCTCTCGACGCGCCAGCGCATGCGCAGCTGTACGGCCGCCGGGTAGTGTGGCGAGCGCAGCCCGAGCTGCGCGAGCTCGGCATCGAGCGCCGCGAGCTCCGTGAAGCGCCTCGCTTCTGCGAGCGCGAGCCCCTGCGAGATCGCGGCTGGCGGCGGGGCGGAACCTTGGCGCAGCGCGCGCGGGTCGAAGCCCTGCGCCCGCTCGCGCTCGCCCGCGACGAGCAATCGCCGCGCGAGGTAGCTCGCGTCGAGGCCGGCCGCGGCCGCGTCCGGAACGCGTCCCCGCAGCAGCCGGTGGATCTGGCCCGGACGCCCGCGCAGGCGGAACTGGAATAGATTGTGGTCGTCGCGGATCTGGGCTGCGCCCTGCGCGAGCTCGCGCGCGGCCGCCTCGTCGAGGCGCAGCGCGACGAACAGATCCTCCGGGCCCGCGACGCCGAAGCGCGCGGCGTCTTCTGGAGCCGCAGCGACGAAACGCCGCGCGCTCTCGCGCCAGTCGAGCTCTGCGTCCGAGGCGGCGAAGTAGACCTCACCGTAGGGGTAGGGAAGGTACACCTGGACGTGTCCGAACACCGAGAGCAGCGTCGCGAGCGCGCTGCGCAAGAGCGCCTCGTCGAGGAAGCTCGTCCCGACCCACTGCACGAGGATTCCGCCCGGAGTCAGGCGCTGCTTCACGAGCTCGAAGAATTCGCGCGTGTAGAGATGGGACGCGCCCTCGGTCCAGGGATGCGAAGGCTGCGACACCACCGCGTCGAAGCGGCGCTCGCAGAGCAGCAGCGCGCCGCGCACGTCGTTGATGTGGATCCGCAGGCGCGGATCGGAGAGCGGGTCGAGCGCGCGCGCACGCGAGAGCAACCGATTCGCGCGCAACATCTCGGCTTCGATCTCGACCACGTCGACGCGCTCGAAGCTCCGCGGCAGGACTTCGAGCGTGCCCGCGCCGCCGAGGCCGACGATGAGCAGCGTCTTCGCCTCGGGGCGCAGCATCGCGGGCAGGCCGCCGAGCCAGGCGTAGGAGAGCGTCTCGACTTCACCCGGACGCCGGATCTCGGATTCCTTGAGCCCGTTGCTGCGCAGCTCGAGCGCGCCGTCCGGCGAGAGTACGGCCGCGACCGACGCGCTGCGCCCGACCCCGTGGTAGAGCAGCTGCGCCGAGCCCGCAGCCAGATCGAAGGGCGAAGCGCCTAGCAGCTTCCAGGGCGGCGCGACGAACGCGAGCAGCAGTGCCGCGCCAGCGGCGCAGCCGAACACCCAGCCGCGCGCGCTCCGCGACGTCTGCGGCGCGAGCGCGATCGCCGCGACTGCGATCGCGAGATTCGCGCCCGCGGCCGCGCGCAGCACACCCGCGAAGCCGAGCGCGGGCAGCGCGACGAAGCCGGTCGCGAGGGAGCCGGCGATCGCGCCCGCGGTGTTCCAGCTGTAGACGCGCGCCGCGGTCGCGGCCGCAGTGCCGGCTCCGCGCGCGAGTGCGCGCACCGCGAGCGGGAAGGTCGCCCCGAGGAAGAGCGCCGGCGGCAGCAGTACCGCGAGCGCCAGCGCGGCGTTCGCGGCGTGGGCCGCGCGCCCGGTGCCGAGCGCCGCCGCGAGCGCGGGCAGCGCATCGAGGCCCGCGAAGACCGCGATCGACGTGGCCGCGACTCCGAGCTCTGCGAACGCGAACGCGCGCAGCGCGGAGGCGCGATCCGCAGCGAAGCGCACCGCGAGCGCGCTGCCCGCGGCGATGCCCGTCAGAAAGCTCGCGAGCATCGTCGCGAACGAGAACAGACTTCCGCCAAACAAGTGCGAGAGCAGCCGCGTCCAGAGCAGCTCGTAGCTGAAGGAGGCGGCGCCCGACGCGAGGATCAGCGGTAGGATCCAGCGGGTGCGCTGCGCCTCGACTGCGTCCTCGCGCGTCGTGGCTTGCGCGGGCGGAAGCATCGCGGTTGCGGCGGCGGCAACCGACTGCGACGCGTCTCGCGCCTGCAGACGCCACAGCAGAAGCGCTGCCGCGAACACCAGCGCATTCAGCGCGACGCCGCACCACACGGTGCGCCGCAGTCCGAGCGCGGGCAACAGCCAGAAGGCCGCAGCGACGGCGCCCAACACCGCACCGGCGGTGTTCATCGCGTAGAGCTGGCCCACGCGCGGCGCTATTTCTGCGTCGCTGCGCACGGCGACGCGCGCGAGCACCGGCAGCGTGGCCCCCATGCAGAGCGTCGGCAGCGAGAGGATCGCGAGCGAGCACGCGGTGTAGAAGAGCCCGGCCCCGAGGCCGCCCTCGGAGGGGAGCTCCGGCTGCCCGCCGAAGAGCGCGACGACGACGCCGGTCGCGGCGCGGATCGCAGTCGGAACGCAGAGCGCCGAGACGCCGATGCCGGCCTCGAGCAAGGCGTAGGCGAGCAGCGGGCGCCGCAGCCTCGGCAGCGCGCGCTCCGCGAGCGCCGCGCCGCCCGCGAGGCCACCCATGTAGGCCGCGAGCACGGTCGCGATCGCGAGCTCCGAGGTGCCGAACACGAACGCGAATTCGCGCGTCCAGGCGACCTGGAACAGCAGCGCGGCGCTGCCCGAGAGCAGAAAGCAGCTGAGCAGCGCAGCGAAGCGCAGATCGAGGCTCACCGGCGGGCAGAGCGGCGCAGCAGACAGGCCAGCTGCGGCGGCCGACCGGCGCGCGGCGGCCGCGGCAACGTCGCGGGAAGCCTGCGGCGACTCATGCGAGCCCGGCCCGGGAGCGGCTCAGAAGGCCGGCCCGGGATCGGCGCCCTCGGGCACTGGCTCTCCGCTCATCACGATCGTCCGCTCCGCGAAGCGCCAGCGCCCGGCGTCGCGCGCGATGCGGTCGTGGTAGCGGCCGATCGTCGCGATCCCGATGCCGGCCGGCGTCGTCGCGAGCGCGATCAGGTCGGTCCACGCGCGGCAGCGGTGCTCCGAGTCGAAATCGATCAGGGGCTGGAGCACGACGTGCTTGCCGGGCGCCTCCGGCTGCATGCCGCCAATTTCGCGCACGATCTCGTCGCGCCCGCGATAGGTCTTGCCCCAGACGCGGAAGCTGGCGTCGCGCGTGAAGAGCTCGCCCCATTCGCGCAGGCGTTTCGAGTCGAGCAGCTGGCCGTAGATCGCAATCAGCCGGCGCACGCCTTCGAGGTCCTGAGGCTCAGGCACGGGCAGAGTCTCCTGGCGCGCGGCCGCAATCCGGCGCCGCGTGCTGCCGATGATACCCTCGACGCGCTTCGCGCAGCGAGCCGTGAGCGAACGAAGTCGATCCGCAAGGGGCCTTGCCCCGCGCAGTGAGCCGTAGGCGAACGAAGTCGATATGACGAGGTCTTCAGGCATGCAGGGTCACACAGCTGTGGGCCATTCCCACGCCGAGCGCGTGCCTTCGCATCGGCGCCGGCTCTCGCTCGCGCTGCTGCTCGCGATCGCGTACATGGGGGCCGAGATCGCGGGCGGGATCTGGACCGGCTCGCTCGCGCTGCTGGCCGACGCCGCCCACATGTTCTCGGACTCCGCCGCGCTCGCGCTGGCACTCTTCGCGAGCTGGGTCGCATCGCGCCCCTCGCCGCGCCGCTGGACCTACGGCCGCGTGCGCGCCGAGATCCTCGCGGCGCTCGCGCAGGGGGTCGCGCTCGGCTGCGTCGCGATCGGCATCGCGCTCGAGGCCCTCGAGCGCCTCGAGCTGCCGCCGCCGGTGGCGGGCGGCGGCGTGCTGCTGGTCGCGAGCGGCGGGCTGCTCGTGAACGCCGCCGGACTCGCGATCCTCTCGCCCGCGCGCCACGGCAATTTGAACCTGCGCGGCGCCTGGCTGCACCTGATCTCGGATGCGCTCGGCAGCGCCGGCGCAATCCTGGCCGGCCTCGCGATCTGGGCGCGCGGCTGGACCTGGGCCGATCCGGTCGCATCGCTCGCGATCGCGGCGCTGGTACTCCACTCGGGCTGGCAGCTGCTGCGCGAGGCCGTCGACGTGCTGATGGAGGCCGCGCCGAGCCACCTCGACGTAGGCGAGATCGAGCGCAGCCTGGCCGCGCTCGCCGACGTCGCCGAGGTCCACGACCTCCACGTCTGGAGCATCGGCAGCGGCGAGACCTCGCTCTCGTGTCACCTGGGGCTCGCGGCCGAACGCGAGCACGCGCCGCTGCTGCGCGAGATCTACCGGCTGCTGGGCGAGCGCTTCGGCATCGACCACGCGACGATCCAGATCGAGCCGCGCGACTTCGCGGGCGAGAGCCCTCGCTCGGTCTGCGGCGGCTGCACGCCCGAGCAGGTCAGCGAGGCGCGCGCGCCTCAGCGCGCGGCGCTTGCCGCGCTGCGTCCCGCGAGCCGGCCGAAATAGCTGCCGTCGCCGAGCGAGATCCCCGAGACATAGCCGAAGGCCGCGATGCCCGAGCTGGTGCGCCCCGCGGCGTAGAGGCCCGGAACCGGCCGGCCGGCGGGCGTCAGCACCTCACCGCTCGGCCGCGTGTGCAGACCGCCTAGCGTGAAGGTCGCGTAGGTGACCTTGCCTCCGCTGCAGTCGATCGCGCCGAAGGGCGGCTTCGCGAGCGGCTTCAGGAATTCGCGTCCCTTGTGGAAGAGCGGATCTTCGCCGCGCGCCGCGTGCCGGTTGTAGAGCGCGACGCTGGAGACCAGCGACCCTTCCGGCAGCCCGATCTCGCGCTCGAGCTCCTCGATCGTGTCGCCGACGAAGTCGACCTCGAATCCGGCCTGGTTCACCTCGTAGGTCTCGTCGTCGTGGATGAAGTACATGTGCCCGTCCTGATGGAACAGGCTCGCCTGACCGATGCGGCCGTAGTAGGCGTCTTCGTTGATGAAGCGCTGGCCGCTGCCGTTCACGAGCAGGCCGCGCACCAGGCGCCGCGGCGGCGTGAGCGGGATCGCGCACTCGAGCGCCTGCATGCGGATCGCCTCGCCGCCCGCGGCCAGGCCCATGCGGATGCCGCGCCCGTCGTCGGCGCCGTCCGAGAGGCGCCAGCTGCAGCGCAGCACCTGTGGGCAGTGCTTGATCACGAGGTCGTCGTCGAGCACGAAGCCGCCCGCGGCGAGCACGACGCCGCGCCGCGCGCGCAGCGCGATCTCCCGGCCGTCGCGGCGCGCGATGATCCCCGCGACGCGACCCTCGGGGTCGAGCACTAGCGTCTCGGCGCGCAGGTCGCAGAGCGTGCGCGTGCGCGTCTTCGCGAGTGCCTGCAGCAGGCAGCGCATCAGGAAGCCGCCCGCGGCGGCCTCGGCGCGCGGCTTGTGTCCGCGCGCGGCGGGCCGCGCGATCTCGTTCCAGGGCCAGGTGTCCTCGCCGCCGGTGAATACGAGGCAGTCGTCGGTGGGCGCCTCCATGCTCGGCTCGGGGTAGAAGCTGTGCTTGAAGGGAACGCCCTGCTGCTCGAGCCAGTGATAGTGCGCGACGGAGTCGTCGCAGTAGCGCCGCACCTTCGCCTCGTCCGCTTCGGGGCCGCTCGCGGCCAGCAGATACGCGTACATGTTGTCGGCGTCGTCCTCGAAGCCGCAGGCCTTCTGCACCGGCGTGCCGCCGCCGAGGTAGAGGATCCCGCCCGAAAGCGCCGAGGTGCCGCCGCCCGCGCTCTTGCATTCGACGGCCAGCACTTCCGCGCCGGCGGCCGAGGCCTCGAGCGCGGCGCAGGCCCCGGCGCAGCCGAGCCCGACGACGATCAGGTCCGCTTCCTCGTCGAAGCGCGCGACCCTCGAGAGCGCGCGCGGCTCGGCTGCGCGCTCTCGCGCCTGCGTGTCCGCAAGACTCGCAACCCCGATTCGACGCCTGCCCTCCGCCATGCCGCCTCCCGCGCACGCGCTGCGTTCGCGCTCCACTCGCGCGGGCCGCAGCCTACCACCGGAATCTCGTCTGTGTCTGTTACTCCTCGGGCCGGATGAACACGCCCTCCGCCTCTGCCGTGAGAAGGCCGGCGCAGTGGATCGTGCCGCTCGCGAAGACCTTGCGGCCCTCGGTGCGCTCGACGCGGCCCTCGAGCTGCAGCGGCTGCTGCAGCGGCGTCAGCTGCCGGTAGCGAACGGTGAGCGTGCCTGTGAAGGCGCCGAGCCCGTTCACGATGTTCGCGGAACCTAGCAGTTCGTCGAAGGCGGCGGCGATGATGCCGCCGTGCACCGCGCCGGGGGGGCCCACGTAGAGCGGGCCGAAGCAGGCGTCGGCACGCACGATGCCGCCCTGGTTGCGGAACGCGAGCGGCGGCGCGACCGGGTTCTTGGGTCCGATCAGCGGGCTGTAGGGGAAGAACGCGACCGGATCCTGGCGGGTCTCGCTGAAATCCGGGCGCAGGCTGCCGTGCTTCGACTGGCTGTAGGGGCCGGGGGTGGCCCAGGGCGCGAGCAGCTCTGCGACCTGTAGCAGTGCGGCGCGCGCCTCGTCGGCGACTTCCGCAGGCGCGTCGCTCACGCGCGCGAGCTCCATCACGCGGCGCAGCGATGTGCAGAGCGCGCGGTGGGCGGCGTCCTGGGCCTCGACTTCGACGTCCCTCGGCTTCGACATGGCCGCGCAGCGTCCCGCAGCGGCCGCGCGCGCGCAAGCGCGGGGCGCACCGGGCCGGGCATCCACCCGCCCGCCGGCACTCAGAACTGGAGGTCGAGCGTTGCGCGCAGCGAGTGCGCTGCGTAGTCCTGACCGCTGACGTCGAAGTCCCCTTCGTAGCCGACGCGCAGCGTCGCGATCCCGCCGAGGATCACGCCTGCGCCCACGGCCGGCGTGACGTAGTGGTCGACCGCGGCGTCCGCCAGCAGGAAGTCCGTCAGCGAGAGTCCGGCGTCGACGAAGAGCATGTCGAGCACGTAGAACGAAACCTCGACGCCGTTGCGGAAGATCAGCTGGCTGAGCTGTGTATCGAAGTCGTAGCCCTGGATGTTGTTCACCGGGATGCCGTGGTAGTAGGCCAGCTCGTTCGCGAGCGTGAGCTCGAGCGCGCCGAGCTGCAGCGCCGCGGAGCTGACGGCGCCGCCGCCGACGAAGAGGCCGCCGGCCGCGAGGTCGATCGACACGCCGGCACCGCTCTGGAAGAAGGGCGTGAGCTGCCACGAGAGCGGAAGCGCAGCGTCGACCTCGGGCCTGGCCAGCAGGATCGGAACTCCGAGCTCGAGGCCCAGGTCGTAGGAGTCGGCGCCGTCGTAGTCGAGGTACTGGCCGATCGCCGAGAACGAGACGCCGACCCTGCGGCCCTGGCCGGCGAGCGTCAGCGCGCCATCGTAGGTTTCGAGGTCGCTGAATTTCTGGACGTCGACCTTGCTGTAGGCGCCGCCCTCGACGCGCAGCTGAAAGCCGCCCCAGTCGGCGACCTCGCCTGACTGATAGCCGATGCGCGCGCGGCTGGTGTCGAGGCCGAAGCGGCGGAACGCGCTCGTCGCGAGCAGCGCGGTGGTCGAGCGCGGATTGCCGTCGAGCAGCGCGAGCGTGCTCCTCGCGTTCACCTCTTCGAGGAAGCGCGCCCATTCCTCGGCGCCGTCCTGCTTCAGATAGTCCTCGAGCTGGTTCTCGAGGTCGGAAGGCGAGAATGCGGTGAAGACCTGGACATGGCCGGTCGACGGAATCGTGAGCGTCGCGTTGTTGCCGAGGGCCGAGACCGCCAGCGTGAGCGCGTTCTCGATCCCGAGGTAGCTCAGATTCGCGGTGTAGGCCGGCACGCCTGCGAGCCCGGAGAAGGCGCCCTGCTGGCTCAGGAAGTCCTGCGACAGATCGACGAAGCTGTGGCTGCCGGCGCTGATCGCGAGCGACGGCACGTCGATCCGGATCAGCTCGTCCGCGCGCGCGCCCTGCGCGACGATGCAGGCGGCGCAGAGCGCGAGCATCCAGCTCCGTTTGGCTGCAATTCTCATCTGGGATCCCTCCGATTGGCGCTCGCCACTTTCCCCGGACCGAC
Organism: uncultured Spirochaetales bacterium; assembly: GCA_964437835.1. Taxonomy (GTDB): domain Bacteria; phylum Myxococcota_A; class UBA9160; order UBA9160; family SMWR01; genus CAYTJA01. Next base: position 16,768 of record CAYTJA010000078.1, read on the forward strand.
GCGGAGATCGGCCCGCTTTTGCAGCGGAGCTGCTGGCTGCTTATCGGTCGCGGCGGCGCGAGTCTGAGGGAGGGGTCTGTCTTTTCAGTCCAGAGCTACTCGAGCAGGCGGTCGCCACGGCTCTCGCGCACGAGAACGCTGCGAAAGGCCCCCGCTTGGGTCGCCTCGGCGAGCTGGACCGGGGCGAAATCCGGGCCGTGGCCGATCCCATTCATTTCTGCGAGCACCTCGACGCGGGTGCCGACTTTCGCGGCGAGGAAGCTCGCGCGCGCCGCATCGCCGGCCGCGCGCAGCCGCGCCGCGCGCTCGCGGCGCAGCACCGGAGGCAGCTGCGGCAGGCGCGCGGCCGCGGTGCCGGGGCGCTCCGAGTACGGAAACACGTGCAGGTAGACCAGTCCGCAGGCGCCGACGAGATCCAGCGTGCGCTCGAAGGCGGCGTCGCTCTCGGTCGGGTAGCCCGCGATCAGGTCGGCGCCGAGCGCGATGTCCGGGCGCAGCTCTCGCACGCGCTCGGCCGCGCGCAGCACGTCGGCGCGCCGGTGGCGGCGCCGCATCTGCCGCAGCACGAGATCGTCGCCCGACTGGATCGAGAGGTGCAGGTGCGGCATCAGCCGCTGCTCGCTGCCGAGCAGCTGCCATAGCCGCAGATCGATCTCGGCCGGGTCGAGGGACGAGAGCCGCAGCCGCCGGAGTCTCGGCACGCCGGAAAGGATCGCCGCGACGAGGTCGCCTAGCGCCGGCGTCCCGGGGAGGTCGCCGCCCCACGCAGTCAGGTCGACGCCCGAGAGCACGACTTCGCCGCTGCCCGCCTCCGCGAATGTCCGCGCCTGCGCGACCGCCTGAGCGAGCGGCAGCGAGCGGCTCGGGCCGCGCGCGAGCGGAATCACGCAGAAGGTGCAGCGGTGGTCGCAGCCGTTCTGCACCTGCAGGAACGCGCGCGTGCGCGTCTCGAAGCTGCGCAGCGGTAGGGCGTCGATCAGGGCCTGCTTCTCGCGCCGGCTCAGCACCGCGTCGACCTCGGGCATGCTGGCCCAGCGCGCGGGGTCGAGCTGCGCCGCGCAGCCGGTCACGACGATCCTGGCTCCGGGGCGCCGGCGCCGCGCGTCGCGGATCGCCTTGCGCACTTCGCGCTCGGCCTGCGCCGTCACGGCGCAGCTGTTCACGAGCACGAGATCGCCGCCGCCGTCGGCACGCGCCCGCGCGCGCAGCGCCTCGCTCTCGGCGTGATTCAGCCGGCAGCCGAAGGAGAGCACCTCCGGTGCAGCGGTTTCGGCGCTGGGCTTCTCCCCGCGAAGGCCCATGCGTCAGCTCGCGGGCGGCGCGGGGTCGCCGCCCTCGCCGAAACCATCGCGAGGGAAGGTGCTGGCGCAGACGCGCGGCGCTTGCGGATTCACGGCGAGCTCGAGCAGCTCCCGGACCGTCGGCACATCGGTCACCAGGTGGCTCCAGGCCCGCAAGCTCTGAACGCGCAGCAGTGGCGCCAGCGCCGGGGCGCGCGTCAGGCCGCAGTGGCTGCAGGGGGGAGACACCAGCACGACGCGTTTCTCCTCGCGCTGCGCCAGCGCGACCAGCTCGTGCAGGTCGAAGAGCGTCACCGCGCGGTCGCCGCGCTTCTTTGCGATCGGGCCCTCGGCGTTGAAAGGGCAGAGCTGCAGGTCTCCGCGCCAGCGGCTCGCCTCGAGCTGCGGGAGCATGTCCTTCGCGAAATGCTCGCTCATGTGCTCCCACAGGCCGCCGTGAGGGTCGTCGAAGCTCGCGAGGCTCGTCACGAGGAGGTCGATCTCGTCCCTGCGCTCGAAGGCCTCGCGCAGGCCCGGTTGGTTGCAGATGCGCTTGTATTGGTTCCAGTCTGCATAGGGAGGACCAAACATCCCCACCAGCTCGACACGCGGCAGCACGCTCTCGAAGAAGCCGAAGAGCACGACCGGCGCGGTGCGCGGCTGGAAGCCACAGCTGATCGCATGCAGCGCGAGCGGCGGGATCTCGCCCTGCTGCTCCTGCAGCAGCTTCGCGAGCTGATAGGCGACGACGCGCGTGGTGCCGCCCGCGCCGAAGCCCAGGTGGACGCGATTCTTCTGCGCGCGAACCTGCGGCCAGAGCTGGAAGATCTGCTCGACGATCAGCTGCGCGGCGTGGCGCGCGACGTGATCCGGGAGATAGGACTCGCTGGCGACGACGCGGATCCTGTCCTGGGGCAGCCGATAGCGCGCGCATAGCTGCTTGCGCAGCTCCTCGTGCGTGCGCGGAGTGACGGTGAAGAGCCCGCGCCGTTTGGCTTCGCCGAGTACGAAGTAGATCTCTTCGCGCGAGACCTTGAAGTCGACGCCCGCCTGCTTCCAGCGTCGGGTGAGATCCTCGGAGATGGCCAGCGCGCTGCGGGCGGTGGCCTTGCCGGGATTCTGTGCGGCCGCGCTCTCGTGCTTCGGACTAGCGCGGTCCGCCAGGAACTCTTCGCAGATCTCGACCAGGCGTTCGTCGGGGGTGTCGCGGAACAGGCGCATGGGATCCTCGAGTGGGGGGAATGGATTCACTGTGCCCAAAACTATATCCAATCAACTGCAGATGCAAGAATTGAGCAGGGACTGTACCAATTCGTCATTTCTACAGAGGAAGGCGTAACAGCCAAATTGCATCCATGGCTCGACAAGTAGGACTGTGAATGCAATAGTGCCCCCATCGACTTCGGATCCGGGCGCCGTTTCCTGCGGGGGGAGCGTGGCCCGCGGAGAGCCGCTCGATTCCGCGGCCTCCGAGTCTTCCGCAGGCCAGCCCCCCGCCGCTACATCCATCCTCGGGGGAGGTTCGTATCATGGCCGCACTCTTCGCGCAGAGCGAGCGTGGACTCGCGGCGATGCAGCTTCTCGAGCAGCGCTATCTCGCCGGCGCGCGACCCGACGGCGGAATTCGCGTCGCCCCCGACGGGAAATTCGCATCCGCCGAACCCGCTTTCGCACTCCGGCGCAGTGCCGACGCGGCGGAGCGAGAGCTCTGGATCTTGATCGCCGTTGGAGGCTGCGACATCCGCTGCAACGGAGCGCTGCTGCCCGCGGGGCTTCGCGTGCTCGCTCACCGCGACGAGCTCAACTTCTTCGCCGCCGACGGGACGCCGCGGCGGATCTACTTCAGCGCCGAGTCTGTGGCGCGCGCGGCGCTGCACGTTGGCGCCACCGTCGAGTGTGCCCGCTGCTGCTTCGAGATCGAGGCGGGCCGCGAATACGCTGCAGCCTGCGTTTGCGGAGTGCTGTTCCACACCGAGCCGACGCGCGGCTGCTTTGGTTACGCCAACTGCCATCTCTGCGGAGAGCCACAGGAACTGGACGCACCCTTGCGCTGGAGACCCGCATTGCCCTGAGCTCGAACGCAGACCGGGCCCCGCGGGCCGAGGAGACCCCCCATGCTCCAAACCGCCTCCGACGCTGCGATTCGCGACGCGCGCGCCGCGCGTGCGCCGGGGAACCCCGCCGCAACCGCCGCTCCGTCGGCGCTCGGCGCCTTCGCCGGGGCGCTGCTCGCGTTCGAGGTCGAGAAGATTCTCGCGGGGGAATTCGCGGACGCGCTCGTGGGGCGCGAGCTGCTGTGCGGGGTCGGCCGCCACAGCTGGACCCTCACGGCACTGGGGCGGAACCCCGACTGCAGATTCGACCATCGGCCGTCTCGGCCCGAATTCGTCGACGACCAGCCGCTGGGCCCGCTGCTCGCCGCCGCCGGTACGGGCGCGACCCTCGGCGTCGAGCGCGACGCCTTCGCGCAAGCGCTGCGGTGCCAGAGCTGCGGCCACACGCAGGCGCCGTTCTACCGCCTGGTGAGGCGCTTGGCGCCGTCGGAGCTGCGCTGTCCGCGCTGCACTGCGCTGCGCGAGATCACGGGCTTCGAGCGCATCCACGCGCTCGAGCGCGAGCGGCTGCCGTCCGAGATCCTGCTCCGACGTCTCAGCGAGCTCGGCCTGCGTGCCGGAGATTTCTTCCACACCTCGGGCTCGGCCGGGGAGCGCGACTACGAGCTCGCTGCGCCGGGCGCGGACGCGTGCGCGCCGTTGCCTCGCCGCAGCGTCGCGCAGATCGGCTGCGGTGCGATCGGCAGCGAAGCGGTCGCGCATCTCGCACGCCTGCCGGGCCTCGAGCGCCTGGTGCTCATCGATCCCGATGCCTTCGAGAGCTCCAACCTCGCGGGCCAGCGCATCAGGCAAAGGGATCTCGGTGTCCCGAAGGTCGAAGTGCTCGCGGAGCGCGCGCGAGAGCTCGCGCCGGGGCTCGAGGTGGAGGCATTCTGCGCCCGCATCGAGGATCTGCCCCCGGGGCGCTTGCGCGGAGTGGTGCTTGCGGCCGGGCTCGATACCCGAGCTGCTCGCCAGTACACGAACGAGCTCGCCTGCCGGCTCGGCGCGTACTACGTCGACGCCGCAGTCGACGCGCGCGAGCGGATCGCGCGCATCCGCACCTACAAGCCCGAACCCACGACGGCTTGCTTCGAGTGCAGCTTCACGCCGGCAATCTACGCCGCGCTCGAGCAGGAATACCCGTGTGACGTAACGCTCACCTCAGCTGGGAGCAGCGCACCGTGAAAGACCTGGTCTTCGACCTCTTCATGCGGAGCCAGCGCGAGGCGCTGCTCGCACTCGCCGAGCAGAGCGATCTGTTACGCGCTGAATGGCTCGATCCGCAGCGCGCAGTGCTCCACTTCAGCAGCAAGGGTCTGCTTCGCGCGCAGCGCGGCGAGCCCCGGGAGCACAGCGATTTCGGAGTCGGCATGGCGTTCGCACCGGACCACTTGCGGCGCGTCGATCCCATGGCGCCGCTGACGCTGCTCTGGCCCGCGGATGTCTTCTACCCAAACGTGCGCGGGTCTTTGATCTGTGCGGGGCACCTGCGGCCGGGAATTCGCGCGACCGAGCTCGCCTACACGGCGTTCGAAATCCTGGTGGGTCGAAATCGAAACGTCGTCGAGCGGGAAGCGCTCTCGCACGAGGCCGCGGTGTGGTACCGGCGGCACCCAGAACGCCTGCCGATCGACCCCCGGCCGCTGCTGTGGCGTGCGCCGAAACCGGAGGCAGGCGCCCAGAGCGCAGCGGCTGCGCCGGCGGGGGGAGTCCTATGACGCTCGGCTGCGCCTACATCCGGCAGCGAGGCCCGTGGGCGGTTTATGACGCTCCTGGCCCCGAGCCCGACGGACCGCCCTTCTACCGCTGGCTGCTGGCCAACCGCGATCTGCCGGGCCCTGGGCGTTATGTCCGCTCGAGGCTGGGCCTGCGCAGGCGCGGCGAGCTGCCCGCGCCGCGCGGCAACGGCGCGGCCGACGGCTGGGCGCTGCGGAGCCTCGACGACGCAAATCGCAGCAGTGGCCACCTCGAGGCAATCGAGCGCTGCGCACGCCAAGTCGTGGATTCCTTCGAGGCCGCGCAGGGGTCCGAAACGCGGCAGGAGCCGCTCGCCCCGGAGCCGCTCGCGGCGCGCTGCCGTGAGGCCGGCTACAGCGCGCAGCTCCGGAGCGGCGCGCGGGTGATCGTGCGGCTGCCCTCAGGCGATCGCTTCGCCGAAGCCGAGCTGGCTGCGGGCGGGCGCGCGCTGCTCGCGCGGGTCGAGCTGGTTTCGGGCGCCGACGCTCTCGCCGAGAGCGCGCGAGAGGCCGTCGCGCTGTTCTTGCTGGAAGCGACGAGTCGCATCCGGCTCGTTCGCGCGGTCGCGGTCGGCGCGCAGATCGCGCTCGAAGTGACGCTCTCCGCGGCGCCCGAGCGCGGCGAGCTCCGCGACGCCTGCGAGGCGCTCGCGCTCGCGGTGCGGGCCACGCAGGTCGAGGTGGCTCAGCTCTGCAGCGATGCCGAGCTCGCGCTGGAGTATCTGGACGTGAACGCGGGCGCGCACGCGCTCGCCGCGTCGGAAGGCTCGAGCTGAAGCAGGGTGCTTCGGCACGGGAGAGCGGGAAACCGCATCGAGACAGGGAGGAGATACAGATGAGCAGCACTGCAACGCTTTCGCTTCGCGCAATCGACGTCAGTGGCCAGAATTGCTTTCGCGTCGGCGGGGTGTCCGTCGAGGCGACGGTCGGAGAGCTCGTCGACCGCTTGCTCGCGGACATGCGTCTCTCGACGCGGGATGCGAGCGGAAAGCCGGTGCCCTACCGCGCACGGCTGCAGCGCGAGGGGCGGCATCTCTTCGAGACCGAGCTCGTGGGCAGCGCGCTGCGCGAGAACGACGAGCTGATGTTGCAGCCGGACATCGCAGCTGGGACCTAGCGAGCGCGGCCGGGCGCTTGTGGCGCCCGAACCGCCCTCGCTAGTCGAGCGGGCGCAGCGACAACCCTGGCAGGTCACACCGCTGCGTTCGCTCCCAAGGGCCTCCGGTCCGGGGCGGCCGCACCGCCTTGGGCCGGAGGCTACGAGGACCACCAGCATGGACCAGCAGTTCCGCTGGCGCATCGAGTATTTCTGCGAATCCGGGCGCGCCCTCGGCACGCTTCCGGTCGAGCCGGACTGGCGTCCCGCGAGCGACTGCGCCCGCTTCGAGGCCGCGCGCCGCGGGCGCGCGCCGCTCGCGACGGGCTCCGCGCGTTTCCGCGTGGAGCCGCGCTGGGACGCAGGCGCCGGCCGCCCGGTGCTGAGCTCCGCGCGCGTGGCGCACGTGCAGGCGAGCGGCGAGGAGCTCGGCGCGGTAGAAGTCGGGAACGAATATTTTCGAGCGCTCGCGGAGCGCGAGAGCGCGGAGCTGCTGCGCCGCGGCGCGCTGCGCGCGGGAGACCGCTTCCACTTCCGGGTCTGCGCGGACCCGTTGCCGCCCGCTCCGCCGCAGCGCGCGGCGGCGCCGCAGCGCGCGGCGCTCTGCGTCGAGGAGGAAGTCCAGCCGATCGCCGTCGAGCTGGCCGCGCTCGCCGAGCCGCTCGGCCGCGCTCGGCCCGAAGGCGCGAGTGCGGGCGAGTTTCCGCTGCTGATCCCGCAGCGCCTGCTGGAGCAGATCGAGGCGCGCGCGGCGCAGGCGGGCGCGCTCGAGACCGGCGGCGTGCTGCTGGGCCGATTGTGCCGAGACGTGGCCGGCGCCGAGATCTTCGCGCAGCTGACGGTCCAGCTTCCGGCCCGCCACGCGCGCGCGGAGCGCGCGAGCTTCACCTTCACGCACGAAACCTGGGCGCACGCGCACGCGGCACTCGAGCTGCGCGGCGCGCGCGAGCTGCTGCTCGGCTGGTGGCACAGTCATCCCTTCCAGTGTCGCGGCTGCCCGCCCGAGCGCTGGCTCCGCTGCGCGCAGAATCGCCCCTTCTTCAGCGAGGACGACCGCGCGCTCCAGGCGGCCTGCTTCCCGAAGGCCTTTCACATCGCACTGCTGGTGAGCGACCTCGGCCTGGGGCGCCGCGCGACGACGGCCTTCGGCTGGCGCGACGGCGTCGTCCGCGCGCGCGCGTTCCACCGGATTCCGGACGCCAGGGACTCGCACCAGAACCCGACATCACGAGAGGAGTGAGCGCATGCCGCAGCCGAACGTCGAGGTCTCGAAATTGATCGACGTGCTATTCCGTCCGAAGCCGGAGGCGGAGCTGCGCGCGCGCGCGCTGCGGGAGCTCGCGCGCCTGCGCAGCGACGCCTCGCTCTCGGCCGCGATCGACGAGCGCATATCCGCGCGCGCGCACGAGCTCGCGGGCGGGCTCGCGGCGGCTCAGCACCACCAGGGCGAGCTCGAGGCGCTGCTCGAGAAGATTGCGGACGCGCCCTGGCATCCCGCGCGCTTCGAGCGCCTCGTCGACACCGATCGAGGCCCGCGCGCGCTGGTGCAGGTCGGCGATACGCGGCGGCTGGTCGCGTTCTCGAGCTCGTTCGAGCAGCAGCTCGCGATGCCCGGCGCGGCGGACGCGCTGTGCCGCGGCTGCGCGGTCTTCCTCGACCAGAGCCTCTCGCTGCTGGTCGCGCTCGACAGCGACGCCCCGCCCGAGGCCGGCGCGCTCGCGAGCTTCGAGCGCTGGCTCGACCCGCAGCGCATGGTCGTGCGCGACCGCGACGAACCCGTGGTGCTGGACGCCGGCGCGGCGCTCGAAGGTGCGGACCTCGAGCGCGGCGATCTGCTGCGCGTGAACCGCCACGCTCAGCTCGCCCTCGAGCGCATCGCGCCGGGCGAGGAGCGCGGCTTCGTGATCGCGTCGGCGCCGGAGGTCGGCCCGGAGCTGCTCGGCGGCCAGCGCGAGAGCCTCGAGCTGCTGATCGGCACGCTTGCGGCGGGCCTCGTGGATCCCGAACTCGCGAAGCGCTACCGCGTCGACGGCCGGCGCGCGATCCTGCTCTGCGGTCCGCCCGGCTGCGGCAAGACGCTGATCGCGCGCATCGCCGCGGCCGCGATCCAGCGCGTGTCCGGGCGTCGCTGCAGCTTCGCCGTCGTCAAACCCGGGGAGTTTCGCAGCCCCTACGTCGGCGAGACCGAGCGCGCGATCCGCGACTGCTTCGCGGCGCTGCGGCGCGCATCCGGGCGCGGGCTCGCGATCCTGTTTCTCGACGAGATCGAGACCCTGGGCCGCCTGCGCGGTGGGATCGCGCAGCGCCACTCGGACGACTTCCTCGCGACGCTGCTCGCGGAGCTCGATGGCTTCCGCGATCGCGGCGAGATCGCGCTGATCGCGGCGACGAACCGCCGCGACCTGCTCGACCCTGCGATCGCCTCGCGCTTCGCGGATTGCGAGATCGAGATCGGCCGTCCCGGCGCCGAGGCGGCGCGCGCGATTCTCGAGATCCACCTGCCCGCAGAGCTGCCATTTCGCCCGAACGGGAAGCTGTCCTCGCGGACGCGCAGTGAGGCGATCGAGGTGCTGGTCTCGAAGCTCTACGCGCCGAACGCGGGCGGCGCGTTGTGCAGCCTGCTGCTGCGCGACGGCAGCCGGCGCAGCGTGGCCGCGTCCGAGCTCGTGAGCGGGCGTCTGCTCGAGCAGCTCGCGCTGCGCATGCGCAGCGCGGCGCTGCGGCGCGAGCTCGACGGCGGCGAGGCCGGCATCGGGGTCGAGGACGCGCTCGCGGCGGCCGAATCTGCGCGGGAGCAGCTGGCCGCGCTGCTCTCGCCGGGGAACGCGCGGGCCTGGCTCACGGATCTGCCGCAGGACCTCGACGTGATGGCGGTCGAGCGCGCGCCGGGCCCGGGGCCCGCCGAGAGCCGCTATCTCGAAGTGGAGGGCTTCTGATGCCGTCCATCGACCTGCGCGGGCGGCGGGTGCCGAAGCTGCTCGGCGCCGACGTCGAGCTCGCGAATTTCGTGCGCGGCGTGCGCGCGCCCGAGGGCAGCGGAGCCGAGGCTTCACAGCGCCTGCTCGCGGCGATCGACGGCGTGCGTGCGCCGCAGCGCGTCCAGACGCTCTCGGGCATCCGGGCGGGCGGGGACCCCCAGGACCAGGGGCGCAAGTTCCTGGCGACCAACGGCGGCTGCGTGTACATCGACCTCGATCACCTGGAGCTCTGCGTCCCCGAGGTGCGCAGCGCCTTCGATCTCGTCGCCGCGTGCCGCGCGATGCTGCTGATCGCGCTCGGGGCGAAGCACCGCGCGGATCGCGAGCTGCCGCCGGGGCGCTCGCTGCAACTGACCGCGAACAACTCGGACGGTCAGTCCCACTCCTACGGAAGCCACCTGAATCTGCTCGTCTCGCGCGAGGCGTGGTCGGATCTCTTCGATCGGCGCGCGCACTACCTGCAGTGGCTGGCGTCGTTCCAGGTCTCGGCGCTGCTGCTCGCCGGGCAGGGCAAGGTCGGCAGCGAAAACGGCGAGCCGTGGGTGGATTTCCAGATCTCCCAGCGCGCGGATTTCTTCGAGACGCTGTGTGGCCCGCAGACGACCTATCGCCGGCCGATCGTGAATAGCCGCGACGAGCCGCTCTGCGGCGACGGTCGCCTGCGCGGCGAGGGCGCGGACTTCGACCCCTCGCTGGATCTCGCGCGGCTGCACTGCATCTTCTTCGACCACACGCTCTGCGAAGGCGCGAGCCTGCTGCGCGCGGGCTGCATGCAGATCGCGCTCGCGCTGATCGAGGCCGAGCGCGTGAACAGCGCCTGGCTGCTCGACGACCCGGTGCGCGCCGTGCACGATTACAGCCGCGACCCGGAGCTGCGCGCGCGCGCGCGCCTCGTCTCGGGCGCGGAGCTCAGCGCCGTCGAGCTGCAGCGCCGCTTCTTCGAGGACGCCGTCGCGGCGCACTCCGCCGGCGAGCTCGACACGGTGCCCCGCGCAGGCGAGATCCTGGCACTCTGGGACGACACGCTCGCCAAGCTCGAGGCCCGCGATTGGCCCGCGCTCTTCGGCCGCCTCGACTGGGTGACGAAGCGCCTGCTGCTCGAGACCGCGCGCCAGGACCACGCGCTCGAGTGGCGCTCCGCGCCGCTGCTGCATCTCGATCAGCTCTACGGGAGCCTCGACCCGGACGAGGGATTGTTCTGGTCGGTCGCGCGCGCGGGCGGCGTGGAACGCGTCGTCTCCGACGCCGAGATCCTGCACTTCCTCCACGAGCCGCCGGAAGACACGCGCGCCTGGACGCGCGCGCAGATCCTGCGCCTCGTCGCACAGCACGAGATCGAAATCATCGACTGGGATCGCATCCGCTTTCGGCTCGCGGACGGGCGCCAGCCGGCCCGCAGCCTCTGCTTCTGTCTCGACGACCCCCTGGGCTTCGCAAAGGCCGAGGCCCAGGCCTTCTTCGACGGCAGCGCGCCGGCCGACGCACTGCCGTGGATCGTCGAGTCTTGACCCGCTCGGGGGTCGCGTCGGCACGATCGGGGGAGACATGGAAACGCTGACTCGCACGCGAGAGCAGCAGCGCAGCAGCACCGCCGGCTCGAGCGAGGCTGCCGCGGATACGAACGCGTGGAGCGCTGCGGACGCGCTCCGCGTCGCCGCGGCCGCGCGAGAGGCGATGAGTCGCGCGCTCTCGACGGACAGCGCGGAGTTCGTGCGCAGCAACGCACAGCGGGGTGGGGAGTAGCGCGAGGCTGCTCGAGTCTGCGGGAGGGACCTCGCGGCCGCCGCGAGGCTGGGCTGTACACCCCGCCTCGCGGCGCGCGAGCCTGGCCTCAGTGGCTGGGGACCCCTGCTGCCGCGCCGTGCGCCGCGTCGACGGCGCTTTTTGCGGCGTCGGCTGCGCCCTGGGCCGTGTCCTCGCGCGCCTTCTTGGCCGCCTGCTCCACTGCGGTTGCCGCGTTCGCCGCGGCCGCCCCAGCGGCGTCGACGGCTTCGGCTGCGGATTCACTGGCTTCGTAGGCGGCTTCGGCGGCATCCGCTGCTGCGCTGCCGGCTGCGTCGGCGGCCGACTCGGCCTGATCCGCAGCCTGATCCGCAGCCTGATCCGCGGCGCGCTGCGCAGCTGCACCGGCCCTGCGCGCGGAATCCTCCGCCGCGTCACCTAGCTCCTTCGCGGCGTCCTCCATCTTGGCGGCGGCATCCCCCATCTTGGCTGCGGCAGCGTCGGCAGGGGAGCTCTTGGAATCGCCGGAGCCGCAGGCCACGGCTCCGAACAGCAGACCGATCAGGGCGAGTTTCTTCATCGAAATCATCCTCCGCGTCGAAAAAACGCGTGGGCGATGGTACAAGCGATGCGAGGCGTCTTCACCCGGAGGCCCATGCAGACCCGCAATCTCTACCTCTACGAGGTCGTGGACATCGTCGGGCAGGGGCAGTACGCGTACATGGAGCACCTCTGGCAGGACCCGGTGCTGCGCATGCCGGAGATGTTTGGCCTCCAGGGCTCGTTCTACGTCTGTGCGGCGGGCGGGGGGCGCTGGCCCCAGGTGATCAACGTGTGGGACGTCGGATCGCGCGGTTGGGAGGGCTGGGCGCGCAACGTCGACCGCATGAACCTCAAGCGGCGCAAGGCTTTTTACGAGGGCTGGTGGGACGAGGCCGCGAAGTGGCGCAGCGGCGGCTTCGACCGCCTGTGTGCCGGCGTGCCGGGCAGCCCGACGACGCCCGAGATCCGCGAGCGCGGGATCCGCGGGACGCTGTTCCTGAACGAGATCCTGAGCGTGCGCCCGGGCGCTCCGCTCGAATTCCTGGCCGCCGTGGTCGAGGAGCGCGTGCCGCTGATGGAGTCCTACGGCCACCGAGCCACCGGGCTCTACGAGGTCACGAGCAACCAACACGAGGTCGTGATGATCTGGGCCACGGACATTCCCTCGCAAGTGCGCCTGCGGCAGAACCGCGACCACACGCGCGGGCTCTGCGAGGAAGGCAGCGTCGACGAGCGGATCGCGAATTGGGATCGGCGTCAGGCGAGCTTCGTCACGGGCGGCGATTCGCACATCATGACGCCGCTTCCGCGCACCGTGTACGGCCCTCTGGACTGGGAGGATGCGAGCCTCGACGATTGGCTGGCGATCGCCGAGCCGGGAGGCCAGACCTGAAGGGAGCTTGATCGGGTCCGGGTCGCCCGCGTAGCATGCATGCTCGACCCCCGCGGAGGTGGCGATGGCAGTCGAGCGGTTCCCCGTCGAGGCGGGGCAGATCCAGCAGTTCGCGCGTGCGCTCGGAGATGCGAATCCGATCTACTTCGACGAGGCCTACGCACGCGGCACCGAGGTCGGCGGCCTGCTCGCACCCCCGACCTTCAGTCAGGCGAGCCAGCACTTCGACCCGGAATTCCCGCTGCGGCCGCGCCCCGGCAAGCCCTGGTTCGGATCGGCCGCCGAAGACAAGGGGCCGGGCGGGGCGCCGGGCACAGAGGGCGGCGGCATCGGGCTCTACGCGGAGCACCGCTTCGTCTACCACCGCCAGCTGCGCCCGGGCGACGTGCTGCACACGCGCCAGCACCCGGGCCAGAGCTGGGAGAAGCAGGGGCGGCGCGGCGGCAAGCTGCTGTTCCGCGAGTACGTGACGGAGTTCGTCGACGCGCAGGGAGGGCTCGTGCTCGAGTCGATCGTCGTCGGCGTCACCACCGAAAAGCCGGTCGGGGAGTAGGAATCGACGCATGCCGCTGCACAGCACACAGCTCGCGGTCGGACAGGCGCACCAGGAAGTCGTGGTCGAAAACCTGAGCCGCACGCAGATCGTGATGTACGCCGGCGCCTCGGGCGACTTCCATCCCTTCCACACGGACGAGCGCTATGCGAAGGCGACGGGTCTGCCGGGCGTCTTCGCGCACGGGATGCTGACGATGGGTCTGACCGGCAAGGCACTCACGAATTTCGTCGGCGACGGGCGCCTCACGCAGTACGCGGCGCGCTTCGTCTCGCAGGTCTGGCCCGGCGATACGCTGATCGCGCGCATCGAGGTGAAGGCGCTGCGCAGCGAGGGCGGCCAGCCCCTCGCAGATCTCGAGATCACGACCCGCAATCAGAAGGGCGAGGCCGTCCTCACCGGAAGCGCGACGGCTCGGATCGATCCGTAGCGGAGTCGGCAACCGCGAGCGCGGGCACGGGAGCGAGCCCCGCTGCGGCGGATGCGCGGGATTGGCGCCGCCGCAGCAGCGCAAATCCGCACCCGCCGGCGATCACGACTGCGGCGAGCCACACGCCGTCTGCGCTCGGATGCGCCGAAAACCAGTCCACGGTGCCCTTGCTGGTAAAGGTCAGGATCGCGACCTGCGGCGCGAATCCCAGTGCCGTTCCGAGCACGAAGGGCGCGAAGCCGACCTGCGACAGGCCGAGCAGGAAGTGCGCGGGCTGCCACAGCCCGGCGACCAGCCGCACCACCAGCACGCCCGCGAACGCATTGCGGGCGAGGCGAGCGTCGAATCGCCGCGCCGACGCAGGCAGGTGTCGCTCCGCGAAGCCGCGGCCGAAGCTGCGCGCGAAGCTGAAGCCGACGATGCCCGCGCCGATCGCGCCGAGCCAGGTCGCGAAGAAAAGCGTCCAGGCATCGAAGACGAAAGTGCCCGCGGCGATGAAGAACATGCCCAGCACACCGAAGGGCTGGAGCAGCGAGAAGAGCAGCACGTAGAGGCAGGTGCCGAGCGCGCCGTGGTCGCGGAAGAAGGCCTGCAGCAGCTCGGGGCTCGCGAGAGCCGCGAGCTCTGCGTACAGCGCGAACACAATGCTGCCGAGCATTGCGATGATCACCAGGATCCAGCGGGCGGGCATCGGCGTCAGCGTAGCGTGCGCGGCGGCGACTCCGGGATGCCCGCCCCGCCAGCAGCCGCTACGCTGCGACTCCCTGCGGCTGCCCCGCGCGCCCGCTGCCGCTTCGAGTCAGTTTCGGGCCTGTTTCGGGTCTGTTTCGGATCGGCTTCGAAACTGGGTGGAGGCATCGTGTTGACGACGGGGGCCGTCTCGGCGCCGGCTGCGGACTTTCTGCGCGACTCCGAGGTCGAGCGCGATCCCGCAACCCCGGGCCGCTACCGCGCGAAGATCGGCGACGATTGGAACGCCGCCTATTCCCCTTTTGGCGGATTGCTCAGCGCGCTCGCGCTGCGCGCCATGCAGCGCGCGCTCGGGGCCGCGCCGCACGCACTGCGCACCGCGACGACGATCTTTTCCTCCCCGGTGTCCTCGGGCGAGCTCGAGATCGACGTCCAGGTGCTGCGCGCCGGCCGCGGCATGTCGCAGCTCTCCGCGACGCTGCGCAACGCGGGCTCGAGCGATCCAGGCCACACCACGCTCGCGGTCTTTGGAGCGGACCGCGAGACGCCGCCGGCCTTCGAGTTCACGGAGCTCGCGATGCCCGCGGCAGCCCCGCCCGAGCAGTGCCCGCTTGCGCCTCCGCTGCCGCCCGGGCTGCCCTTCAGCCGTTCCACCTTCTTCGAGCAGGTCGAGACGCGCATCGTGAAGATGCGTCCGATCTGGGAGCCCGGCTGGGAGCCCGAGGGCGCGGAGGCACTGCGCTGGATGCGCTATCGGCGCGGCGTGCGCCGCGCCGACGGCAGCGTCGACCCGCTCGCGCTGGTGCCGCTCGCCGATACGATGCCGCCCTCGATCGGGCAGAAGGTCGGCCCCGGACAAGAGGTGTTCTACGCGCCGAGCTGCGACCTCACCCTGCACCTGTTCGAGACGACAGCCCACGAGTGGTTCCTGATCCACAGCCGCTGCGCCCGCGTGCGCGCCGGCTATGCGTCGTCCACGAACGAGATCTGGGACCCGGACGGCCGCCTGCTCTGCCGCGCCACCCAGCTCATGTACCTCCGCTTCGGCCTGTAGCGGCACGTCAGCGGAGGCCCTGGACGCGGCCTTCGAGGTTTGCGGCGAGCGGCAGCTCGAGCCAGTGCAGCACGGTCGCGTGGGCGTCCATCTGGCGCACCGGCGCGACCAGCTCGCGCAGCGGTGGCGGCGCGGCGGGCGCCGCGCCGGGCGCCTCGAAGACCGCAACGCCGAAGGGCACGGCGTCGTCGAGGCCCTCGCGGGTATCGTGCACGCCGTAGCCGAGCAGCGTGTCGTGCCCGCCGTGGTCGGCGGTCACGACGACGAGCCAGCGCTCGCCAGCGCCGGCGGCGCGACGGGCGACGGCAGCGAAGAGCGGAGCCAGCAGCGCGTCGGTTTGCGCTACGGCCGCGAGCGTCTCGGCTCCGACCTCGAAGCCGTGGCGGTGCCCGACTTCGTCGATGCAGTCGAAGACGCCCATCGCGATCGCGGTGCCCGCGTCCTCGATGCGCGCGAGCAGCCACTGCGAGAGCAGGCGGTCTCGCTCGGGGTCGCGCGCGTCGAGTGATAGGCGCGCGCTGGCGTTGCAGCTCGCGCGGGCGCCGAAGTCGAGCGCGGGCAGCTCGCCGCGGCAGCCGCACTCGTAGTCGAGCACGCCGGGCACGCGCTCGTCTCCGTAGCTCGAGGAAAGGAACGCGGAGGTGCCGCCGGGGGCGGTCGCGAGGCCTGCGGCGCGCGCGCGCGCGAGGAAGCTCGGATGCCGCCGGCTCGTTTCACAGAAGCGCGCGAGCGAGGCCGGCTGGTTGTCGCGCAGTTCGTGATAGGCGGGGCCGACGCCCGTCAGCACCGAGGCCCAGCCGGGGCCGGTGACCCACTGGAAGTCGTCGCCGAGCTTCGGGCCCGCGTGCGCGCGCGCGCAGCTCGCGGCGTGCGGCTCGGGGCAGGCGGCGAAGCGGCCCGCGCCTGCGAGCGCGCGCAGTGCGGGCGCGCCGGTCGCGAGCGCGCGGTCGAAGAGATCGCCGCGCGTGCCGTCGAGTCCGATCACGAGCGCGCGCCGGAGCGGCTGCGCCGACGCGGGCGTGATCGAAGCCAGCGCAAGCGCGGCGAGCAGCGCGCAGGGCTTGACACAGACGGGTGTTCGGCGCGAGGCTCGCCCCAGGCGAGGAGGTCGTCGCATGCGTTTCAGTGAGCTCCCGATTGCGCGCCGCCGCTTCCTGGCGGGCTCGGCCGGCTGCGTCTCGGGTGCAGTATGGGGTGGCAGCGCGCTGCTGTCCGCGGGGCTCTTGGCTGCGCCGCGGCGCGCCGCGGCCGCGAAGAGCTATCCCGTGATCGAGCAGCTGATCGCGGTCTTCGGCGGCTGGGAGGCCGCGGTCGCGCCGCCGAACCGCGCCGAAGGGCGCTCGCACGCGATCCAGAGCGCGATGCAGGCCGAGCGCGAGGACGCCGATGCGGCCGGGATCACAGCCGCGCTGCTGCACGACCTCGGCCACGCCTTCGCCGCGCCGCCGCCGGCCGGGAGCGAGCGCGACTACGACGATCACCACGAGCTCGTCGCCGCGCTGTGGCTGCGCAACGTGTTCCCGCCCGAGGTCTCGGAGCCGGTGCTGCACCACGTCGCCGCGAAGCGCTATCTGGTCGCGACGCGCAAGCAGTATTTCGATCACCTCGCGGAAGACTCGGTGATGTCTCTCGCGCAGCAGGGCGGGCCGATGAGCCCGGCCGAGGTCGAGGCCTTCGAAAAAATCCCGTACACGAAGGAAGGCGTGCGGCTGCGCGTCTGGGACGACAACGCGAAGCAGAAGGACATCGCCCTGCCCGCGCTCGAGCACTACGTCCCGAAGCTCGAGCAGTGCCTGCGACCGGAGCTGAAGCAGGCGCGCTGAAGCGCACCCCTAACGCGAATCCGGTGCCGGCTGCAGCGGCGCGAGCTGCTGCGCGGGCGCTGCTTCCGGGGAGCCCCCGAGCGGCGGAAAATGCACGCTCCGCTCCGCGTGCTCTAGCCGCAGCCCGCCGGGCAGGCGGTAGCCGATCGGCCCTGCGCAGAGCGCACGCAGCGCGCCGGCCACCTCGGCGAAGTGCGGCGAGCTCGGATTCACGCCGAAGTGGAGATCCGCATAGGCGCGCGCGCTGCACGCATAGCGGAAGCCCGCCGCGAGCAGCCGCGCAGGCGTCGAGAGGTCGGGCTCGCGCAGCGGCGAATGCCGGTTGCTGCCGATGTGCAGCCGGCCATTTTCACGCGCGCGCCCGTAGCCGAGCACGACGAGGTCCGGGTGCTGAGCGAGGAGATAGTCTGCGAGCCGGCGCCGGCGTTCGGCTGCGTCCGGCAAGCGGAACAGGCGCGCGATCGCGGGCTCGCTGAGGCCGTTCGGGTCGATGAAGATCGAGCCGAGCGCATACGGAATCGCGCCGGCGTCTCCGAAGACGACGGTGATCTCCTCGGGGTTCGTGAGACCGCTGCGCAGGCTGCGGCCGATCTGGAGATAGGCGTGGCGATCGAATTCGCGCTCGATTTCGCCGCGCAGGTCCGGCTCGGCGCCGCGCGAGACAGCGATGAACGCGAGCGCGCCGGCGAGGCAGACCGCGAGAGTGGCGCGCGGCAGGAGGTGCGCGGCGATCAGCGCGGGCACCGCGCAGGCGGCCAGCCGGCAGCCGATCAGGAAGCGGAAGCCGAAGCCGACCAGCGGCTCGAAGTTCAGGAACACCAGCAGGTTCGCGAGCGCGACGAGCCCGAGCGCCGCGACTGCGCTGCGCAGCGCCGCAGGCGGGCCCAGCGCGCGCAGCGGCAGCCAAGCCAGGGCCGCAGCGGCCAGCGCGGCCGCGAGGCGCAGCCATTCGCTCGCGAGGAATTCCGCGACGTGCTGTGCGCCGTGCGCCGAGGCCGGCTCGAGCTTGCGGTAGTAGCTGGTCGGGAAGACGTCGCCGAAGAGCCACAGCTTGAACAGCAGCCACGCGGCCGCGAGGACGCAGGCGGGCAGCGCGCCGCGCAGCAGCCGCACGCGCGCGCCGAGGCCAGCGTTGGGACCACCCGCACGCCCGGCCCAGAAAAGCCACGCCGCGAGCGCAGCGCCGATCGCGGCGTTCTCGGGCCGCACCAGCACGGCCGCGAACGCGAGCAGGAAGAAGCGCCGCTCCGCGCGCGCGGGCCTGTGCGCTTCACCCGCGAGCGCTGCCGGCGCCAGCGCGACGGCCACGGCGCCGTCGGCGAGCCAGAGCAGCGCGGCGCCGGAGAGCAGCGTCTCGAGGCCGAGCCCGGCCAGCGCGCGCAGCTGCACGTCGGCGCCGGCGAGCAGCAGAAACGCGAGTCCAGCGGCGGGCGCTGCCGGCGCGCCGCTGCAGCGCGAGCAGAGGCGGGCCACGCCGAGCGCGGCGGCGCCGAGCGCGGCGACGTTCAGCAGCGTCGCCGCGAGCATCGGGTTCAGTCCCGCGAATTCGCAGGGCACCAGCAGCAGCAGGAACACCCAGCTCGTAAAACCCTCGCTCGGGAGATTCCTGGGGTCGTAGGCGAAGGGCCGCCCCAGCGCAAAATTCTTGGCGTAGTTGAAATAGACGAAGGCGTCGTCGTTCACGAAGACAGGGACCGCAACCGCGATTGCGACCAGCAGAGCGAGGCCTGCAAGCCCTGCGACGGTGAGCGGCGCCCAGCGCCAGCGCGCGTCCTGCGCAGTCTGTTCAGTCATGGCGGATCAGCTCCGCGGAGTCGGGGCCCGATAGGCTGCGCCACTGCAGCGCCGGAAAGCGCTCTCGCGCGTTCGCGAGGCCCTGCGGCAGATGCGCGACCAGGTAGAGCCCGCCGCCGACCGCCGCGAAATGCAGCTCGAGACCGGCCTCGCGCCAGGGCGGAATCCTCTCGGGCAGCGAGGGATCGAGGGGCAGCCACAGCAGGTGCACCGGGTCGAGCGCCCAGAGATCGACGCCGATCGCGCGCGCGTAGTCGAGCGAGGCGGCCTTGCCGTGCCCGAGCAGCTCCGGGCGCACCAGCGGACTGCGCGCGACGACCGCGTCCGTGAGGCCGAGCCGGTCGAGCGTGCGCAGCCGCGAGAGGTACGGAATCGCGCCGACGGAGTCGGTCGCGATGTGAGTGTCGCGGGGCAGGCTGCCGCGCGCGACCAGGCGTGCGAGCGCGAGCCCTTCGCGGCTCGCGTTCTGCGCGAAGAGGCGGTGCTCCTCGGCGCGGATGCCGACGAATTGGCGCGTCAGCTCGAAGAGCCGCGTGCGGTGTCGCGCGGCGAGCGCGCGCAGACCCGGCAGCCGGCTGAGCCAGCCCTGTTCGGGGCGCAGATAGGCCTCCGCGGCTGGCGTGCTGCGACCGCCCGGGAAGCCGCTCTGGTACTGCGCCGGGAAGCCCAGGTGCGTCCGCCAGGGCAGCTCGATCAGCAGCGCCAGACCTAGCAGCGCTCCCGCAGCGGCCGCGATTGCGCTGCGGCGACCGCGCGCGCAGAGCTCGGCGAGCCCGTCCGCGACCAGCAGGTATAGAAACGGGAAGTACAGGTCGAAGGGGCGGTACTCGAAGTGATCGCCGCCGATCGCGATCACGTAGGCCGCGTGCGGCAGCACGGCTGCGGCCGCGAGCGCGGGCAGCGCGCGGTCGCCGCGCCGCCAGCGCGCGCGCGCGCCGATCGCGGCGAAGGGCAGCCACAGCCACAGCGAGTACTCGAGCGAGAAGGCCTCGGCGTAGGCGAGGCCCCTCGCGGGCCAGAGCTCCCCGCCGACCTTCGCCACCCAGGTGTTCGGCAGCCACGCGCCGTAGTAGGCGAGGCGGAAGCCGAGCTGGGCGACGACGCCGGCCGCGCAGAGCAGCGCCGAAGCGAGCAGATGCCTGCGCCCCTTGGCTGCCGAGAGCGCGAAGGCGGTCGCGAGGCAGGCGCCCGCGACGAGCGCGCCATCGGGCCGCGTCCAGCACGCGGCCGCAAACAGCAGCGCGGCCAGCGGAGCGAGCGTCGCGTCGCTGCCGGCGCAGGCCTTCAGCTCCTCGCGCAGCCGCAACACCCCGCAGAGCAGCAGCAGCTCGAAGAGGCGCGTCTCGAGTCCGCTCGTCGACCAGACCGCGACGCTGCGCGTGAGGCCTAGCAGCAGCGGTGCGGTCAGGAACAGCAGCGGCAGGCGCGGCGCTCGCTGCTCGCGCAGCGCAAAGCGCGCGACGCAGAACCACAGCCCCGCGGTCGCGAGCAGCGACAGGAATGGCGCGAGCCGCGCGGCCTCGAAGCCCGCGGCGCCCCCGGCCGCGAGCAGCAGCACCCAGAGGAGATTCGAGTAGCCCTCGACCGGCGCGTCGCCCGGATTGAAGACGAGCCCGAAGCCCTCCACGAGATTGCGCGCATAGCGGAACGAGATGAACGCGTCGTCGCAGACGAACGCGTAGAGGCCCGCGTGCGCGAGCAGCAGCCCGAGCAGGGCCGCGGCGCCCGCGCGCGCGAAGAACGCCGACACGCAGCTTCCGAGCGCCGAGGGCCGGCTACGAAGCGCCGCCGCCCGCGCCCTGCATGCCGTACTTGTCGAAGGCTCCGAAGAAGCC
Organism: uncultured Spirochaetales bacterium; assembly: GCA_964437835.1. Taxonomy (GTDB): domain Bacteria; phylum Myxococcota_A; class UBA9160; order UBA9160; family SMWR01; genus CAYTJA01. Next base: position 37,290 of record CAYTJA010000078.1, read on the forward strand.
GTGCTCGTGCAGGCCGTAGCCGACGTGGCCGTCGTACTCGAAACGCGCGACGTGGTCGACGACGCCGTACTGCCCGAGCTGCCGCACCTCGGCCACCGGCTTCGCGAGCCCCTGCACGACCAGCTTCCCCTGATACATCCCGTGGCGCCAGTCGTTCTCCATGCCGTAGCCGGTGCCGACCGCGATGAAGGCCGTCGTCAGGATCGTGACATCGACCGCGAAGCCGCCGTCGGGTGCGTGGGGGAACAAGATCTTCGACTTCTCGACGATGCGGGTGCCGGGAATCAGCTTGTGGTCGTACTCGGGTCGGCCTAGCCACTCGGGTTCGCGCGTTCGGTCCGCCCAGATGCGCACGGCCTCCTCGAGCTCGCGCACGCCCTCGTTGGTCTCCTGCAGGATGTACAGGATCGAGTGGTCGCTGAACTGCATCGGGGAGTAGTTCCACATGCCGCTCATCTGGCCCTCCGCCTGGCGGATGCCGGGGTGCTCGGGCTCGCCGTGCGGACGCACGCCCCAGGAGCGGTCGCGGGTGCCCCACCAGCGATCCGGAGTCACACGCAGCTGCTCGCCCGCGATCTCGAGCTGGCCGCTCCAGCAGCCCGTCTGCGCGAAGCGCATGGTGTCGAAGAGCACGCGTCCGTGCCGGCGCACGTACTGGCGCGGCTCTTCGAAGGCCGCGATCGCGCCGTCCCAGGTCAGATCGGCCGCGAAGCCGTGTTCGTTCGGCTCCAGGATGAAGCGGATCTTCTCGAGCGGTTGGATCACCTCGACCCGGAAGGGGCCGACGCGGGTGTCCATGCGGTCGCCGAGCTCGCGCGACGCGCGCACGACCCGGTGCAGGCCCTTGTGCGTGACACAGGCGAAGGCGTCCTGGACCGCGAGGTTCGGGTATTGCCCGAGACCCATCACCATGAACAGCTCGCCCGAGGAGCCGTGCAGGTTGAAGTAGTAGCGGTCGTAGAAATTGCGGTCGCTGGTGCCGACGTGGCGGATCGTGTCGGCGACCTGGTGGATGGGGTAGTCGTCCCACGAGGAAAGCATGGCGCCTCCGGTTGGATGAGGCCTGAGGATAGACCGGCTGCGTCCGCGCGGGGCCTGCGATCCCAGCGCAGAGCCCATAGAATCCGGCATGGCCGAGCGCGCGAGAGCCGAGAGCGGGCCGCTGCCTGCGGAGCCCGCGGGCGGCGGCAATTTCATCCGCCAGATCGTGGCGGCCGACGTCGCCGCGGGGAAGCGGGGCGGCGCCGTCGTCACGCGTTTTCCGCCCGAGCCGAACGGACGCCTGCACATCGGGCACGCGAAGGCGATCTGCCTCGACTTCGGCATCGCGCGCGACTTCGGCGGCCGTTGCCACCTGCGCTTCGACGACACCAATCCGGCGACCGAGGACGTCTCGTACGTCCAGGCGATCCAGCAGGACGTGAGCTGGCTCGGCTTCGACTGGGGCCCGCACCTGCACTACGCGTCGGACTACTTCGGCCGCCTCTACGACTTTGCAGTCGAGCTGATCCGCCGCGGCAAGGCCTACGTCTGCGAGCTCTCCTCCGAGGAGATCGCGGCGCGCCGCGGCAGCCTGACCGAGCCCGGCACGCCTAGCCCCTACCGGGAGCGCAGCAGCGCCGAAAATCTGGAGCTCTTCGCGCGCATGAAGGCCGGCGACTTCGAGCCCGGCTCGCGCGTGCTGCGCGCGCGCATCGACATGGGCTCGGGCAACCTCACGCTGCGCGATCCGATCCTATACCGGATCCAGCGCACGCCGCACCACCGAACGGGCACGCAGTGGTGCGTCTACCCGATGTACGACTTCGCGCACTGCCTCTCGGACTCGATCGAGGGCATCACGCACTCGCTCTGCTCGCTCGAGTTCGTCGACCACCGCGCGCTCTACGACTGGGTGCTGGATGCGCTCGCTGCGGATCCGCACCCGCAGCAGATCGAGTTCGCGCGGCTCAACTTGAGCTACACGGTGATGAGCAAGCGGCTGCTGAAGCGCCTCGTCGAGGAGGGGCACGTCTCGGGTTGGGACGACCCTCGCATGCCGACGCTCTGCGGCCTGCGCCGGCGCGGCTATACGCCGGCCGCGATCCGCAGCTTCTGCGAGGACGTCGGCGTCGCGAGGCGCGAGAACACGATCGAGTTCGCGAAGCTCGAAGCGTCCGTGCGCGACGACCTGAACCGCGTCGCCGACCGCGCGATGGGCGTGCTGCGCCCGCTGCGCGTCGTGGTCGAGAACTATCCCGAGGGGGAGGTCGAGGAATTCGAGCTTCCGAATCACCCGCAGGACGCGACGCGCGGCACGCGGCGCGTGCCCTTCTCGCGCGAGCTCTGGATCGAGCGCGACGATTTCGAAGAGCTTCCGCCGCCGAAATTCTTCCGGCTCGCGCCGGGGCGCGAGGTGCGGCTGCGCGGCGCCTATCTCGTCACCTGCACTGGCGTCGCGAAGGATGCCGCCGGCCAGGTTACGGAGCTGCGCTGCCGCTACGACGCGGCCAGCCGCGGCGGCGACGCACCCGATGGGCGCAAGGTGAAGGGCACCCTGCACTGGGTCTCAGCGCGCCACGCCGTGCCCGCGGAAGTGCGCCTCTACGAGACGCTCTTCGCGGTGCCGGACCCGAACGACGTGCCCGAGGGCGGCGACTTCACGGCCTCGCTGCGGCCCGGCTCGCTCGAGCGGCTGTCCGAGTGCTACCTCGAGCCAAAGCTCGCGGCAGCCCGACCCGGCGACTGCTGGCAGCTCGAGCGCCTCGGTTATGTCAGCGTCGATCCGGACAGCCGGCCGGGCCAGCTGGTGCTGAACCGCACCGTCACGCTGCGCGACAGCTGGAGCAAGCTGCAACAGCGAGACCTATAGAGCTACCGGTTGTCGCGGCGCGGGGGACGGCTGTCTCCGCCGCGCTCGCGCTCTTTGGCCTCGTTGACTTTCAGGTTGCGGCCGTCCATCGGCTTGCCGTCCAGCTCGGCGATGGCCTTCAGTGCGGCGGCGTCGTCGAGCTCGACGAAGCCGAAGCCGCGCGAGCGGCCCGTCTCGCGGTCCGTGATCACGGCCGTCGAGCTCACCGCACCGTACTTGGAGAACATGCTCTCGAGGTCGGCTTCCGTGGTAGTCCACGGCAGGTTGCCCACATAGATCTTCTTCATCTCACGTCTCTATTCATTCGAAACGCGTGCGACACCCCACAGCACTCCACAGCGGTGATTGGGTGTGTGCGCGCGGTGGACGGCGCCGCGCGCGGCGCCTCCACGGGGAAAGGAAGCCCGTCGAGCCCCGTGCTCGGCGCGGGCAGGGTAAGGGAGTAAAAAAACGCCTGCAACCGACAATCCCCAGCCCTTCAGTAACCGGCCGCGAGATCGACCTGCCCCAGCAGCGCCTCGCCGCGCCGATAGCGCTGCAGGTTTTCGCCGAAGGTCTCGATCAGCGCGGGGATTGCACCCGGCATGCTCCACGAGATGTGCGGGCTGAGCCGCACGCGGGGGTGGGAGTAGAGCCAGTGACCCTCGGGGAGCGGCTCCGGGTCGCAGACGTCGAGTGAGGCCCGCGCGACGTGTCCGCTGTCGAGGGCCTCGCGCAGCGCGTCCTGATCGATCAGCGCGCCGCGCGCGATGTTCGCGACGTGAACCCCTTGTTTCAGCTGGGAGAACGCTTTGGCGTCGAGCAGATGGCGGGTGGCGGGCGTGGCCGAAGCCGCAACGACGAGGTGATCCGAGCGGCGCCAGAGCTCCTCGAGGCTGACGATCTCGACCTCGGGAATCGGGCTCGGATGCGGCGTGCGGCGATGCGCGATCACGCGCATCTCGAAGGCGAGCGCGCGGCGCGCGATCGCGAGCCCGATGCCGCCGATCCCGAGCAGGCCGAGCGTCTTGCCGGCCAGGCCGCCGAGATCGGCGAAATTCCAGCGCGGAGGCACGGACTGCACCCAGCTCTCGGGCAGCTGCTTCTCGAATGCGAGTAGCATGGCGAGCACCCATTCCGAGATCGGAGTCGCGCTCGCGCCGCGCGAACAGGTCAGGATCTGGCTGTCGAGCACGTCGAGCGGGAAGCGGTCGACGCCGGTGCCCATGGTGTGCACCCAGCGCACACCGCGGCTCACGGCGTCGCGCAGGTTCTGGCTGCCCCAGGCGAAGGTGAAGAGCACCTCTCCGCGGGCTTCGGCCGGAATCGGGCCTTGGGAAGGGATCTGGAGAACCTCGGCGTCTCCCATCGCGCCGGCGATCCGATCGAAGGTCGAGGTGGGCAGGTGGGAGAGGATGCGCAGCGGAGCCGGGCTCATGGGACCTCGCGTGACGGGCGCTCGAGGCGGCACCCGGCGGCGCAGCATAACCCAGGCGCGCCTGCGCGATCGAAGTCTTGCTCTTTGCGCGCGGCCTCGGCGATCATGCGCGCGTGAAGACCGGTGCCGCGCTGCTCGTCGGCGACGTGCTGCGGCGCAGCGCCGCGGCTTGCCCCGCGGCGCCCGCCGCCTCGCTCGGCGACCAGCTGCTCTGCCACCGCGAGCTCGACCGCAGCGCAAATCGCATCGCGAACGCGTTGCGCGGCAGCGGGCTCGCGTGCGGCGAGCGGCTGGTGTGCTGGTCCGAGAGCTCCCTCGACGTGCTGCGCCTGTTTGCGGGTTGCTCGAAGGCCGGCGTCGTGTTTGCGCCGCTGAATGCGCGCTTCGGAGTTGCGGAGGCGGTGGAGGTGGTGCGCATGGCGCGGCCGCGCGCGCTGTGTGCGGACGCCGAACGCGCGGAAGCTGCGGCCGAGGTTGCGAAGGGAGCGGGCGTGCCGCTGCTGCTGCGCTTCGGCGCTGCCGCAGCGGGCTCGCGCGCGGCGAGCCGCCCGGGCGTTGCACTCGCCGATCTCGAGGCGCGCGCGAGCGACGTCGAGCCGCGCGTGCCCGAGCTCGTCGAAACCGATCCGCACGTGATCTTCTTCACCAGCGGCAGCACCGGACGCTCGAAGGGCGTCGTGCTCTCACACCGCGTGAGCTTCCTGCGCAGCTTCCAGGGCGTGTTCCACGACGTCGCCGAGCGCACCGTCTGCATGTTCCCGCTATTCCACATGGCGGGCTTCTCGCTCGCGCTCGCGGCCTGGCAGACGGGCGGCGAGCTCGCGCTGGTTGCGAACGCGACGGCCGACGAGCTGCTGGCCGTGGCCGAGCGCCGCCGCGCAAACCGGATGTATTGCATCCCCGCAGTCTGGAGCCGCGTGCTGACTGCGGATTTCTCGGGTCGCGATCTCTCGGCGCTGCGCATGGTCGATACCGGCACCTCCGCGACGCCGCCCGAGCTGATCCATGCGCTGAAGCAGCGCTTCCCGAATACCGTGACGCGCATCTACTACGGCTCGACCGAAGCCGGCTCCGGCGCGGTGCTCGCCGACAGCGACGTGCTGCGCAAGCCCGGCAGCGTCGGCCGCGCGGCGCCGGGCGTCGAGCTCGAGCTCAGCGCGGCGGGCGAGATCTGCGTGCGCAGCCCCTACCTGATGGACGGCTATTTCGAGAACCCCGAAGCCACCGCCGACGCGCTGCGACACGGCTGGTACCACACGGGGGACCTCGGCGTGCTGGACGACGAGGGCTACCTGATCGTCTCCGGGCGCCTGCGCGACATCATCCGCAGCGGCGGAGAGAGCATCTCGCCGGCCGAGGTGGAAGCCGCGCTGGCCGGCCTGCCGGGCGCTGCCGATCTCGCCGTCGTCGGAATTCCGGATCCGCAGTGGGGCGAGGTGATCTGCGCGGCCGTCGTGCCGCAGCCCGGCGCCGCGATCGACCTCGCGGCCGTCCAGCGCCACTGCGGCGAACGCATCGCGCGCTTCAAACACCCGCGCCGCCTCGCGCTCGTCGCAGAGATCCCGCGCACCGCGGCGACGCGCCAGGTGCAGCGCCCGCTGCTCGTCGAGCGCATCCTCGCTCAGTCCTAGGTCATTTCGTCAGCCTCCGATCTCCGGACGCATACACCGCGAGCGGCGCATGACCCTCGCGGAGTCCGAACTCGAAGCGCAGCGCATGCGGCGCGCGCCCGTGGATCCGCAGCGTTCCGCCGTGGACGCCGCGCTGGTGATGGAATGCGCA
>CAYTJA010000079.1:0-8094 GCA_964437835.1 uncultured Spirochaetales bacterium
GCTTCGGCGCGCAGCGAGGCGCAGCCGAGCGGAGTGCGGGTGGGACCGGGCCGCTCCCGGACCGGGACCCGCAAGGCCCGGCGCGCAGCGAGGCGCAGCCGAGCGAAGCGGGGTGGTCCGGGCTGCGCCCGGACCGGGACCCGCAAGGCTCGGCGCGCAGCGAGGCGCAGCCGAGCGAAGCGGGGTGGTCCGGGCTGCGCCCGGACCGGGACCACAAGGCTCAACCGATCCGTCGCGCCAGCCCACTGCTCTCGACGCCCGTGTCCGCGAGGCCGAGACTCCCCGGCATGTCCTCGGAGACCGAGATCGAAGCCAAGCTGCGCGTGCGCGCATCCGATCCCGAGGCGCTCTTCGAGCGGATCTCAGGCATGCGCGTGCTCGCCGGCTGCGCGCTCGCGGAGGCGGGCTCGCGCGAGCAGCGCGATCTGTACTGGGACACGCCTCGCGCCGAGCTGCGCGCGCGGCGCGCGGGCCTGCGTTTGCGCTGGATCGAGAGCGCTGCGGTGCCGCTGCTGGCGCTGAAGCTCGACGCGCCGGGCAACGCCCCCTGCCAGGGCGTCCTGACGCGCAGCGAGTGGGAGCTCGCGTGGTCTGCGTCCGCGGCGCGCGAGCTCGCTGCGCGGCTCCGTGGGCTCGGCCTCGCGCTCCCCGCGCGGCCCGGCAGCGAAGCGCTTGCGGCCGAGGAGGCGCTGCACGCGCTCGGCCTCGTGCCGCTGCAGGCGCGCCGGACGCAACGGCGCATGCTGCGCGCGCTCGGAAGCGAGGGCACTGCGCTCGCGGAGATCGCGCTCGATCGCGTCGACTTCGAGTTCGCCGCGCAGCGCATTCGGCACTACGAAGTCGAGATCGAAGCGCTGCCTCCGCAGCCGAGCCCGGAGCGCGTCGCCGCGCTCACGGGCGCGCTGAGGCGCGAGTTCGGCGCGGAGCTGCTTCCCTGGACCTGCAACAAGTTGGTGCTAGGCCAGGTGCTGAGCGAGCTCTGCGGCCTGCCCGGCGCGCTGCAGCTCCGGCCGGACTGCGTGCCCGACGAGGCCAGCTACCGGCGCATCGCGGAGCGCGCGGCGCGACACTGGGGGCCGTAACCCGACCTCCGCGGCACGCAGGCGCGTGCGGCCCCCCCCCACACAGTGAGCCGGAGGCGAACGTCGATCCGCGGGCAAGGGGGCCTCCCCCGCGCAGTGAGCCGGAGGCGAACGAAGGCAGTCAGGCTAAGCTGCGACCGGCGCATCCCCCGACCCGGCGCGAGAGAACCTCCAGCGTGAGCGAAGCCCGCCCCGACCCTCTCATCACCGACGCCGGCGTCGACCGCCTGCGAGCGCGGATCGGCGTGCCGGAGCCGCATCCGGTGCCGCCGCATCACGAGTGCCCGAACGCCGACGCCTTCCGCCACTTCGCGAACGGCTACGGCGACGACAACCCGCTCTACTGCGATCCGGACTACGCCGCGAAGACGCGCTGGGGCTCGCTGATCGCGCCGCCCCCGATGGTCGGCGGCGACACGCTGATCGGCGTCGACGAAGTGCGCGAGCTGCCCGCCGATAAACGCGAGCTGATGCGCGGCGACCCGCTGCGCGGAGTCCACGCGTTCTACGGCGGCAGCTTCCGCGAGTGGTGGGCGCCGCTCGTCCCGGAGCGCCGCGTCACCCGCCGCAACGCGCTGGTCGGCGTGCTCGACAAGGCCTCCGAGTTCGCGGGGCGCGCGATCCACGAGTGGAGCGCGAACGTGTTCCGCGACGACCGCGGCCAGATCCTCTCCGGCCAGTACCGACTGATGATCCGAACCGAGCGCCGCGAGGCGCAGGAGCGCGGCAAGTACAAGGACACGCGGATCGCTCCCTACAGCGCGCAGCAGATCGCCGAGATCGACGCCCAGTATGCGTCGGAAGAGCCGCGAGGCGCCGAGCCGCGCTATTTCGAGGACGTCTCCGAGGGCGATGCCGTCGGCCCGATGGTCAAGGGCCCGCTGACGGTGACCGACATGATCTGCTGGCACGTCGGCATGGGCATGGGCCTCTACGGCGTGCGCGCGCTGCGCCTCGGCTTCCAGCGCCGGCAGCAGATCCCGCGCTTCTACGAGCCCGACGAGCTCGGGATTCCGGACGTGTTGCAGCGCTGCCATTGGGATCCCGCCTACGCGCGCAAGGCCGGCAACCCCACGACCTACGACTACGGCCGCATGCGCGAGACCTGGCTGATCCATCTCTGCAGCGACTGGATGGGCGACGACGCCTGGCTCTGGAAGCTCGACTGCGAGTTCCGCCGCTTCAATTTCGTCGGCGACACGCAGTGGCTGCGCGGGGTGATCGCGCGCAAGTACCTCGCCGAGGGCGATCGGCCGGCCGTGGATCTCGAGCTCGAGGCCCTGAACCAGCGCGGCGAGGGCACCACGCCCGGCCACGCGACGATCCTGCTGCCGAGCCGCGAGCGCGGCCCGGTGCGGCTGCCCGAGGTCCCCGGCGGCGCGCGCGATCTCGCCGGCGCGCTGACCGCGATCGCCGCGCGCTTCCAGCGCGCCTAGCCCGCCCCCTGCAGTCGAAGCCATAGAGGCCCCGATGAACTACCTGCGCAGCGACGCCGTCTCCGCGATCAAGCGGCGCCTCGACCACCCCGTGATCGACGCCGACGGGCACCTGATCGAGTACGTCCCGCTGGTGCGCGACTTCCTGGTCGAGGAGGCCGGGGAGGACGTCGCGAAGGGCTTCGACCGGCTGGTGCGCGGCTCGGAGTTCCTGCGCCGCGTGCCGCGCGAAAAGCAGCGCGAGTTGGGACTCTCGCGCACCGCGTGGTGGGGCCTCCCGGCCCGCAACACGCTCGACCGCGCGACCGCGATGCTGCCCGAGCTGCTCTACCGCCGCCTCGACGAGCTCGGGATCGACTACGCGCTCTTGTACCCGACCTACGGCCTCGTCGTCACCGCGCTCGGCGAGGAGGAGCTGCGCCGCGCCTGTGCGCGCGCGTTCAACCGCTACTACGCAGAGGTCTACGCCGACTATCGAGACCGCCTCGAGCCGGTCGCCGCGATCCCGATGTTCACGCCGGAGGAGGCCATCGTGGAGCTCGACCACGCAATTGTCGCGCGCGGGCTCAAGACGGGCATGTTCGCGGGCGTGATCCCGCGCCGCGTGCCCGGCGCCGAAGCCACGCGCGGCGCGACCTACATCGACAACGTCGGCCACGACAGCGAGCACGACTACGACCCCGTCTGGCGGCGCTGCGCGGAGCTCGGGATCGCGCCGACCTTCCACGCGGGCGGGCAGGGCTGGGGCACGCGCGCGTCGCGCACGAACTACGTGTTCAATCACATCGGAAATTTCGCGGCCGCCGGCGAGGCCACCTGCCGCGGGCTGGTGCTCGGCGGCGTGCCGCGGCGCTTCCCCGAGCTTCGCTTCGCGTTTCTCGAGGGCGGCGTCGCCTGGGCGCTGAATTTCTATGCGGATCTCCTCGGCCACTACGAGAAACGCAACCGGGACGCGATCGCACACTACGACCCCGCGAACCTCGACCGCTCGCTGCTCGAGAAGTTGTTCCGCGAGCACGCCCCCGCGGCGTTCCGCGAGCGCCTCGATCGCCTCGACGAGGGCCTGCTGATGCTCTCGGATCCCGCCGAGGACCGCAGCGGTATCGACGAATTCGCCGCCAGCGGTGTCACCCGAGCCGAGGACTTCCGCGGCATCTTCGAGCGCCAGCTCTTCTTCGGCTGCGAGGCCGACGACCCGATGACCGCGCTCGCCTTCGAGCCGCGCTTCTCGCCGGGGGGAGCGCGCCTGCGAGCGCTGTTCGCGAGCGACATCGGCCACTGGGATGTGCCGGACGTGCGCGAAGTCCTGCCCGAGGCCTGGGAGCTGGTCGAGGAGCAGCGGCTCAGCGAGGCCGACTTCCGCGCCTTCGTCTGCGACAATGCGGTCGCGCTGCTCGGCGGAGCGAATCCGCGCTTCTTCGAGGGCACGGCCATCGCCGATGCGGTGCGGCCGCTGCTCACCTCGCGTTAGACCCGCCCCTCCACTGCCACCAGGAGTCCGCCATGATCGCCGTCCCCGACCTCCGCGCAGAAGCGCGCGGCCTGCGCGAGCTGATCGAGAACCAGGCCGACGCCTGCGACCGCGAGCTCACGCTGACCCCCCCGCTCGTCGACGCGTTTGCGCGCACGCACCTGTTCCATCTGATGGTCCCCCGTGATCTCGGCGGCCTCGAGGCCGACAGCGACACGGTCCTCGACGTCTTCGAAGAGCTCGCCTATGCCGACGGCTCGGTGGGCTGGAGCCTGATGGCGAACGCGAGCGCGACCTCCTACGTCGCCTTCCTCGACCCCGCGGTTGCCGCGGAGATCGTGAAGGGGAGACCGGAGTCGGCCATCGCCGGCCAGTTCAGCCCCTTCGCGAGAATCACGCGCACAGCCGGGGGCTTCCGCGTGAGTGGCAACTTCCAGTTCGGCAGCGGCTGTGCACACGCGAGCTGGATCGGCGGCGCGGGTTTCATCACGGACGCGAATGGGCAGGTCGAGGCGGCCCAGAACGGGATTCCGCCCTATCTGTGCTTCTTCGTCCCGAAGCAGGGCGTCGAGCTGCGCGGCAATTGGGACGTGCTCGGCCTGCGCGCGACCGCGAGCTTCGACTACCACGTGAAGGAGCAGGAGATCCGCGCGGGCCAGAGCTTCTTGCTCTTCGACCCGCGCCCGAAAACCGGCGGGCCGATCTACGCGATGGGCGCCGCGCCGCTCGCGGGCCTGGGGCACGCGGGCTGGGGCCTCGGCGTGGCCCAGCGCGCGCTCGACGAGGTCAGCGGCGTCGCGAGCCGGGGCAAGCTGCGCATGGGCGCGGCGCCGCTCAAGGAGCAACAGGTCTTCCAGCGCATGCTGGGCGAGAAGTCGCTCGCGCTGCGCTCGGTGCGCCTGCTCGCGCACGACGTCTTCGGCCGGATCGTCGCACAGCTCTCCCGCGGCAATCCGATCACGCCCGAACTCTCGAACGAGGTGATGGCCGCGACGGCCTATCTCACCGACGTCGCGCTCGACGCTACGCTCTCTGCCTATCGCGCCTCCGGCAGCGCGGGCCTGCGCAATCCGAGCCGGATCCAGCGCTGCTTCCGCGACCTCTTCACGGGCGGCCTGCACCTGTTCGTGGATCCGCGCAGCTACGAGGGCGTCGCTCAGCACAAGCTCGCAAAGCTCGGCTGAAGCGACAGCCGCGTCCGCGCCGAGCGATGGCCGCACGGGCGTCTGGCCGGCATTTCTCGACCGAGCTCGAGATCGCTGCTGCACGATGAGATGAGAACAGTCCTGAAGCTTCGCAAACACGAGAAAGAGGAACCTGAAATGCAAATGGCGAATCTCATGAAACCGCGTCGCGCCGCAGCAGCGCTCGTGCTCAGCGTGCTCTGGACAGCCGCGGGATGCGCATCGAGCTCGGACAGCTCGGCGAGCATCTCGAAGAGCATATCGAGTCCGAGCACCTCGCTCTCCGCGAGCAGCAGTCCCGAAGAGGGCTACAAGGACGACGTGCGGGATTTCACTGCAGCGCACGTGCAGCAAGGGGGGACGTCCGACGTCTTGCTGAAGGAGGTGGCCAAGCTCGCGCAGAGTCACGGCATCACGAACTGGGAGAACAGCGAGGCGACCTTCCGGGCGATCGGCGCCGGCTTGGCCAAGGCCAGCCAGAACCAGGCTGAAGTCGCTGCCTACAAAGTCAACCTGACGCAGACGCCGGAGCAGGCAGAGTGGATGCAGCAGGGCTACGACGCCGCACGCTGAGCAGCGGGAGACGCCGCAGCGAGGCTGCCCTGCGGACCGGGGCCCTGGCTGCGCTGTGCTTCGGTCTGTTCGCGCAGCCGGTCGAGGCTGCGGAGTTCGACTTCGTATACATCGAGGCGAATTCCGGCGGATCGAGCGGTGGCCACACTGCCGTGTGCGTCGCGCAGCGCTGCTATCACTTTCAACAGGCGCTGGAGTCCGAGCTCCTGCTGATTCGGGAGCATCGGGATCGTTTCGAACATACCTATCGGGTGCTCGGCAATCGCACGCTGGTGGTGCGGCGTGTGCAGGTGAGCGAGGCGACGCTCGCGCGGATCGTCGAGACTTTCGAAGCGCTGCATCGGCTGCAGGGTCGGCAGCTCGCGCTGCGCGACGCGTATGCAGCCGATCGCGAGTTGCTCGTGTATCTGCACGGGCGCGGCAGCGGGAACTCGCGATCTGCGTCTCGCCCGCGACTCCCGGCTGCGGGATATTTTTTCGCAGACGACGTTCTGGGTTCGCTGCCGCCGGGTGACGCCGCGGAGGGCGGTCGTTCGCCGCGGATGGTCGCCCTCGCCGACCGGATTCGCGCCACGTATGGCGCCGAGATCCTCGAGCGCCGCGAGGCGGCGCTGCGGGACGAGATCCACGGACTGCGGCCCGGTTTCGCTGACCTCATCTTGCCGCAGGCCGCCGCGAAGCTGCCGGGAGCTCCCTTCTTTGCCGAGCGGTACCGCGAGTTGCTCAGCGGATTCCTGGCCATCGGCGTGCTCCGCGACGGACGTGGCTTGCGCTCCGGAAGCTTCCTCGCTCTCGCGGATCCCGATCTGGCCCTGACCGAAGTCGAGCGGGCGATTCTGCGTGCACGCGCGGGCGAATTGGAGACCGAGCTCGTACGGCTCGTGGCCTCTCGTCGCCCGGACTGGGGTTTCCCGCTGCTCGTCGGCATCGCGCGCCTGTTGGCCTTCGATGCCTCCATCGCGTCGGGATCGCTGCTGCTGCTGGACACTTTTTCCGCTGAGGCTCCGACGCTGCCGCCCAGCACGTGGGCGGGCTACGAGGACGCGCTCGCGGGTGTGGTCGCGGAGCGGCGCGAGGACCTGCTTCGCGCGCGCGACGCATTTTTCGAGGGCGATTCCCGCAGCGAGGCTCGTTGGAGTCGACTCGAATTGGCGGGCAACCTGTGGGCCGAGCTGGCAGGTGCGGAGCGCGAGCACGCGGCGGTTCGGCTTCACACCGATCGCCTGGTGCCCGAGCGCAGTGCGTGGCGCTCCGACTGGCCGATCCCCGAGCTCAACGGCATGGCGCTCGACACCGCAGTCGACGTGGCCCGCTCGCGCGAGCGCGCCTACCGAACGGCGTTCAGCGATCTGTTTGGCTACGACCTGCTCGCTCGCAACTGCGCCACCGAGCTGCTGCGTGGCGTCGAGATGGGGCTCGCCGGAGACCCCGGCTACGAGGACCGGCACGTCGATCCGGACGGGTGGCTCCACTTCATTCCCTTCGTTGCCGCGGGGGAAGTCGGCGCCAACTACCGCATCCTCGAGACCTCCGAAGAGCCGTCGGTTCGACAGCTGGGTCTGGCGCGCTCGTACGCCGAGGAGAGTGCCGTCCGCGTGTATCTGCGGGAGGCGAATGTGCTGACCTCACGCGTCTACCGTTGGCACGCGGCCGATCCCGTGTTTCTGCTGTTCTCGGATGACCTGCCCCTGGCGCGTCCTGTCTTCGGGGCGGTCAATCTCGCCACGAGCGTCGTGGCCGCGGCCGCGGGGCTCGCGTGGCTACCGGTCGACGCAGGGAGCCTGCTGCGCGACGCGTCGAACGGGGTGCTGTACAGCCTGCCCGAGCTCGTTTTCGTCAGCATTCGCAAGGGATCGTTCCCAATCGCTCCGCGCAGCTGGCTGACCCCGCGCGGCGTTGGCTCCAATCCCGCCGAAGAGCCAGCGCGTCGGCCAGCAAGTGCTTCGGCTCGCCGCCAGCGAGCGCCGTCGAGCGACCTCCGGTTCAGCGTGCCAGCCCGGCGCGGTAGTCCGGGTAGAACGGCTGCCAGGTAAGTGTTTCGCGTGCCCGCCGATTTCTGACCCTGAACGAGGGGAAGCCGGCGCGCCCACCGACCTGCGGTGCCGCTCCCCCCGCGGCGGCAGCCACATAGCTGAAGACATCCCGCCATCGGGTCGGATGGTCGTCGGCGACGATCAGGGCCTGGCGAGACGGCCAGCGCGCAATCGCTGCGAGTGTGGCCTCGGCCATGTCGGCAATCTGCACGAGTGACACGTAGTCTTCGCCGTCGGCGGGCAGACGCAGCTTGCCGGCCCGCGCACGCGCGAACCAATCGTCGTCGAAGCCCGTCCCGGGCCCGTAGAAGAGTC
>CAYTJA010000080.1:0-53228 GCA_964437835.1 uncultured Spirochaetales bacterium
CGGAGCCCGACCGAAGACTCGTCCGAGGCAAGCCGGAGGCTTGGCGGGGGGGCAGGCCGGCTGTGCCGGCCGCTAACCCGCAAGGCTATGGTGCGGTGGTGAAGCTCGTCTCCACGAAGGAGACGTTGCCCTCCGCCGACACGGTGCCTATGCCGAGGTCGTACTCGGTGCCGGGATGCAGCAAGCCGTCGGGTACGCCGAGCCGCGTGATCGTCCCAGGGACGCTCGTCTTCAGCGTGACAGCGAGCTTCTCCTGCTCGAGCTCGACGATGTAACCGGAGACGCCCGCGACGGGCGTCCAGCTGATCTCGAGGCCCCGGCTCGGGACGCCGCTCGCCTCGGCAGCGGGCTGCACGAAGGAGGTCGTCGCCGGCAGGCTGTGACTGAGTCGGGCCTCGCTGCGCAGCTCCTTGCCGGACGCCGTCTTCCCAGAGAACGCGTACACCCCCTCCGGATAGGCGGCCTTGAGCCGTGCGGCGTCCGGCGGTTCGGGTGACTCGAGCTCGAACTCCCGGATTCCCATCGTGGAGGGGTCGGGGGCCGAGAAGTCGACCACCGTGCGCCCGTCCGGGCCGACCACACTGAGCTTCACGAGCCCCTCGCTGCGCCCCGTCACCTGGAACACGACTTCGACGTCCCCGTCGGTCGCGTTCTGCTCGAAGACGACTTTCGCAGTCGGGAAGCGGGACGCAGTCGTGCCCTCCCCAGCCGCCCCTGCGAGGCCGGGAGAACCGAGCAGGAGCGCAGCCCCCGCCAGCATCCGACTGCCGCTCTTCACCGCTCTGCGTCGCATCGAGTTCTTCATTGGCTATGCGACCCTCGCCGAGGCGGTTGCGACCACGCGGCCGAAGCGCAGGTACAGCGAGGGCAGCACGAACAGGTTGAGCAGCGTCGACGTGAGCAGGCCGCCCAGGATCACCAGCGCCATCGGGTGCTCGATCTCGTTGCCCGGAATCGCACCGGCCACCGCCAGGGGTACGAGCGCAAGACCGGTCGCCAGGGCCGTCATCAGGATCGGCGAGAGTCGTTCTCGCGCGCCGCGCAGCACGAGCTCCGGACCGAAGCTCTCGCCCTCCTCGCGTTCGAGGTGCTGGAAGTGATTGATCATCAGGATGCCGTTGCGTGCGGAGATCCCGAGCACCGTCAGGAAGCCGACGATCGAGCCGAGGGAGATCACCCCGCCACTCGCAAAGGCCGCGAGCACGCCGCCGACGAGAGCCGAGGGCAGTAGCACGAAGGACACCGCCGCGAGGCGCGCGCTCCCGAAGGAGGTGTGGAGCAGCAGGAAGACCGCGGCCATCGCGAGGATCGAGAAGGTGAAGATCTTCTCTTGCGCGGCCAGGCGCTCCGTGTACTCGCCGAGCAGCTCCGGGTGGTACTCGAGCGGGAACTCGACGGTCTTCAGTGCCGCCTCGACGTCCGCGTACACCGAGCCGAGGTCGCGCCCCTTCACGTCGGCGGTGACGTCGATGCGGCGCGCCAGATGCTCGCGTTTGATCACGTTTGGCGTCCCCGAAATGCGCACGTCGGCGATCGCCTGCAGCGGCACCGTCCCGCCGCCCGGGAAATCGATCGGAAGCTCGAGAATGTCCGTCAGGCTGTGACGCGTCCGGGGCGTGCTCCAGATGTTGACGTCGTAGGTCCGGTCGGCGATGTGGATGTCTCCGACCTCCTCGCTCGACACCAGCTGTCCACTGGCGCGCCGGACGTCGCCCGGCTTGAGCCCGTGGGCCCGCGCCGCGTCGAGATCGACCTTGACCTGCACCTGCGGGATCTCTTCGTACATCTCGACGTGCAGGTTCTCGATTCCCGCGATGCCCTCGAGCGCCTTCTCGACGTCGACCGCCTTGGAATGGAGGACGTCGAGCTCACGGCCGAACACGCGCACTACGATCGGATGGCTCGATCCCGTGAGCACCTCGCGGATCCTCTCCTTCAGGTAGGTCTGCACGTCGCGATACATCCCGGGGTAGCCGTCGACCGTCTCCTGGATCTTTGCCAGCGTCTTGTCGTAGTCGACGGCGGGATCGACGCTGATCCAGTTCTCGCCGAAGTTGACCCCGACGACCTCGTCCATGATCAGCGCCTGACCGATGTGGGCTCCGAAGTTGCGGACCCCGGGAATCGCACGCAGCTCGTTGCTGCTCGCGATCGTGATGCGGCTCTCCTCGGCCAGGGAGCTGCCCGGCTTGGTGATCCAGTGCATCAGGAAGTCCCGCTCCTTGAAGGAGGGCAGCAGCTCCTGCCCGAGCAGCGGCACGACGATGGCGCCGGCCAGCCCGATCACGGCGACGCTGAGATAGGCCGGGCGCGGCGTGCGGATGATCCGCGAGAGCAGGGCCGCGTAGCCGTCCTTCAGCCAGTGCACGAGCGGCGCCTCGCGCTGCTCGAGCGGTGCATTGCGGAGCAGGATGTAGCTCAACGCCGGAGTGACCGTCAGCGCGACGACCATCGAGGCCCCGACCGCGAGCACGTACGAAAGCGCGAGCGGCCTGAAGAAGGCTCCCGACAGACCCTCCATGAAGAAGACCGGGGCCAGCGCGACGATCTCGATCAGCGTCGCGTAGATGATCGCATGGCGCACTTCGAAGGACGCCTCGAGAATGATCCTCGCGAGCCGGCGCAAGCTACCGCCCTGCTTGCGATGCTCGCGCAGGCGCCGGGTGATGTTCTCGATGTCGACAATCGCGTCGTCGACGACGGCGCCGAGGGCGATCGCGAAGCCCGCAAGGACCATCGTGTTGATCGTCGCGTTCTGCAGATACAGCACGAGCGCGCCCGCCATCAGCGAGAGCGGGATCGCCGTGCAGCTGATGACTGCGGTGCGCCACTCGAAGAGGAACGCGACGAGTACGAGGATCACGAGGACGCTGGCGATGATCAGCGACTTCCCGAGGTTGGCGATCGAGATCTCGATGAAGCTCGCCGGGCGGAAGATCTCGTGGTCGATGTCGACATCGGGGAGACCCGGGCGCAACGCGTCGAGCGCGGCCTCGACGTCCCTCGTGACCTGCAGCGTGTTGCCCCACGGAAACTTTTCGACGATGAGCAGCAGCCCCTGGCCCTCGTTGACGATGCCGTCGCCGATCATCGGCTGGTGATCGATCACGACGTCGGCCACGTCCTTCAGCAGCAGCCCAGGAAGGTCGCCCTGCGCGGGCCGCAGCACGACGTTGGCCAGGTGTTCCGCCGTCACCCGATCGGACTTCGAGACGAGCGGCAGCACGATCCGGATCGGAAGCCGCTGGTTCGGGGTCTCGATCCAACCTCCGGTGCCGATGTGATGGCCCGGGGAATATTGCAGCATGCCGGAGTCCAGCGAATCTGCTGTGGCCTCCATCACCTCGTCGACGGAGACCTCGTGGAGCGCCAAACGCTCCGGATCCACCTCGACCTGGAACATCTCGAGCTGTTCGCCCCACATCGCGACGTTCGCGACGCCGGGCACGGTCAGCAGGCGCTGTCGGATCGTCCAATAGCCGATCATCGACAGGTCGATCACGGATCGCGTCTTCGACGAGATCCCGATCTTCATCATGCGGCTGGTCGCCGAGAGCGGCGGCAGCATGACCGGCGGCGCCGCCCAGGTCGGCAGCCCGGGCGTCACCAGGGAGACGCGCTCCTGCACCACCTGGCGCGCCTTCAGCAGATCGGTGCCGGGCTCGAAGATCAGCTTGATCGACGAGAGGTCGGGAACCGACTTCGAGCGCATCACGTCGAGGCCCGGAACCCCCGCCAGAGCCTCCTCGAGCGGCACCGTCACGAGCCCCTCCACTTCGTTCGGCGCGAGTCCGATCGAGATGGTCTGGATTTCGACCAGCGGCGGCGCGAACTCGGGGAAGACGTCGACCGGCATGCGGCGCAGCTGGCCCATGCCGAAGTACATCATCCCGAGCGCGATCGCGACGACCAGGAAACGGAACCGGAGGCTCGTGGCAACGATGAAGCGCAGCATGAAGATTCCCGCCCTGATATTCCTGGCCTAGTGGCCCACTCCGGTTTCCGCTCCGTAGAGTTGGGCAACCCCAACCGACGCGACCTGGGCGCCAGCCGCCGGCCCGTCGGAGAGCAGCACCCAATCCCCGTCTATCCGGTCGACGTCGACCTGCGTCCGGACGAAGGTCCGCGGCTGCGGACTCGTGTAGACCCAGGTCCTGCCCTGTTTGTCGTAGATCAGCGACGAGTAGGGGACGACGCTGTGCGTCGACCCGTCCGTGGCCTGTTCGCGGACCGCGACCGTCTTCAGGTCGATCCGTTGGATCGCCTTCTCGGTCAGCGTCACGCGGCTGAGCTCCGTGCCGTCGATCTTCTCGATCGCCGCCGGCTGCTCCTTCTGCGCCGCAACAGCCTCTTGCTTCCCGCATGCCGCGAGCGGCAGCAGCGAGAGGCCGCAGAGCCCCACCAGAATCCAGCGTCTTCCCAGAGGTCGCATGCGAATTGCTCCTTCTTGATTTTCCAGCGAATCGAGCGGCCGGCGTCGCGCTAGGCGGCCTGCCGCTCCGGCTCCACTTCCGCGAGGATGTCCGGCTCGGCGCCCGCGCCGAAGTGCAGGTACAGCGAGGGCACCACGACGAGGCTCACCAGCATCGACGTGACCAGGCCACCGAGGACGACCACCGCCATCGGCTGCAGGATCTCGAAGCCCGCGACGCCACCGGAGAACGCGAGCGGCAGGAAGGCCAGGGCCGTGACGATCGTCGTGATCGCGATCGGCACCAGGCGCTCCTGCGTTCCGCGCCGCACCAGCTCGGGCGACAGCGCCTGACCGAGCTCTTTCTCGAGCTGTCGGTAGTGCGAGAGCAGCGCGATGCCGTTGCGCGCCGCGATCCCGTACACCGCGAGCAGCCCGAGGATCGAGCCGAGCGATACCTCCACGCCGGCCGCGAGCCCGGAAAGGATTCCGCCGAGGCCGGCGACCGGCAGCGCGAGGAAGAACGAGCACGCGAGGCGCCAGCTGCCGAAGGCCGCGTGCAGCAGCAGCAGGCCCGCGATCGCAGCTCCCACCGCGAAGGCTCGCACGCGCTGCACGGCCGCGACGCGCGCGGCGTAGCCCCCGAGCACCTCCGCCCGGAATTCGAGCGGGAACTCGATCTCCTTGTGCAGGCGCTCCTCGACTTCCGCAGTGACAGAAGCGGGGCTGCGCCCGCGCAGCTCGGCGCTGACGTCGATTCGGCGCGCAACTGCCTCTCGGTTGATGACTTTCGGAGCCGACGCGATGCGCAGGTCGGCGACGTCCTGCAGGCGCACCTGGCCTCCGAGGGGCGTGTCGATCAGGAGCTGACTCACGTTCGTCAGGCTGCGGCGAACGTCGGGAGCGCCCCAGACCACCACGTCGAAGACCTTCTGCTCTTCGAAGAGGCTTCCGACCTGGATGCCCGACAACAGCGATGCCGCCGCGCGGCGCACGTCGCCGGGCTTGAGGCCGTAGTCCTTGGCTCGCTCGAGGTCGACTTCGATCTCGAGCGACGGGTGTTCGTCTTCGAACTCGACCTGCGGATCGACGATGCCGTCGACGTGCGCGAGCATCCGCGCGACATCCTCCGCCTTGCTGCGGAGCGTCTTCAGATCCGTGCCGTAGACGCGCACGACGAGGTCGTCGTCGATCTCGGCCTCCTCTCGGATCCGTTCGTTGAGATAGGTATCGACGTCCACGTCGAGGCCGGGATAGCCCGCGGCGACTTCGCGGATCGCAGCCAGGGTCTGCGCCTGGTCGGCCTCGGGCTGGATGCTGACCCAGAGTTCCGCGGCGTCGACGTCGGCCACGCGGTCGGACAGGATCGCGCGACCCACGTGGGCGCTGACGTTGCGAACCCCGGGAAGCGCCCGCAGCTCGTGACTGGCGCGGGTCGTGATCCGGCTCATCTCCTCCTCGGAGGTGCCGGGCGTGCCTTCGAACTCGACCAGGATGTCCCGCTCGCGGAAATTCGGGAACAGCGAGTGCCGCTCCGCCGGGAAGGCCAGCAGGAACGCGAGCGCGCCCACGCCGGCAGCGCCCACGGCCCAGATCCACGCCGGGCCCGCGCTGCCGACCGCGCGGGAGATCAGCGGCTCGAAGCCGCTGCGCAGCGCCGCCATCAGCGGCGACTGGCGCTCCGGGAGCGCCGCATCGGACAGCAGCAGCAGGCTCAGCGCCGGCGTCACTGTCAGCGCGACCAGCATCGAGGCGAGCAGTGCGATCGCGTAGGCAGCGGCGACCGGGTGCGACAGCGCACCGGCCACGCCCTCCATGAAGTAGACCGGCGCCACGGCCAGCAGCATGAGCGCAGTCGCGTAGAGGATCGGCCGGCGCGCCTCGAGCAGCGCGTCGAAGATCACTCGCGTGCCGGATTCGCCCGCCTTCCGCAGCTCGCGCAGGCGCCGCGCGACGTTCTCGCTGTCGATCACGGCGTCGTCGATCAGAGCACCGAGCGCGACCACCCAGCCGGCGATGATCATCATGTTGATCGTGGTGCCGTGCAGATAGAGCACCGTTGCTGCCGCGAGCCCGGAAAGCAGGACCGCGAGCGTGCTGATCAGCGCGATGCGCCAGTGGAAGAGCAGCCCGAACAGGGCCACGACCACGAGGGCGGCGGCGATCAGCAGCAGACTCGAGAGGTGTTCGACCGCGAGCTCGAGATAAGTCGCCGGGCGGAACAGCGTGGTGTCCATTTCGATGCCGGGCAGGCCGAGCGTCAGGGCCTCGACCGCCGATTCGACGCTCTTCGTCACATCGACGGTATTCACCCCAGGCAGCTTCTCGACGACAAGCATCAGCGCCGGCATGTCGTCGATGATCGCGCCGCCGATCAGCGGCTGGTGGTCCTCCACCACCGTGGCGACGTCGCCGAGCGCGAAGTGCGCGCCTTCGACGGTCACTTTCGCGAGGTGTTCCGGCCTCGAGATCGGCAGCAGGTGCTGGATGCCGAGCCGCTGGTTCGGGGTCTCGATCCAGCCGCCGGTGCCCGGCGAGGACGCGTTCAGGAAGGTCAGCGGCGACACCCACAGCGCGTTGCCGGCCGTGTGGATCACCTGATCCAGCTTCACGTTGTGAGCAAACAGCCGCGCAGGATCGACGTGCACCTGAAGCTGCCGCCCGCGCTGGCCCCAGATGGATACGTTCGCCACGCCGGGCACGCCCATCAGGCGGGGCACGATCGTCCAACGCGCGAGCACCGAGAGGTCGATCAGCGAGTGCGAGGTCGAGGTGAGCCCGATCTTCAGGAAACGGCTCGTCGAAGAGATCGGCTGGAGCATGACCGGCGGCTTCGACACGTTCGGCAGCGCGTGTACACCGACCAGCCGCTCCTGCGCCATCTGCCGCGCGGCCATCAGATCCGTGCCCGGCTCGAACGCGAGCACGATCGAAGAGAGCCCCGGAATCGACTCGGAGCGGATCTCGTGCACCCACGGCACGCCATTCAGCATGTCCGCTTCGAGCGGGACCGTGATCAGGGATTCCACCTCGGCTGCGGAGAGCCCGAGCGCGTCGGTCTGGATCTCGACCCGCGGCGGAACGAACTCCGGCACCACGTCGATCGGCATATGCCGTAGCTGTGTGACGCCGAAGAACATCAAGACCGCGGCAGCGGCGACCATCACGAGTCGAAGCTGCATGCTCCATGCGACGATCCAGCGCATCATGATTCGAACCTCCTCGAGTCAGTCCCCGATTCCGTCGAGAACGAGTAGAGAGCGCTGCCACGACCGGAGTGAGAGTGCGTGCGCCGCAGGCGCCGCGGCTGCGCGACGAGCGCTTCGCCGCGCTCGGCAGGGGCCGACTCCGAGATCCCGCGACCCGAAGAGCGAGCACTGGAACTCGCCTGGGCCGGGGGCTGTCGATCCCGTCTGTGGTGGAACCCGGTCTGGTGCAGCATCAACATCCTTCAGCAGCTCATCAGCAGTACACCCACGAGCGCAGCCTATCACGAAGCGGCAAATGAATGTGTCGTTTTCTTAATCTCGCTGCGTCCAGGGAGCCATCGGCGCATCGAGACCGGCGTGCAACTCACCGGCAACTGCGTCGAACACGCATCGGGGGGGGGTGGAGATTCTGGCTTCGAACGACACGCGAACTCCGCGGCAGCCGCTTACGGAATGGCGCTTGGCGGAGCTGCGCTGCCGCCTACCGGCAGAGCGCGATTCTTGCCTCGACCGTTTGCGCGCCGTGATAGGATGCGTGGACTCGAAAAACATCGGTTCGCGGCGGAGGAAGCCGGGGCAACGCCCCGACTGCAGGATCGCCCGCAGCGGACGCAAATTGCGGAGTGGACGATGACTCGATGGGTTGTCGCGGCAGCGTTGGTAGGCGCGCTCGTGATCTCCGGCGGCGCCGTCGCCGACTCGGCGGGCGGCGTGGGTCAGGCGGAGTTCGGCATGACGCAGCGGCAGCTCGTCGAGAAGATCGAGAAGGTCGAGCTGCTGATCGCCAGATGCATGCGCGCACAGGGATTCGAGTACGTCGCCGTCGACGCCGAGACCGTGCGCAGGGGCATGAAGGCCGACAAGGTGCTGCCCGGGCTCGAGGAGGCCGAGTTCATCGCCAAGTACGGCTTCGGCATCTCGACGGAGTACACGGGGCAGGCCCCGCAGCTCGCGAGCGGCTACAGCCCGGCGAAGATCGGCCTCGGCAGGCACAACGTGCAGGTGTACCAGGGCCTGTCGCAGACCGACCAGGTCGCCTACAGCCGCGCGCTGTTCGGCGATCACAGCGACGCCACGCTCTCGGTCGCGCTCGACTCGGAGGACTTCTCGCGCTGCGGCGGCTGCACTCTCGAAGCCGTCCAACAGGTCTTCGAGCCCGAACAGCTGAAGTCCAGCTACTACAACCCGAAGGACGCCCTGATCGCGAGAGACGCGCGCATGCGGGCCGCTCTGCGCGACTACGCCGCGAAGATGCGAGAGGCGGGCTTCGGCGTCCAGGATCCGAATGCGCTCGAGGCGGAGATCTGGCAGCGCCTCGATGCGATCACCGGCGGGGGCACGGTCCCGCTGGAACAGTTTTCGCCGCAGCAGCAGGCGGCGCTGAAGGAGCTCCAGAACTACGAGCGGACGCTCGCAGTCAAGAGCCTCGAGCTCGAGCTGGCGCTGATCGAGCCCGTCGAGCAGCGCATCGAGAAGGAACTCTTCGCGCGCAAGGTCGATTGAGACTTTGCGCAGGCGAGGTACGAGCATGGGGTCGGCAGAGCGAGCGCCTGGATTCCGCAGGGTCGAGCACGCATGAGCCAGAAACGCATCAGGATCCTGTTCTGGGTGCTGGGTTCCGTGGCGGCGGCGCTGGTGTTGAGCTGGGCCTTCGGTTCCCAGATCGAATCTCCGGCGGACGTCGCGGCGCGAACCGCGCCGCCGGTGCCTTCAGCGATCCTGGTTCCGGTCGAGGAGCGCGTGCTGAGCTCGAGCGTCGTGACGCGCGGCACCGGCCGCTTCGGGTTGCCGCTGCCGATCTCGATCGCCCCGTCGGCCCTGAAGGCGAACCAGGCGCTGATCACGACGCTGCCGTTGCGCAACACGCCGATCGAAGACGGCGGCGTGCTGCTGACGGCTTCCGGTCGGCCGGTCTTCGCGCTCGCCGGCAAGGTCCCGGCCTTCCGGGATCTGATGCCCGGGATGTTTGGCGACGACGTCCTCCAGCTCGAAGCAGCGCTCGAGCGCCTGGGCTTCGATCCGGGCGCGGTCGACGGAAGCTACGATCAGCGGACGTCAGCAGCGTTGGCGAAGTTCTATCGAGCCAGGGGATACGAGCCCTTCGAGCCGACCACCGAGCAGGTCGCGCAGCTGCGACTGCTCGAGCAGGACTTCGGCGAAGCGACCAAGGTCGCGCTCACGGCGGAGGGCGTTGCTGCCGCCGCCGCCCTCTCGGTCGAATCTGCGCGCGCGACCGCGGAGCGCGATCTCCGGCTCGCGGAGAGCGAGCTCGCGACCAGGCTCGCGGACCGGAACCGGCTGGGAACGAGCCCCGGGGCCGGCGCTCCGCTGGCGGTCGAGTCCGAGCGCGCCAAGGCGGAGTACGGCGATTCGGCAGCGCGGGCCGACCTCGCGGCCGCGATCGCGGAACGGGCTCTGGTCGTCCTCGACCCGCGCCAACCCGAGACGGCGCGCGCGGCCGCCGACGCCAAGCTCGATCTCGCGCGGGCTTCGGCGTTCAAGACCGAGCTCGAGGGTCAGGTGCTGGTGCAGATCGCGGAACGCGACGCCCAGCTCGTGGCCGAGCAGGTGGCGTCCGCCGAAGCGGCCGTGCGCTCCGCCCGGCTGGCTGGCGAAATGGCCGTCCAGGCGGCCCTCGACGCACACAAGGTCTCCGACCTCGACGTGAAGCTCGCGACGCAGCGGGCCAGTCGCCTCGGGGCCGACCTCACTCTCGCGAAGAGCAAGCTCGGCGTGCAGCTTCCGGCCGACGAGATCGTCTTCATCCCTGCGATGCCGGTCCGGGTCGAGGAACTCACGAGCCTCGTCGGCAACCTGGCGAATGGGCCGATCCTTTCGGTAACGGACAATCAGCTGGCGATCGATTCCGGTCTCGCGCTCGACGCGGCGCCGCTCGTGAAGGCCGGCATGCCGGTCGAGATCGATGAAGCGACGCTCGGGATCAAGGCCAAGGGTGTCGTCGCCTGGATGGCCGACGTTCCCGGCACGAACGGGGTCGACGGCTATCACATCTACTTCGAGATTCGCGTGCTCGAGACGCCGACGCCGCTCCAGGGATTCTCGCTGCGCCTCACGATCCCGATTCAATCCACCCAGGGCGCCGTGACGGTCGTCCCGATGAGCGCGCTGTCGCTCGCGGCGGACGGCACGTCGAGAGTACAGATCGAGAAGGACGGCGCGCTCGAATACATGACCGTCACGCCGGGGCTTTCCGCCGACGGCTTCGTCGAAGTCACTCCCGTCGACGGGCAGCTGGCACCCGGCCAGCGCGTCGTCGTCGGATACCAGAACCCGGAGAACGCCTAGGTCTTCGATGACGTCACAGGGGCAAGTGCAGACGCCTCCGGTACTCGAGCTGAAGAAGATCTGGCGCGAGTACGGCAGCGAACCCGTCGTGCACGCACTCGTCGATGTCAATCTGCGGGTCGAGCGCGGCGAGTGGGTCGCGATCACCGGCCCCTCCGGAGCCGGAAAGTCGACCCTGCTCAACGTGATCGGATGCCTGGACCATGCGTCCAGGGGGAACTATCTCATCGATGGGGTCGACACCGCGCAGCTGAGCGACGATCAGCGCGCCGGAGTGCGCAGCCGGCGGATTGGCTTCGTGTTCCAATCCTTCCACCTGCTTCCCTACCGCACGGTGCTCGAGAACGTGATGCTCGCGGAGGTCTACCGCAAGCAGTCGAGCAGCGGCCGCGAGGAACGCGCCCGCAAGACGCTCGAGCGCGTGCGCCTGGCACACCGCGCGGACTTCCTGCCGGGGAAGCTCTCGGGCGGAGAGCGGCAGCGAGTCGCGATCGCGCGCGCGATCACCGGCTCTCCGAGCCTGCTCGTCTGCGACGAACCGACCGGAAACCTGGATTCGAAATCGTCCGACGGCATCCTGGAGCTGCTCGAGCAGCTCAACCGGGAAGGTCTCACGCTGTTGATGGTCACGCACAACGAAGCCGTGGCGAATCGCGCCGGACGCCGGCTGCACATGGTGGACGGCTCGCTGCGGGAGATCGCCGGCGGAACCCAGCGGAACGGGGCGGCGCTGCCGCTCGCAGCAGCCGCGAATGCACGGGTGACGAAGTCGGGAATCGCGATCCGCGATCTGCTCGAGGAAGTGCTCGCCGGCATGCTCGCGAGGCCGGTGCGAACGCTGCTGACGGTCCTGGGAGTCGTGATCGGAATCACGGCGCTGGTCTCGACGATGGGTCTCACGCGCACCGCCGGCAATCGGATCATCAGCCAGTTCGATCAGCTCGCGGCGACCGAGCTCTTCGTCACTGCCAAGCCCGGAAGGACGACGGGGATCATCGATCCCAAGGCGATTCCGTGGGACGCGGCGGACCGGCTGCGGCGTCTGAACGGCGTGGTTGCTGCGGGAAGCATGAGCGAGGTCGAAGTCGGCGACGCGCTCGTCAGCTCGTCGCCGGTGAAGGATCCGTTGAACCAGAGCGCGTTCAAGCTCTCGGTGGTCGCAGCCTCGCCCGAGCTGTTTCGGGCCGTCAGAGCCGAGCTCGCCACCGGGCGCCTGCCGGACTCGGGCCATTCCGATCGGGCCGATCGGGTCGCCGTGCTGGGTCCGGACGCCGCGCGCCAGCTCGGGATCGTGGGTCTCGAGCAGCTTCCCGCGGTCGCGATCGGCGATCATCTGTATCTCGTGATCGGAGTCCTGAGGGACGTCGCGCGCAAGCCGGAATTGCTCGCGTCCGTGATCATCCCCGAAGGCACGGCGCGCAAGTATTTCAGCCTGGCCGGTCCCGGCACGGTCGTCGTCGAAACCCGGATCGGCGCCGCCTATCTGATTGCCGATCAGGCGCCACTCGCGCTGCGGCCCGATGATCCACAGACCCTGAAGCTCGCGGTTCCCCAGGAGCCCAGGCGCGTGCGCGACGAGGTGGAGTCGGACCTCAGCGTGATGTTCCTGCTGCTAGGCGGCCTCTCGCTCGTGGTCGGTGCGATCGGCATCGCGAACATCACCCTGGTCGGAGTGATGGAGCGGACGGGCGAGATCGGCCTGCGCCGCGCGATCGGCGCGACGCGCGGGCACATCGCGGGCCAGTTCCTGCTCGAGAGCGCCTCGATGGGTGTGATCGGGGGCGTCGTCGGCGCGACCGCCGGCGTGCTGATCGTGGTGGCCGTCTCCGCCTATCAGGTGTGGACCCCGGTGCTGGATCCGATCGCGCTGGCGATCGCTCCGCTGCTCGGCGGTGTGATCGGGCTGGTGTCGGGAGCCTACCCGGCGTTGCGCGCCGCACATCTGGAACCCGTAGACGCGCTTCGCAGTTGAGCCCCGCAGGGACGGGCCCAGGCGAGGCCGCTTGCACTCCACCTCCGCTCGCCTGCGGCTCGCTGCGCGCGGCAAAGCCGCTTGCGATCCGCGACCCAGATCGCGCAAGCGCGCTCCGCGAGAATTTTCTATCATGGGTTTCCCCCCCTGTGCCGATGGCATCGGTGGGAGGCTCCATGGAAATTCTGGGACTGTTGAAGCAGCTCGGCGATCTCGCCGCGATGCTCTACGCGGCGATTGCCATTTCTGCGCTGGGCCTGTTCTTCTGGGATCCCCGACCCGGCAAGGCAAAGCTCAGCGAGCCGGTCGGAGCGCAAGGGCTTGGCGCTGCCGCGCACGCGGGTAGGAGCTCGGCGACGCTTCAGCCCACGGCGTGAGTACGTCGGCTTTCGGCGCTCTTCACGCGTTTTGCTGACGCAGCGAGCGGATCCGGTTGCGAGCTGCTGCTCGCGCGGTGACTCGTGCGCGTCAGCGCGCTCGCGCGGACCCGGTATCGCGTGTACCTCACCATCGAGCCCTGACGCGACCGCAGCGCCGGGTGCATTCGGAGCTCCCTGCGACGCCTCCCGTACGCTGCGCGTCGGCATGGACGCAGCGGCGGGGAGCGGCGAAGTGACCTCATGACCAGACTGCTGCTCCTCGAGGACGATGCGGAGACGGCTCGCACGCTCAGTGATGGCCTTCGCGAGCGGGACTATCAGGTCGCACACGCCGCCGACGTGGAGTCGGCCTCGCGGATCCTGGCAGAGGGCCCGGTGGATGCGGCGATTCTCGATCTCATGGTTCCCGGTGGCAGTGGACTCGACATCCTGAGCCAGATCCGCAGCAGCCATCGGGGTACGCCGGTCCTGATCCTCACGGCACGCGACACCGTCGACGACCGGGTGGTGGGGCTCGAGCGGGGCGCGGACGACTACCTCGTCAAACCCTTCGCCTTTGCCGAGCTGCTGGCGCGGCTGCGAGCCCTGCTGCGCCGGCCGGCAGGCCGCATCGAGACGTTGCGCATCGGCCCGGTGGAGATCGACCCCCTGCAGCGCCGCGTCCGCATCGGCGAGCGCGCCGTGGACCTCACCCCCACCGAGTACGACCTGCTGTTCAACCTGGCCGAGCGCCGGAGCGAGATCCTCGGGCGGCGCCTGCTGCTGCAGCTCGTGTGGGGCTACGACTACAACCCCGACACGAACGTCGTCGACGTTCACGTGAGCCGCTTGCGGCGCAAGCTCGAGGACGCGGGAGCTCCCGGCGTCCCGCGCACCGTGCGGGGGATCGGTTATGTCGTGGATTGAAGCGATCCGGCGCAGCACGGGCCGAGTCGACCTGCGCGTCGCCGCCACCCTGGCGTCGACGTTCGCGCCGCTGATCGGCGCCGTGATCTTCCTCTTCTACGCCTATGCCGTGTTGGAGGCTCTGGAGGAGATCGATTGGCAAGCCCAGCGCCGCTTCGATGAGATCGAGCGGATGCTTGCGGGCGACCGCGGATCCGACCCGTCCGAGATGCTGGCATCCGTCGGCTCTGCGCTCGCCGCGGAGGGTATCGGGGTGGAGCTGCTCGACCCCACCGGAAAGGTCCAGGCCCGGGGAGGTACACTCGCGGATCCCGGGCGATTGCGGCTCTTCGAGGACAGCCTGCTGGCGGGCGTGCTCGTCCCCGGGCAGGACTTCCTGCGCTATGCGCGCGACCTGCCATCGGGCGCTCGCACCGTAGTGACCGTGTCGTTGGCCCACTTCGCGGAGGAGCGAGCGGAGCTAGCGCTGGTCGCCTGGATCTGCGCAGCGAGTGGCCTCTCCGCTGCGGCGCTCCTCGCCCTGTTCGCAACCCGCCGGGCGATGGCGCCGCTGCGGAATGCCACCCAGAGCATCGACCGTATCGATGCCGCGCAGCTGGACGCGCGCCTGCCGCTGCGCGGGACCAGCGACGACGTCGATAGACACTCTGCGGCGGTGAATCGCGTGCTCGCGCGCCTCGAAGCCGCGTTCGTGCGGATGAGCGCCTTCAGTTCGGACGTCGCCCACGAGCTCCGCACCCCGCTCAATCGGATCCTCAGCCTGACCGACGTCGCCCTGATGGCCCCTGGCGATGCGCAGGCGCGCAGTGCGCTCGAGCCGATTCGCGACACGGCCGACGAGATGGGCCGGCTCGTCGAAGGCCTGCTGATGCTCTCTCGGGGGGAACGGGGTCAGCTGGCCCTCTCCCTCGAGCGGGTCTCCGTCGCAGAGCTCCTGTCGGACCTCGAACGGCTCTACGCGCCCGCTTGCGACGAACGCGGGATCCAGCTGGAGCTCGGCGCTGCGAGCGGCACGCTGCGGGCCGATCGGACCCTGCTGTTCCGTGCGCTCGCCAACCTGTTGGACAATGCGATCCGCTTCACCCCTCGCGGCGGTCGGATCCACGTGGAGGCCACGCCCGCAGCGGCCGGTGTCTCGATTCGCGTCTGCGACTCGGGGCGGGGAATTCCGGCGGGCGAGCGGGAAGCCGTGTTCGAGCGCTTCACGCGCCTCGACCCTGCGCGCAACGGCCCGGGCACGGGTCTCGGTCTTCCGATCGCGCGCATGATCGCCCGCGCCCACCGCGGCGACCTGGTCGTCAGCGACTCCCCGTTGGGTGGAGCCTGCTTCTCGTTGGGCTTACCCGCGGAATTCTAGGTGCTGGGAACACGCTGCCGGCGGGCGGCGCGGCGCAGGCCTCCGCGCTTCTCTCGGTAGGGCTCGGCCGGCAGGTCGGGGCTGTGACGGAAGCGGCGGTGGCTCCAGATCCACTGCTCGGGCAGCGAGCGGATCAGCGCTTCGAGCGCGCTGTTCATCTGCGCGGTCGCGCGCAGGGCGTCCGCGCGCAGATCTCCGCTCTGCTCGAGCTCGAGCGCGGGGCTGCAGACGACGCGGTGGCGGTCGCGCGCGAGGCGTTCGAAGTGCAGCGGCACCACCGGCGCGCCGCTGCGCAGCGCGAGCAGCGCGGGGCCCGCGGAGGTCGAGGCACGCAGGCCGAAGAAGGGCGCGAAGATGCCCTTGCTGCGCCGCGTGTACTGGTCGTTCAGGATCGCCACGGTCTCGCCGCGCCGCAGCGCGCCGAGACACTCCGCCGCGACGTTCCGGTGCGACAGGATCTGCGCGCCGCGCGCGCCGCGGCGCGCGAGCAGCTCGGCCTGGATCAGCGGATTCGAGAGCGGGCGCGTCACGACGCAGCCGGGGATCCCGAGCGCGGGCGCGACCAGCGCGAGCAGCTCGAAGCAGCCGAGGTGCGGCAACAGCGCGATCACGCCACGGCCGCGCGCGCGCGCGGCGTCGAAATGCTCGCGGCCGACGAACTCGAAGCGCGCCAGCAGCTCGCTCTCGCCGAGGCGCTGCGCGCGCACGAGATCGACCGCATGATCGGCGAGCTGCGCATGACTGCGCCGGGCGATCTCGCGCCGTGCGGACTCCGGGAGCTCCGGGAACGCGAGGCGCAGGTTCGCGAGCGCGGCTTCCCGCCGCCCGCGGTCGAGCCGGAAGGCCAGGCGCGCGGTGCCGCCTGCGAGTCCGTAGCTGAGCGGCGCGGGCAGCGTCGCGAGCAGTGCGACGCCCGCGCGATAGCCCGCGAACTCGATCCGATCCCGCAGGCTCGGCGTGTCTCCGGTTCGCGCCATGCCGGAGAGCCTAGCAAGGGGCCTTGCCCCGCGCAGTGAGCCGCAGGCGAACGCAGATCATCAGCCCGGGCCTGGCGCGCGCGGCTCCGCGGCTGCGGGCGGGTCGAAGCCGCGCTGCAGCAGCCACAGCTTCGCGTACTTGAGCCGCACGTAATGGGATGCGAGATAGGCGAGCAGCAGCCCGCGCCAGCCGTCGAGGCAGCCGGCTTCGAGCCAGTAGCAGCGCAGGAAGCGCCAGGCCGGGCGCAGCATCAAGTCGGCGATTCGCGTGCGGCGTCCCTGCGCGTGGAGCTCGGCCGCGCGGAGCGTCGTGTAGCGCTCGATCGTCGCGAGGTGCTCGGCGAAGTTGCGGTAGGGCAGGTGCAAGAGCTCCCCCGCGAGCTCGCCGCAGCGGCCGTCGAGCAGGACGCGCTCGTGCAGCTCGCCGCCGCTCCAGCGCCCGCGGCGGCGGTCGAAGAGGCGCAGCTGGCGGTTCGGGTACCAGCTGCCGTGGCGGATCCAGCGGCCGAGGTACTCCGAGCGGCGCGGCATCCGATAGCCGGCGCAGCCGGCGAAGCCGCGCTCGCACAGCGTCTCGATCTCGCGGCGCAGCTCGGGGGAGATGCGCTCGTCGGCGTCGACGCAGAGGACCCAGTCGTGGCGCGCGGCGCGCAGCGCGAACTCCTTCTGGGCCGCGAAGCCGGGCCAGTCTCGCTCGATCACGCGCGCGCCGCGCTCCCGGCACAGCTCCCGCGTGGCGTCGGCGGAATGCGCGTCGACGACGAGGGTCTCGTCGCAGAACGCGAGCGATGCGAGACACGCGCCGATGCGGTCCGCCTCGTCGCGGGCGATCACGCAGGCGGAGATCGGCTCGCGCGGCTGACTCAGGGTTGGAGCAGCGCCTCGAGTGCGGGCCAATCGATCGCGCTCTGGGCGGCAAAGGCCTGGAGCAGCAGTCCGCGGTCCGGATCCGCGGAGGCGGCGCGGAACTTCTCGACCGCGCTGCGCAGCACTGCGGCATCGGGTTGCGCCGGAGCGTCCTCGGTGAGGCTGCCGTTCTCGTGCTGGATGCCCAGCGTGTCGAGCCACTCGACGAGCAGCTCCTTGCGGCACTCGAGGAAGTAGACCGCGAGCAGCTCTTCCGCGATCGCGTTCGTCGTCACGCGCGAGAGCGCGCGGCGCACGGCGTCGGCGCGCTTCTCGAGCGGCTGCTTCTTCATGTAGACGGGCCGCGTCTTGAGCGCCGCGGCCGCGATCGCCACCGCGTTGTGGAACATCGCGGGCGCCTTCTCGCGCAGCACCCGCATGATCTCGGTGGATCGCTCCGGAGTCAGGCTCGCGAAGACCTGGTAGGCGCGCACGAAACCCCCTTCTCATCGGCCTTCATAGCACAGCAGCCGCGCTACTCGAGATCCAGCACGCCGATGCGGTCGCCGAAGACGGCGCCGAAGTAGACGCGCTTGCCGACCTCAGCCGCCGACGCGACGCCGCCGACGGCGGAGCCGTCGTGCCGCAGGATCTCGCGCGCGGCGAGGCTCACGGGATCGATCGCGTGCAGCCGCCACGGGGAGCGGCAGGGGCCCCGCGACGCCGCGCAGCGCAGGAAGGCTGTGCCCGACAGGTGCGATGCGACGAGCAGCTCGCCATTCGGGCGCCAGGCCAGATTGTCCGGGTGGCCGCCGATCGGGATCGCATGCAGCGCTCCGCCCTCCGCGTCGATCGCGACGACCTGCCTCGCGCCGGTCTGGGCCGCGAACACGCGCGCTCCGCCGCGCGCGCGCGCCACACCGTTCGGCGTCGGGCTCGCGCTGCCGGGCAGCGCGCGGAAGCCGCTCCCGGGCGTCCACTGCAGCAGGTCGCCGGTGTCGACGCCGAGTCCCCCCTGGATCTCGTACCACAGTGCGCGCAGACCGCTCTGGCTCGGCATGTAGTTCGCGACCACCAGGCTGCCGTCGGCTGCGAGCTCGAGATCGTTCCCGGAGCTGCCGGGCGGCAGCGGGACACAGCCCCGCCACTCGAGGCGCGCGGAGGGCCCCGCGCCCTGCAACACGAAGAGCTCGATCGCCTCGCGCTGGCCGTGCGCGACGACCGCGAGCCGCAGCTCCGCAGCAGCGCGTCCGCTTCCGGCGGAGATGCCGTGCGGCTGGAACTGCGCGGGATCCGGCGGGCCGGGGCAGCTCGGCTCTCCCCAGCCGGCCGCGGCGGCCGCCGCGCCGACGGCGCTCTCGGGGTCCGGCCACAGCACGCGCGGCGCGCTCGCACCGTCGAGCGCCAGGCCCGCGATCGAGCCCGGTGCGCCGCTCCGGTCCGCCATCTGGCTCACCAGCAGCAGCCCACGCGCGGGCACGGCTTCGACGTCCTCGGGGTTGCGGAAGCCGCAGATCGAGCCGACCTCGCCGGGCGCGGGGCGAGGGTTGCAGTCGCCGCGCGGCGGCTGGCTGCAGGCCGCCAGCGATCCGGCGATCGCAAGCGCGAGCGCGAGCGCAAGCGCAGGCTTCGCAGTCGCAGCGGGATGCGGGCGCAATGCGAGCTGCTTCAGGCGCGGAGCGCTGGGGCCGCCGGGCGCAGGCTCTCGCGCAGCGCGAGCGAAACGCTGAGCACCAGCGCCGCGGCCAGCGCCGAGTGCAGGCCCGTGATCTCGACGGGGATGCCGAAGCGCACGTTTGCGACTCCGACCGCGACCTGGGCAGTACCTAGCAGCACCGCGAGGCGCAGCAGGCGGCCCGCGGCGCCGCAGCCGCGCGCGAGCCAGGCCGCGGCCGCGAGCGCGACCCAGAGCGCGTAGCCGCTGGTGCGGTGCAGCAGGTGCAGCCCCACCTCGCCGCGCCAGGACGGGAACCAGAGTCCGCCATTGCAGGTCGGCCACTCCGGGCAGGCCATGCCCGCGTGGCGCGAGGAGACGAGGCCGCCGAGCGCGACCTGCAGCACCAGCAGCGCGGTCGCCGCGCAGATCGTGCCGCGCGCGCGCGCCGAGAGCGCCGGACCGCGGCGCTGCTCGCGCGGCCCCGCCGCGCTCTCGCGCAGCGCGGCCGCGGTCCACGCGAGCGCGACGGCGAAGCTGTTGCCGATCAACAGGTGCGAGGTCACGGTCCAGGACGCGAGCAGCTGCCAGACCGTGAGTGCGCCGAGCAGGATCTGGAGTGCGAGCAGGCCCGCGGCTGTGGCCAGGTGCCTGGCGAGCAGGTGCGGCGGCCCCGCGAGCTGCAGCGCGCGCCACGCGAGGGTTGCGAATGCGAGCGAGACGCCGCCGGCGACGACGCGGTGGCTGTACTCGAAGGCCACACGCAGATCCAAACGAGGCACGAACTCGCCGAAGCAGAGCGGCCAGTCCGGGCAGGCCAGGCCGGCATCGTGCGCGCGCACGAGTGCGCCGAGCACGATCAGACACAAGGTCACGACCGTGAGCACTGTAAAGCCCGCGGCGAGACGTCTCGCGGCGCCCGCGTCCGGCTGGAGCGCCGCTGAGGCGGCTTCGCGATCTGCGCGCTCTTCTCGTAGCATCCTCGCCCCGACGAATCGGGGCCGGGAGTACCTCAGGCGAGGTGTCGGGGTCAAGCGCGGGCAGCGGGAGTGCGGCAGAGCTCGCAATCGAGGCGCGCGGGCTCGAGAAGCGCTACGGAGCGGTGGCCGCGCTGCGCGGGGTCGATCTCGAGGTCCCGGCTGGCTCCTGCTTCGGCTTGCTCGGGCCGAACGGCGCCGGCAAGACGACCAGCGTCGGCATCCTCACGACGCTGCTGCGGCCCGACGCCGGGCGCGCGCGCCTGTGCGGCTTCGACGTCGTCTCGGACCAGCGCCGGGCCCGCGAGTGCCTCGGCGTCGTGTTCCAGGAGTCGACGCTCGACAAAGAGCTCAGCGCGCGCGAGCACCTCGACCTCTACGCGCGCCTCTACCATCTGCCCCAGCGCCTGCGGCGGATCGACGAGATCCTCGCGCTGGTGGGCCTGCGCGCGGAGGCCGATCGGCCCTCGCGGCAGCTTTCGGGCGGGCAGAAGCGACGCCTCGAAATCGGCCGCGGTCTGTTGCACCGCCCGCGCGTGCTGTTCCTGGACGAACCCACCCTCGGCCTCGACGTGCTCGCGCGCAGCGCGATCTGGGAGCACCTGCGCGGGCTGCGCCGCGAGCACGGCACGACGATCTTCCTGACGACCCACTCGATGGAGGAAGCCGACGGGCTGTGTGACCAGCTCGCGATTCTCGACGCCGGGCGCATCGTCGCGAGCGGGAGCCCCGAGGCGCTGAAGCGCGCGCTGGGCGGCGATGCGGTGTCGCTGCGGCTCGAGCGCGAGGCGGGGGCCGAGCAGCGCCTCGCCGTGGCGCCGGGCGTGAGTGGCGTGCGGCGCGAGCCAGAGGCGCCTGGGGCCGCGGCTCGGGGCGCCTCGGCTGGAGTCGGATTTTGCGTGACGCTCGCCGACGGGCCGCGTCAGCTCGCGGCGCTGCTCGAGGCCGCCGCGCCCTGCGGCGTGCTCGAGGTCGCGCTGCAGCGGCCGAGTCTCGAGCACGTGTTCCTGCACCACGCGGGGCGTGCCTTCGCCGCGGGCGAGGCGCCGCAGGGTGATTCCGGCAGCCCGCCCGCGGAGCCGCAGGCGTGAGGCACTTCTTCGGCGACGCGGGCGCGATCTTCCGGCGCGAGTGGCTGCGCTATCGCCGCGACCGCGCGTACTGGATCGGCCAGCTGCTGTTTCCGCTCGGCTTCGTCGGCTTCATCGGGCTCGGCCTCGACCGCGTCGTGACGCTGCCTAGCGGCGCGTCCTATGCCTCGCACCTCGCGACCGGAATTCTCGCGCTGCTGGTCGGCTCGGGCGGCATCGGCGGTGGCTTCACGCTGATCGAGGATCGCGAGATGGGCTTCTTGCGCGCGTTGCGCGTCGCGCCGGTTTCGGCCGCCAGCATCGTGCTCGGCAAGCTCGCCGCGCGCGCGCTGGTGTCGCTCGTGCTGGTGGGGCTGCTGGTCGGCGCGTTGTCGCTGCTGACACCGCTGCGCCTCGCGCATCCGGCCGCGCTGGTGCTCGCGGTCGTGGCCGTGACGTCCTGCAGCGTTGCGCTCGGGATCGCACTTGCGTCTCGGCTGCGCAGGCTCGAATCCTTCCGCATGGTCTCGGCGTTGGTCACGGTGCCGATGTATCTGTTCTCTGGAATTTTCTATCCGGTCGCGACCTTGCCGGCCCCGATGCGGGCCGTAGCCAAGCTGAACCCGCTCAGCTACGGCGTCGATCTGCTGCGCTACGGATTGCTCGGCGTGCACGAGCTGCCGCTCGCCGCGAGCGTGCCAATGTTGCTAGCACTCTGCGTCGCCGCGGGCGCGTTGGCCGTGGCCGGCTTCGATCGCGCCGCCAGAGGCTGAAGCCCCGCGCGCCCGCAGCGCTTCAAGTCCGCTGGCCGGGGGTCGATAACGGGAGCAAGATGACGGCCATGGCGCTCGAAAAGCCCCTCTACGACGATCCGCGCCGGATGCGCGAGCTGCTGAACCGCTACACGGATCTCGCGAGGAAGCACTCGATCTGCTCGGTGATCGTGGGCATCAGCGCACCCGAGGGAGATCTCGTCTTCCCCGAGCTGATCGACTTCCTCGAGAGCGCGCTGCGCGTCGACGACCGCATCTTCCGCATGACGCGCGAGCGCTCGCTGCTGTTCCTGGCCGACGTCGACCGCGCCCAGGCCGAGCTCGTGATTGCGAGAAGCCTCGCCGCGTTCCGCGCGAACTTCAGCCCCAGCGCCGAGCCCGAGTGGTCCGTGCGCTATTTCGAGGTGCGGCCGCAGGCGGCGCCGCCCTCGGTGCGCGACGTGCTGCCCGCGCTCTTCGTCGCCGGCGCGGGTGAGCCCCAGAGGCACTGAGCGGGGCCGGCTTCAGCGCAGCAGCGCAGCCAGCGCCGGCGCGAGCTCGGCATGTGCGAAGCGGTAGCCTGCGGCCAGCGCCGCGCGCGGCACGACCCTGCGACTCCACAGCAGCTCCCCCGCGAGCTCGCGCAGTGCGACGCGCAGTGCGAACGCGGGGACCGGCAGCAGCGCCGGGCGCGCGAGCGCGCGCGCGAGTGCTCGAGTCAGCTCGGCATTGCGCACCGGCGCCGGCGCCACCGCGTTGATCGGACCGCTGATTCCGCCGTCGTCGAGCGCCTGCTGCAGCAGGCCTAGCGCATCGTCCAGGTGGATCCAGGGGACCCACTGCCGGCCGTGGCCCAGACGGCCGCCGAGGCCGAGCCGGAAGGGCCAGGCCATCAGCGGCAGCGCGCCGCCCGCGCGCGCGAGCACGATGCCGAGGCGCAGCGAGACGACGCGCGCCGGGTGCGCGGCTCGCGCGGCCGTCTCCCAGGCCTGGCAGAGCTCCGCGAGAAAACCCCGCCCGGGCTTGGCGTCCTCAGCGAGCTCCTGGTCGCCGCGATCTCCGTAGAATCCGACGGCCGACGCGCAGACCAGCACGCCGGGCCGCTCGCCCGCCGGCGCGGCCGCGATCTGGCGCCCGATCGCGAGGGTCGAGTCGATCCGGCTGCTGCGGATCCGGCGCAGGCGCTCGCGGGTCGGCGCGCCGCCGAAGAGCGGCTCGCCGGCGAGGTGAACCACCGCGCGTGCGCCGCGCAGTGCCTCGCCCGGGATCTGCACGCCGTCCCAGCCGATCGCCTCGACGCCGTCCGGCCAGCGCGCCCCCGCGCGCGCCGGGTCGCGGGTCAGCGCGCGCACCGGGATGCCGTCCTGTGCGAGCCGCGCGGCCAGCGCGCTGCCGAGCAGTCCGGTTGCACCGCTCAATACGACTGCCCCGCTCATGCGAGCTCCGCCTCGTCGGCGAGCACCGCCTCGGCCGCGAGCGCCGCCTCGAGTCTCGAGGCCCAGGGGCCCGGTCGGCCGCTGCCGACCCGCCTGCCGTCGATGCGCGTGATCGCGACGGCGCCGCGCACCGCGTTCAGCGCGATCAGCTCGCGCAGCGCGCCGAGCTGGCAACGCCCGAGGTCGCGCTCCGCGAGCTCGGGCACGCGGGCCAGCGCGATCTCGCGCGCGACTCCGGCGACGCCGCCCCGCGCGAGCGGCGGCGTCGCGAGCGCTCCGCTCGCGAGCGCGAAGCACAGGTTGCTGCGGGCGCCTTCGACCAGCCGCTCCTCGGCGTCGAATAGCAGCGCTTCGTCCGCGCCGGCCGCGCGCGCGAGGGCCTCGTCGTAGAGCGCGCGATCGCAAGATTTGCTGCCGCTGCCCGGGCGCGCACCGGGATGGCAGAGGGCTGCTGCGTGCGCGATCCAGCCGCGACCCGGTAGCTCCGGTTCGAAGCTTCGGAGGCTGGCATCGAGTCGCAGCTCTCCGCCGGCGCCCGCGATCGCCGCGAGTCGCGCGATCGCCTCCGGATGGGGACTGCGCTCCGCGAGCTCGCACAGCAGCGTGCGGATGCGGATCGGATCCAGCGGAGGCAGACCGCAGGCGGCGGCATCGCGGCAGAGCCGCGCGACGTGCCGCTCGAGGTAACGCACGCGGCCCGCGGTCACGCGCGCGCTCGTGAAGACCCCTAGCTCTCTGACTCCGCTCGCCTGTGGCTCGCTGCGCGCGGCAGGGCCGCTTGCGACTCCGCTCACCTGCGCTTCGCTGCGCGCGGGAGGAGTGCTTGCGCTAGCGGCGGTCGACAGGGACGTAGGGGCTCTGCGTGGCGCCGGTGTAGATCTGTCGCGGGCGGCCGATCTTGAAGTCGGGATCCTTGTGCAGCTCGAGCCACTGCGCGATCCAGCCCGGCAGGCGCCCCACCGCGAAGAAGGCCGTGAACAGATTCGGCGGCGCACCGATCGCGCTGTAGATCACGCCCGAGTAGAAATCGACGTTCGGGTAGAGCTTGCGCTCGACGAAGTATTCGTCCTTGAGCGCGATCTCCTCGAGCTCGACGGCGATTTCGAGCAGGCGGCTGTGTACGCCCAGCTTCTCGAGCACGTCGAAGCAGGCCTTCTTGATGATCTTCATGCGCGGGTCGAAGTTCTTGTAGATCCGGTGCCCGAAGCCCATCAGCCGCGCATTCGGGTCGCCGGCCTTCGCCCGCTCGACGAACTGCCGCGCCGAGACGCCCTGGTCGCGGATCATCGCGAGCATCTCGATCACTTCCTGATTCGCGCCGCCGTGCGAGGGACCCCAGAGCGCGTTGATGCCCGCGGAGACCGCGGCGAAGAGATTCACCATCGACGAGCCGACCAGGCGCACCGTGCTGGTCGAGCAGTTCTGCTCGTGGTCGGCGTGCAGGATCAGCAGCAGATCCAGTGCCTTCTCGACCACCGGGTCGAGCTTGTACTCCTCGCAGGGATTGCCGAACAGCATGTACAGGAAGTTTCCGACGTAGCTGCGGTGGTTCTGCGGGTACAGGAAGGGCTGCCCGATCGAGCGCTTGTACGCGTAGGCCACCATCGTGATGATCTTCGCGATCAGGCGGTGCACGGAGATCTCGATCAGGCGCGGATCGC
Source organism: uncultured Spirochaetales bacterium (assembly GCA_964437835.1). Taxonomy (GTDB): domain Bacteria; phylum Myxococcota_A; class UBA9160; order UBA9160; family SMWR01; genus CAYTJA01. The sequence continues at coordinate 24,915 of CAYTJA010000080.1, forward strand.
GCGGATCCAGCGAGTCGGGGTAGAAGGCCGAGAGCGCGCCGACCGAGGCCGAGAGCGAGGCCATCGGATGGGTGTCCTTCGGCATCGCCTGGTAGAACTTGCGGAAGTCTTCGTGGATCATCGTGTGGCGCAGCAGCGAGCCCACGAAGCTGTTCAGCTGGTCGCGCTTCGGCAGGTCGCCGTAGAGCAGCAGGTACGCGACCTCGAGGAAGCTGCTCTTGTCGGCGAGCTCCTCGATCGGGATCCCGCGGTAGTGCAGGATGCCCTTGTCGCCGTCGATGAAGGTGATCGAGCTGCGGCAGGCGCCCGTGTTGGCATAACCCGGGTCGAGCGTGACGTAGCCGGTCTGCGCGCGCAGGTTGCGGATGTCGATGGCGCGCTCGCCTTCGCTGCCCACGACGATGGGCAGCTCGATCGTCTGCTCGCCGAGGCGGAGTTGTGCCTTGTCGGCCATGCGGGCTCCTTGTTGACTGCGGGCCTGCCGGTCGGGCCCCGGCGCCTGATTCAATTGATCCGCGGGAGCTGCGAGCACGCGGATTCTAGCCAAGCGGCCGTCGACCCGCAGCGCGCGGCCCGGGTCGCGGGCGATCGCGTCGAGGAGAGATACCCTCGGGCGCCGCAGGAGAGGTGCATGACCGGAACCCACGCGAGTGCCGAGCTCGGCGAGCGGCTGCGATCGCCGCGCGCGGAGCTCGCTCCGATCGCCCTGTTGCTCGACCGGCTGAGCCACGCCGAACGCGTAGCAGTGATCCACAGTCTCGGCCGCCGCGAGCAGCGCGCGCTCTTCGCGGCCGCCGCAGCGGCCGCCCCGCTGCGCCTCGTCGACCTCGTGCCGCCCGCAGTCGCGGCGATGACGCCCGTGCGCCACTGGGGCCGCAACACGCTGCCGGCCTTCACCCGGTTCGAGAAGCGCTTCTGTCGCCCGCTCGACCAGGATCCGACCCGTCCGACTGCACTCGCCGGCTTCAACTTCCAGCCGCTCGCCCCGCTGACCGGCCCCGGCTACTTCGTAGCCCGCGACGATCCGGCCGGCGGCGAAGTGCTGATCGACTACCGGGAGCTGCCCGCGAGCCACCCGCCCGACTGGCCCGAGATCCGCTCGAACGAGCGCGGGCTCGCGCGCCTCGTCTACGGCTTCATGCTGGATCGCTTGCGGCGGGTTTCGCAGCAGGTCTCGATCGGCTGCGCGACGCGCCGCGGCCGCGAGATCGGCAGCTGGTTCGTCCTCACCCGCGAGCCCTAGCCTAGCCAGATGATCTCCGTTCGCCTCGGCTCACTGCGCGCGGCAAGGCCGCTTGCGATGACCCGGGTTCGGCTGCGGCTCACTGCGCGCGGCGAGGGCGCTTGCGATCAGCCGTCTTCGCCTGCCGCTCACTGCGCGGGCCACGGCCCCTTGCGGCTCACCTGCGTTCGCCTGTGGCAGGCTCTTAGCCGCCGGCCAGCTTGACGCTGTGGCCGCGGGCGGCGAGGGCGGTGCGCAGGGCATCGCGGTGGTCGCCCTGGATCTCGATCACGCCGTCCACGACCGAGCCTCCACTGCCGCAGCCGCGCTTGAGCTCGCTCGCGAGCGCGCGCAGCTCGCTCGCGGGCAGGCGCAGCCCGGAGATCGTCGTGACGGTCTTGCCGCCGCGGCCCTTGACCTCGCGGCGGATTCGCACGACGCCGTCTCCCGGCGCCACTGTGCGGCGCTCGCGCGCCTGTTCGCGGCAGCGGCACTCGGAGACTGCGCGGCCGCAGTCGGCACACATACGCCCCTTGCCCGACGAGTAGACGAGGGCGTCGCGCTCGCGGCTCACCATGCGTCTCCCGTGCACTCGTCGTGCGAAAGCGAGTCCCGCTGCAGGTCGACAGTCGGAGTGCGTCTGGATACCGTAGCCGCCTGGCGGATCGGGGGGAGCAGCGCTTGCGATTCCAGCACCTCTGGCGCGCGCGCCGCGCTGCGGCGGCCGCGTTCGCGGCGGCCTTCGGACTCGGCGAGGCCGGCGCTGCGGCCGAGTTCGAGGATCCGGCGGCCGGCGTGCAGGTCGAGCTGCTCGAGAACGGCCTCACGCTGCTGACGCTCGAAGACCCGAACACCCCGGTGGTCTCGTTCCAGATGTGGGTCAAGGCCGGCTCGCGCGACGAGCGGCGCTACACCGGCCTCGCGCACCTCTTCGAGCACATGATGTTCAAGGGCAGTGAGAACATTCCGCCCGAGGAGCACGCGCGCCTGGTGCAGGCCTCTGGCGGCCGCTTGAACGCCTGGACCAGCAACGACTTCACGGTGTACTTCGAGGACGTGCCGCCCGAGGCATTGCCGCTCGTGATCGACCTCGAATACGAGCGCGTGGCCCACCTCGACATCAGCGAGCAGACACTCGCGAGCGAGCGCCAGGTCGTACTCGAGGAGCGGCGCCTGCGCAGCGAGGACGATCCGGACGGGCGCGCCTTCGAGGCGCTCTTCGCGCTGCTGTTCCAGGCGCACCCCTATCGCTGGCCCGTGATCGGCTGGCGCAGCGACGTCGAGAAGGCGCCGGTCGAGGTCTGCCGCGACTTCTTCGACACCTACTACGTGCCGAACAATCTCGTGATCGCGATCAGCGGAAACTTCGACGCCGCGGCCGCCGCCCTGCGCGTGCGGCGCACTTTCGGTCGCCTCGAGCGGCGCGAGCCGGTGCCGCGCAATCCTACCGAGGAGCCCGAGCAGCGCGGCGAGCGACGCGCGGTGCTGCACTTCGACGTCCAGGCCCCCCTGCTCTACGCCGCCTATCACGCGCCCAGGAGCGGGCACGAGGATTCGCAGGCCCTCGACGTCGCGAGCGCGATCCTGTCCGTGGGCCGCTCGAGCCGGCTCTACCAGCGCCTCGTCGATCGCGAGCAGATCGCGCTCTCGGCGGAGGGCTACTACCTCGAGATGGTCGACGCCGGGATGTTCTACGCGTCCGCGGTCGCGCGGCCGGGGGTAAAGGTCGAGGCGCTCGAGAGCGCCTTCTTCTCGGAGCTCGAGCGCCTGCAGCGCGTGCCCGTAGCAGCGGCCGAGCTGGCCAAGGCCAAGCGTCAGCTCGAGGTCGACCTCGTGAACGGCCTTGCGACCGCCCACGCGATCGGCTCGCGCATCGCCCGCGAGACCGCGACCTTCGGACGCATCATTCCGCTGCAGGAGCGCCTCGAGAAGCTGCGCGCGGTGACGGCCGCCGACGTCCAGCGCGTCGCCACCACCTATCTCGTGCCGGAGCATCGCAGCGTGATCCAGCTGCTGCCTACTCAGAAGGAGAGGGCGCGATGAGCCGCCGCGCCCCGCGCGCGAAGGGACTCGTGCTCGCGCTCCTCGCGCTCGCCGCGGGCTGCGCGCCGCTGCCGGCCTGGCAGACGCCTCCGGAAATCGGACCGGATCGGCCGATCGTGCGCCCCGGGGCGCTGACGCGCTTCGAGCTCGAGAACGGCTTGCGGGTGATCGTGCTCGAAGACCCGCGGCTCCCGCGCATCGGGCTCTCGCTCGAGCTGCGCCGCGGCGCGGCGGTCGAATCCCCGCGCGAGGCCGGCCTCGCGAAGTTCACGGCCGAGCTGATGGAGCGCGGCGCCGGCGCGCGCAACGCACAGGCGCTGGCCGAGGCGGTCGATCGGCTCGGCGCGACGCTCGCGGTCGCGAGCAGCTTCGACAGCATGAGCGCGGGCATCTTCGGCCTGGCCAGCGACGAAGACGAGCTCTATGCGCTGCTCGCGGACGTCGTGCTGCGCCCGCGCTTCGACGCGGCCGAGGCGCAGAAGGCCCGCAAGCAGGCCCTCGCGGGCCTCGCGCGCGCGGTCGAGAACCCGGCCACGCTGCGCAGCTGGTACACGCTGCGCGCGCTCTACGGCAGCCACCGCTATGGCCTGCCAGAGGACGGCAGCAGCGCCAGCGTTGCGAAGCTCGATGCCGCTGCGGCGCGCCGCTTCCACGCCCAGCTCTTCGTTCCGAATAACGCCGTACTCTCGGCCACGGGTGCGCTGCGCGCGGACGACGTGCGCCGGCGCGTGGAGGCGCTCTTCGGTGCCTGGAAGCGCGGCGCGGTGCCCGATGCGCAGCCTCCGCCGCCCGCGGAAGTGCCCAGCGCGCGCCGCGTCGTGATCGTCGACCGGCCCGAGCTGGCCCAGGCCCAGATCGCGCTCGCACACGAGGGCTTCGCGCGCAGCGACGAGCGCCGCATCCCGGCCGCGCTCTTGAACGACGTGATCGGGGGCTCGGGCTTCGCCTCGCGGCTGATGAAGAAGGTGCGCTCCGACGCGGGGCTCACCTACGGCATCGGCTCGGGTTTCAACTCGCGGCGCGACAGCGGGAGCTTCGCGGTCGCGACCTTCACGCGCGTCGAAAAGGCGCGCGAGGTGATCGACCTGATCCTCTCCGAGCTCGAGCGCGCGGTCGCGGAACCGCCCGACGCCTTCGAGCTCGAGCGCGCGAAGACGCAGGCCGCCGGCGGCTTCGCGACCAGCCTCGAGACCTCCGCGCTGATCGCGAATCAGCTCGTGAACCTCGACCTCTTCGACCTGCCCGAGGACTCGCTCGAGACCTACCGCGCGCGCGTGCGCGCCGTCCGCGAAGACGAGACGGCCGCCCTGGCCGCGGAGCTGTTGCACCCCGAGCGCGCCGCGATCGTCGCGGTGGGTCCGGCCGCGCAGCTGCGCCCGCTGCTCGAGGGGCTGGGGCCGATCGAGGTCGTGAAGCCATGAGCCATAGAGGCTTGACTCCGTTCGCCTTCGGCTCACTGCGCGCGGCAGGGCCGCTTGCGGTTGGACTGCGGTCGCGTGCGGCTCACTGCGCGCGGTGGGGCCGATTGCGGTTTCGGCGGGAGGTGCGAGTGGGAGAGTTGTGCTGCCCCAGCAGGGCGAGGCCGCATCCCAGGAGCAGGAGAGTCGATGGCTCGGGGACCGGGATGGCGTCGAAGACGATGTAAGCGTCGAAGATCGTTCCAGACGACGGCACGAAATTCCGGATGTCCTGGTCAGGGAAGAAGACTGGGTTATTCCAGTGGATATCGAAGGAGCCCTGTCCAGATCGAAGGAAATTGAAGTCGAAGGGGAAAATCGGGTTGCTGAACTCTCCTTGCTGTGTGGTAGGAGTCTCAGAAAATGCGCTTGTACCAATCGTCGTCAATAGGAGTGCTATTTGCGCGGCGTCATTCAGAATCGCAAGAAAGCCAGTCTGGAATGTCTGATGCTCGCACGGCCTGGGACGAATGAAGAGGCCGCAGTCATCCCACTCAGTTGGATTCGTAGCAGCGGTTATTTCCAGTGCCACGCTTTCGATATGCGAGAATTCTTGCCCAAAGTCGAATTCGACCCGATGTTGTGGAAACGCGATCGGACCCACGAGCTGCGAGATCGGAGCCCGAAATGGCAGCGCGAGCGCGGGCGTCTCGGCCGCCGCTACTGCCGCCATCGCCGTCGCCGCAGCGATCCAGAGTCGATTCGAGTTCAGCATCTTGCGCCTTCCAGCGGTGGATCCAAGTGCCGCAGCTACTCTCCGCTCTCGGCGAAGAGCTGCTGCCAGTCCGTCACCACCCCATCCTGGTCGATTGTTGCAAGGAGCTCACCGGTGCTTTCGTCGTAGACGAAGGTGACCTCGCGTCCATCCGCATCGGAGGCAAAGAGAGGATTCCCCGCTTCGTCTTCGATCCGGACGGAGCCATCCTGCTCGCCCACAGCGAATACTGCTGGAGCGATGGCGCATGCAATCAAGGTCAAGACTGTCACCAGGGACTTCATCATGATGACCTCCTAGATCCGTGATCAAGGTGTGCAAGCCGTTCCAGGCGCTGCCGACGGCAGCCCAGAGGGACCTGGCAAACCGCCGCCACCGGTAAACTCGATCTTGAAATCGGTGAAATCGCCAATGGACATCGCCCCTGAACCATCCATGTCGGACTCGAGGCAGTTCGGGTCGGAAGCCGGGCCGCCCGGCGCTCCGACGGTGCGGGTGAAGCAGATCTTGAAGGTGGTGAAGTCGCCGATCGACGTGAAGCCCGTATTGTCGAAGTCGCCGTCGCAACGATTCCCACAGCCGTCTCCGTCCGAGTCAATCTGGTTGCCGAGCCCAGCACCGTTTGCGACTGCGGTGCAATTGTCGAGCGGAAACAGGATTCCGTCTCCTGCACCACCCGGCCCCTCCGAATCGAGGGCGTCGAAGAGATCGATGCGCGACGTGGTGACATTGTTTCGGATGTCGGTGATCGGCGTGCCCTGGGCCTGCAGCGCGGCGAGGATCTCGGCGTGGGTCGCATTCGGCATTGCAGCGCGCATCACCGCCCAGGCGCCGGAAACGTGAGGAGCCGCTTGAGAGGTACCTTGATACGGGGGACCGCCAACGGTAGAAACGATATTGGCTCCGGGAGCGAGCAGGGCGAGGATCGGAGCGGATTGCGAGAAGCAAGTGATCTGGTCTGCGATCGTCACCGGGTCCGTGCAGTTGTAGGCCATGGTACTGCCGACGTTGGCGTCGTAGACCGCTCCCACGCCGACGGCGCCGGGATAACAGGCGGGGTCGGCAATCCCATCCTGGTACACGGGCACAGGGAACCCGAGCGCCATCGCATTGTTCCCCGCCGACGCGATTGGCTGCACGCCATTTGCCAACACCTGATCCAATCCCGAGGCCAGCGAGCTGCCCGGACAGGGGATCTGATTGAAAAAGAGCGATCCATTGCCGGCGACGCCGAGGCTGAGGTTGACTGCGCCAATGTTGTAGATCGCAGCGTTCCCCGCAACCCAGTTGAGGCCGAGAAGGACGTTCAGTTGAGTCAAAGCGCTTCCGGTCGGTCCATCCGTAACATCGATCACGACCAGATTCGCGCTAGGCGCGACCGCCGCAACGATGCCGGATACGTTCGTCCCGTGAGGGCCAGACGCGACATTGATTGGATCGTCGAGCCTCGAATCAGCGATTCCGATGTCGAATGCGACGAGCACGCGACAGTTGGGAGCGGGGACTCCAGGGGCTGTACAGGAGCCGAACTCGAGAAGCTGATAGTCGATGCCTGTGTCGAGAACGGCGACCGTCTGGCCAGCGCCGCGAACTCCGGCGGTGTTGACGGCGACCTGGTCGATGAGCGTCAGGCTCTGGGCTGTATGCAGCTCCATCGGAACGTTCTCAGCGACGCGCCGGACTCCACCGCGAGCGAGCAGAGCGAAGAGTGCAACCTCGCTCTCCACGCGGACGAAATTCGACGGCAAATTCTCGAAATCGCGAAGGGTCGTAATACCGGAGAGTCCACTCAGCGCTGACTGCTTGATTCGCGCGAACTCGGAACGCTTATAGGCGATCTCGGCGGCCCCGTGAAAGCGCCGGCCCGCTTCGGTCGCCCTGCGACTTGCCTCTTGTCCCGAGGCGGCATCGTCGAACTCGACGATCAGGTCGACGCTTTGTCCAGCTCGAAGTGCGTCGAGTATGGCCTGCGGTGGTTGCGCCGACTGGGCCGCCGCTGGATTCTGGTGGATCAGGGAGATCAGAGAGCGAGAGAGAGAGAGAGAGAGAGAGAGAACTTTTCTCATGTCGCGCTCCCAGGTGTGGGGTCGGGCAGCGGCCGAGTCGTTCCAGCTTACTCTCTTCTGGAAGTGGCGTCCACCACGATTCGGTGGCATGCGGGTGAAGCCGTCCCGCAGACCCGAGTGTGACGCCAGGGTCGCCGTCAGACGGCGCCGGAACCCGGAGCTGCGCGGCCCGAACCCGATAGCGCCCGAGCGACGCTTCGAGCTCGCGGGGCACCTCGTCGCGCATCGACTCGGGCTCGAGGACCTGTGCGCCCTGGTTCGGAGATCAGCTCGAAGCCTCGGATGACCACCAATCGACGCGGTCGAGCTTCGACCACGGGACGACCGTGGCGGCAGTGCGCCGCTGGGGATCGGTTCCTCCGTACACCACGAAACTTCGAACCTCGCGCCGCGGCCGCGATGCTGCGACGAGCGACGCGAAGTTCTGCAGCCCGGTGAAGAAGTCCTCAGCGACGGTCTGGCCCGATTTCGCCTCCACGGCCAGCAGCTCGCGCCCGAGTTCGACGACCGCGTCCACCTCTGCACCCTTGCGATCGCGAAAGAAGCACAGGTTGGGCGGCAAGCCCCGGTGCACGCGGGCTTTGAGAATTTCGGACACCACCCAGGTCTCGAAGATTGCACCGCGCAGAGGGTGGTCCCGCAGCTGATCCGCGGAGCGAATGCCGAGCAGGTAGCACGCGATGCCGGAGTCGACGAAGTGCAACTTCGGAGTCTTGATCAGCCGTTTGGAGACGTTGGCGTGGAACGGAGGCAGCCGCCACGCGACATAGCCGGCCTCGAGTACCGAGAGCCACGCTTTCGCGGTGCCGTGAGTCACACCGGCGTCGCTGCCGAGCGAAGAGAGATTCAGGAGCTGGCCGACCCTCCCGGCGCACAGCCTCAGGAAGGTCTGGAACGCAACGAGGTCACCGACGTTCAGGATCGTCCGGACGTCTCGTTCGAGGTAGGTCGCCACATAGCTCGGATACCAGTCTCCCGCCTCCAGGCCACGATCGTAGAGCGCGGGATAGCTTCCCCGAATCAGCAGCTCGAAGAGATCGACTGGCGGCTCCGGGAATCGGCGCAGCTCCTGCAGCGACAGCGGCAGGAGTTCGAGCAGTGCGGTTCGGCCGGCGAGGGATTGGCCGAGGGACTGCAGCAGAGCGAAATTCGCCGAGCCTGTGAGGATGAAGCTGCCCGCGACCGGCCGAGCGTCGACCGCGGTCTGGAGGTACGAGAGAAGATCGGGAGCGCGCTGCACCTCGTCGAGCACGGCCCCGTCCGGGTGTTCCGCCAGGAAAGCTCTCGGATCCCGGCGTGCGAATTCGCGGACGTCGGGCGCCTCGAGCGAGACGTAGGGCTTCCGCGGGAACAGCGCCCTGCAGAGCGTCTTCTTTCCCGATTGGCGCGGGCCGGTCACGGTGACGACCGGGAATTTCCGCGCCAGGGCGCGGACACGTGCTGCGAGGTTCCTCGCGATCATCGCGGCAGATGCTCGCCGGTTTGGGGCTAATTGTAAATAGGATTTTGAATCAGCACCAAGGCGGCGCTTCCGCTGCGGGCCGCCGCGGCGAGGCGGAGCTGCCGCTGGGGCTTTCCAGGCGCTCGAAGCTCAGCGGCCGTAGCGCGCGAGGGATGATTTCAGCTCCTGCCGGACCTCCTGGCGCAGCGACTCGGGCTCGAGGACCTCGGCGCCCGAGCCGAAGGAGAGCACCCAGGTGCGGATCTCCGCGGTGCCGCCGACTTCCATCGAGAATTCGAGCGAGCCGTCGTCTCGCGTCTCGAGCTGCTGGCTCTCGTGCCAGCTGCGCTCGGCCACATAGCTCGCCCAGCGCGGCTCGAAGCGGATCCGCACGCGCAGCGCGGGCTCGGCGATCACGCCGAAGGAGCTCGCGACGTAGGCATCGAAATCGAAGTCCGGCGGCAGCTCGAACTTGCGCCCGCTGCGCTCGATGCGGCGGATGCGGTCGACCGCGAAGGTGCGCAGCTCGCCGGAGGCGTGGTCGTGGCCCAGCGCGTAGAGGCCGCCGCCGCGGTAGAACACGCGGTAGGGGTCGAAGTCGCGCGTCGCGACGCGGCCGGTCGCGCCGGTGCGGTAGCGCATGCGCAGTGTCTCGTGTGCGAGCACGGCGTCGTTCAACACGCGGATCGTCTCGCGGGACTCGGCGTAGTTCTTGTGCGGGCCCGGCAGCACGCGGAACGCGTCGCGCAGCCTGCCGAGATAGGCCTGCAGCTCCGGGCCGAGGCCGGCCTTGATCTTCGCGAGCGCGGCCTCGATCGACTCGTGGAACACGGTGCCCTCGAGCGGGCGCAGCAGGTCCTCGCCGAAGGCGAGCGCCAGCAGCTCGTCGGCTGTGAAGGGGACGTCGCCGAGGCGGTAGCTGTCGACGAAGCGATAGTAGACGCGGCTGTCGCGGCGTTCCGAGAGCACCGGGAAGCCGGCGTACATCAGCGCGTTCAAGTCGCGGTAGACGGTGCGCCGCACGCAGCCGAGCTGTGTGGCCAGATCGTCCAGCAGGAACCCGCCGCGGCTGCGCGCGAGGCGCTGGATCAGCTGCCACTGGCGCGCGAGCTGGTCACCCCGCATCGAGCGCAGCGTAGCTCCGGAGGCGCTTAGTCGCGAAACACCGGCTTGCGACCTTCCTTGCGCGCGAGCGTCGCTTCTTCGAAGTTCTGGGTCGTGAGGCGCACGTAGAGCTGGGTGTGGCTCTCGAGCTCGATCGCGGCCGCGAGGCTGCCCGTCTCGAGGCCCGACCAGAGCATGCGCTTGGTGAGCTGCACGCCCTGCGGGCTAAAGCCGTTGATCTGCTCGGCGAGGTCGAGGCAGGCCGGCAGCAGCTCTGCGTCGGGAACCGTGCGCGAGACCAGGCCGATCTCCGCGGCCTCGCGCGCGGAGACGTCGCGGCCCGAGAGCATGATCTCGAAGGCGCGCGAGCTGCCGATCGCGCGCGGCAGCAGGAAGGACATTCCGAGCTCGGTTGCGGTCAGGCCGTTGTTGATGCCGGCCGCGCGGAAGTAGGCGGACTCGCCCGCGATGCGAATGTCGCCGCCGAGACACAGGCACATGCCGCCGCCGATCGCGGCGCCGTTCACCGCGCAGATCACCGGCTGCGGCATGCGCCGCAGCGCCGGCACGAGGTCCGCGAGGATCGTCATCGCGCGCGTCGCGATGCGCGTCAAGGTGAGGCCCGCGATGTTCGGCGGCGGCGCGCCGCCCTGGGTGTCGGCGCCGGAGCAGAAGCCGCGGCCGCTGCCGGTCAGGATCACGCAGTGCGTGTCGTTGTCCTTCGCGACCTGCTCGATCGCCTCGTGCAGCGGCACGACCAGCTCGAAGGCCATCGAGTTCATGCGCTCCGGCCGGTCCATCACGATCACGCTGATCTGCGGGCGGGGCTTCTCGATCCGGACGCTGGACATCGGCGCACTCCTCGAGCGGGTGGGGGCGCATCCTACTGCCTGCCCTGCGCGGCGTGAAGCGCGCAGGTCGGCTATCCGTGAAGACCCCGAGCTGGGCGAGGAGGAAGCGAGATGGGCGAGATCCGCAGCATGGCCGAGCGCTACGGCCGGCCGGATTGGGTCAGGCGCCTGAACGCGATGGGCGAGTCGCTCGGCGATCCGCTCGAGGGCGCGCGGCGGATGGTGGCGCTGGATCCTGCCGAGCTGATCGAGAGCGCGCAGCGCTCGCTCGGGGCAGCGCCGCCGGCCGATTTCGGCGATCCCGGCTGGCGCGCGCGCTTCGAGAGCCTGTGCCGCGCGGCCGACGCGGCCCCGCTGCACGTCGTCGGGCGACTGCTGACACGCCAGGAGTTCCTGCGCGGCTTGCGCACGCGCTTCCTGCTCGGCGCCGAGCTCGCGCGCAATCCCGAGATCGAGCAGGAGCGCATCCAGGCGCCGCTGATCGTGACGGGGCCGGCGCGCTCGGGTACCTCGATCCTGTTCGAGCTGTTGTGGCTCGATCCGACCCTGCGCGGTCCGGTCGCGGCGGACGTGTTGCACCCCTTCCCGCTGCCCGAGCACCGCGGCGAGGATCGGCGCCTCGCGATCAGCGAGTGCGAGCAGGAGCTGTGGGCCGACATCGCACCCGAATTTGCGGCGATCCACGAGCTGCGCTCGGATCTGCCGGTCGAGTGCGTGACGCTGACGGCGCCCTCCTTCTGCGGCTGGCACTGGCCGATGGTGCTGCAGCTGCCGGGCTGGGCGCCGGATCTGGTCGAGAACTACCAGTTCCACCGGCGCATCCTGCAGTCGCTCCAGCACGCAGCTCCGCGCAGCAGCTGGCTGCTGAAGACGCCCGCGCACTTGACGACGCTCCCGCTGGTGTTCGCGCTCTACCCGGATGCCTGGATCGTGCAGACCCACCGCGATCCGGCGAAGACGATGCCGTCGACGGTGTCGACCACCGCGATGGTGCAGTGGATGCGCAGCGACCAGGTGGACCTCGCCTCGACCTCGACCGCGGTCGGCGCGGTCTTCGGAGCGATCCTGAACAGCGTCGCCGAGCAGCGCAAGAGCGGAAGCCTCCCGGAGCGCTTCGTCGACGTGCACTTCCAGAGCCTGCTGAAGGACCCCGTCGGCACGCTGCGCGCGGCCTATCAGAAGATGGGCCGGCCCTTTGCAAAGGAGCACGCCGAGCGCATCCGCAAGTACCTCGCCGAGAAGCCGAAGGGAAAGTTCGGCGTGCACAAATACACGCCCGAGGAGTGGGGCTTCAGCAAGTCCGCGCTGCGCGCGCAGCTGGCACCTTACATCGAGGCCTACGGAGTGGAGCTGGAGGATTAGCCTTGCGGGTCCCGGTCCGGGAGCGGCCCGGTCCCACCCGCACTTCGCTCGGCTTCGCCTCGCTGCGCGCCGGGCCTTGCGGGTCCCGGTCCGGGAACGGCCCGGTCCCACCCGCTCTCCGCTCGGCTGCGCCTCGCTGCGCGCCGAAGCGGCTAGCGGTCTCGCGCTGAAGGGTGCCGGGCTAGTCAGTCGTCCGAGAAGAAGCGGCAGAGCGCTTCTTCCTGGGCGCAGGCGTCCTTGAAGCCGAGCTCCGCGAGCGGGCGCGCGAATTCGCCGTCGAAGAGCAGGTAGGAGAGCAGGTCCGCCTCGGGCGCGGAATCGCTGCTGCGGTGCTTGCTGGCCGCGTAGCGCAGCAGCGGCGAGCGCAGGCGCGCTTTCGGAATCTGGGCGAGCACCTCGCCGGCAACCTGGGAGAGGTCACGCGAGGGGCGGATCACGAGATCGTCGATGCGCTTGACCGGCGTGCGCCCGGCGCTGCGCGCGACGCGGGAGAGCTGCGGCAGGAACTCGTCGCCGAACGCGGCGGCGCCGTCCTCGAGCATCTGATTCATCAGCCGCATGCGCCCGAGGTCGGTGTCGAGCGGGTCCAGCAGCAGGGCGTTCAGGACCTTGCCGAACAGGAACACCGGATTCGCGTAGTCCGCGACGCGCATGCGCGCGATGGCGGCCTTGTGCGCCTCGCGCTCGCCCTGGCGCAGCGCGACCACGAGCAGCCGATCCGCGCCGAGGCGCAGCGCGGGGGCGAGCGGCGTGTTGAGGCGCAGGCCGCCGTCGGCGAAGTAGTTGCGGCCGAGGCGCACGGCCGGGAACAGGATCGGAATCGCGGCCGAGGCCAGCGCGTGGGTCGGCCGCAGCTGCACCTGGCGCGGCACCACCATCGGATCGCGGTCCCAGCGCGAGGAGAGCGGCTCGCGCGAGTCGATGAACGCGACCACGCGCCCGGTCGCGATCTGGGTCGCGGCCACGCAGACCGCGTCGACGAGGCCCTCGCGCACGTTGCGCCGGATCTCGCGCCACGCGATCGCGTTCACCACCATGCGCTCGAGCGGCGCGGTGTTGAAGAAGCCGTAGAGGCGCTGCGGTGCGACGCCGCTGCGGAACGCGTCCGCGATCCGGCGCAGGCCGAGCAGGCGCGCGGGCAGGCGCAGCAGGTCGCGCGCCGAGAAGGGCAGCACGTCCTCGAGGCGCATGCTCGACCAGAAGTCGACCACGCGAGCGCCCGCGCTCGGACCCTCTTGCAGGGCCCCGGCCAGATAGCAGGCGTGGATCGCGCCGACCGAGGTCCCGCACAGGATGTCGATGCGCGGCGCGCGCCCGAGGCGCTGCGGCAGCTCTTCGACGAGGTAGCGCACGACCCCGGCTTCGTAGGCGCCGCGTGCACCCCCGCCGGAGAAAACGACTGCGCGGCGGGGTGCGTCCAGAGAGCGAATCCTCGTCGAAGCTGCGGCTCAGCCGACGCGCTCGACGTAGTCCCCGCTTCGGGTGTCGACGCGGATCACCTCGCCCTGCTTGACGAAGAGCGGAACCTGCACGACGGCTCCGGTTTCCACGGTCGCGGGCTTGGTCGAGCCGGAGGCCGTGTCGCCTTTGATACCGGGCTCGCACTGGGTGATCTTGACTTCGACGAAGGCCGGCAGCTCGATGTTGATCGGCTTGCCGCGCCAGAACAGCACGTCGACCTCGAGGCTCTCCTTCAGGTAGCGGATGCTGTCGCCGACCTGCTCGCGCGTGAAGGGAATCTGGTCGTAGCTCTCCTTGTCCATGAAGACGAGCTGATCGCCATCCAGATAGAGATACTGCATCCGCTTGTCTTCGACGTCGGCCTCGTCCACGCGCTCGCCGGAGCGGAAGGTGCGGTCCAGCACGCGGCCCGTGCGCAGGTTGCGGACCTTGGTGCGCACGAAAGCGCCGCCCTTGCCGGGTTTCACGTGCTGGAAATAGGTGATCGTGAACGGCTCGCCATCGAGCTCGATCTTGAGGCCGTTGCGGAACTTGGACGTGTCGACTGCCATGGGACGCTCCAGAGCTTCATCGGCCGGCCGGGGAGACCGCCAAAGGGGGGCGCAGCGTAGCCCGCTCGGCTCAGCCGATCGAGTTCGGGGCGGTTTCCAGGCGCAGCGCGCCGTCGCCGGCGCGCGCGAGGCCGATCTGGTAGCTCGGGCGGAAGCCCAGCTCGTGCTCGGCGCGGGTGGTGTCCAGGGTGAAGCCGTAGTGGAGCTGCGGGAGGCCCGCTGCGCCGACCAGGGGCTGGGAGCCCACCAGTCGCGTGATGCGCCCGGCGGCCCGGAGCAGCCAGCTCGGCACCGGCAGCGCGGCCCGCCCGGTCCAGCGCGAGAGCAGCGAGAGCGGCACCGCCTCGTTGCCCGAGATGTTGTAGATCCCGGGGCGCCGCGAATGCGCGGCGGCCTGCACCGCCCGCGCGACGTCCTTGTCCGAGACCAGCGCGCAGATCGGGTCGAAGCCCAGGGCCCGCAGCCGCAGGCCGGGGCGTCCCTCGAGCAGCGGGTTCAGGTACACATAACCGCCCTCGGCCACGACCGTCGGCAGCCGCAGCAGCACGACGCGCAGCCGATCGTTGTGGACCTCGCCGTGGAAGATCATGTCGCAGTCGATCCAGGAGCGGATCTCCGCGGGCACGTCCGGGTCGAGGTCGAGCTCGCTCTCCTCGGCGAGACGGTTCGCGTTGCCGGGCGGCAAGCGGTAGACGAAGGCGCTGCCGAGCGCGACGAGGTGCCGAATGCTCGGAGTCTCGAGGCAGTTCTGCAGCACCAGGCGCGTCTCGGCGGTGCGCTCCGGCAGCCCCGCGACGATCGGCGGCGCGCTGCCGGCCGCGGCTCCGTGCCGCGGCACGTGGATCACGCAGTCGATCTCGGCGAGCACGAAGCGCTCGGAGTGAAAGAAATCGCGCGCGCCGCGGTGGCGGGCCAGATCGACGCGCGCGTACTGGAGCCGGCTCTGGTCGCTGCCGAGGTAGCGGTCGAAGGAGCGCGGCGGCGGACCCGCGCCGACGGCGAAGATCGCGTCGACTGCGTCGTCGTGATACAGCGTCTTGACGATGCGCCGCCCGAGCGGTTCGTCTGCGTGGGTGATCAGGGCCCGCATCAGGCGCGCAGCTCGTCGACGAGCTGCTGCACCGAGCGGCGCACCTGATTCGCGAGGTAGCGCACCAGCCGCCCGTCCTCGGCGTCGTCCGGGCCGAAGCGCGCGTGAAAGTGCAGCGGCTTGCCGTAGGCGATGCGGTAGCGCACCGGGTAGGGCAGCAGGCCCAGC
This sequence comes from uncultured Spirochaetales bacterium, assembly GCA_964437835.1. Classification (GTDB taxonomy): domain Bacteria; phylum Myxococcota_A; class UBA9160; order UBA9160; family SMWR01; genus CAYTJA01. Next base: position 40,446 of record CAYTJA010000080.1, read on the forward strand.
GGACCGAACCACGGGAAGGTCGGCGTGATCGGGGCGAGCGGCAGCCCGAGGCGGCGCGCGAGGGGCTTCACGTCGTAGAGCAGCGGAGCCTGGTCGTCGCTGCCGACGAAGGCCATCGGCACGATCGGCGCGCCCGTGCGCAGCGCCTGCTCGACGAAGCCGACCCGGAAGTTCTGGAGCTTGTAGCGCTGGGTGTAGGGCTTGCGGATGCCGTCCATGCCTTCCGGGAAGCAGAGCAGCAGCTGACCGTCGGAGAGCAGGTCGGACACGTTCTCGCGCGTGCCGATCACCTGGCCGACGCGCGAGAAGAAGACGTTGACCCAGGGCAGGGTCCCCGCCCACTTGTCGACGATCGAGCGCGTGAGGCGCGGCGGATCGGTTCGCAGCATCACGTCCATCACACCCATCGCGCCGTCGAAGGGCAACAGGCCGCCGTGGTTCGCGCACAGGATCGCCGGGCCTTCCGTCGGGATGTTCTCGTGGCCGTGGCTCACGACGCGGAAGTAGTAGCGGTAGAGCGCGTAGAACAGCGGGAAGGAGAGCTTCAGGACCTCGGGCGAGAAGCCATAGTGGTCGTAGGGCGCGCCGCCCTCGACCAGCCCCGACAGCGACAGCAGCACCCGGCGCTCGTGGTCTCCGAGCAGGCGGTCGACGAGATCGCGAGTCTCGGGGAGGTCGATCTCGCCTAGCGGGGGAGTCGCGGCCCAGCGCCGGCTGCGCGGTGGCCTCGGCTGCGGGCGCGGCGGCTGCGCGAGGGGCGGGCGCTCGAAGCGCGGCGCGGCGTCGGGCTTGCGCGCGCCGTGCCGCGATTCGAGCCGCTCGAGCTGCTCCTCGAAGGGCTCCGGCAGCGTGAGATCGTCGAAGGGATCGCGGCCGAGGGCCGTGCCGGTGTCCGAGAATGCGGACAGCTTGGCAAAGGTGGCGTCCTCGGTTGCCCCGATCGGGAGAGAGTGTTCGCGCGCTGAGACCGTCATGCGGAGCTCTCCGGGCGTTCTTCGGGGGGAGTTCCGCGCAGCTCGAGCTCTTCGGCGATCTCCGCCATCACGCGCGCCCCGCGGTCGGAGGGGGCGTACTGGAAGATCGAGAGCCCTCGCGACTGCGCTTCGTCGATGCGCACGTGATAACCGACCACGCTGTGCGAGATCTCCTTCGGGAAGCGGGCCTTGAGCTTCTCCAGGATCTCGTGCGCGAGCCGCGTGCGGCGGTAGAAGGTCGGGACGACGAGCGACACGCGCAGCCCGGGGTTGCCATAGCGCCCGCGCACCAGCGAGAGCGTGCGCAGCAGCTCGGCACAGCCGTCGAGCGCGAGATAGGTGAGCGGCACCGGCACCACGACTTCACCGGCGGCACACAGCACGTTGAGCGTCAGCGGGCCGAAGGAGGGCGGCGCGTCGAAGAGCACGAAGTCGTAGCCGGCGGCATCCGGACTCTGCGCGAGGAACTCGCACAGGCGCTGACTCCCCTGCTTCGAGACGCCGGCTTCCCCGCCCGAAAAGATCGCGAGCGACTTGTTCGCGACCACGACGTCGAGGCCCGGGATCCGGGTCGTCGAGATCGGCAGCGGAGCCGCAGCGCGAGCCGCGCCGCGAGCGCGCGGACTCTCGCCGAGCACGCTGTCGAGCAGCATGTCGATCGCCGAGCGCTTCGCGCTGCGCGTCTCGACGCCGAGGACCTTGCCGAGCTGGCCCTGGGGATCCATGTCGATCGCGAGCACGCGGCGGCCGCGGCGCAGCGCGAGATAGGCCGCAACATTCGCGACCAGCGTGGTCTTCGCGCTGCCGCCCTTCTCGTTGATGAATGCGATTCGCCGCTGCGCCAGAACTCTCCCCCCGAAGAGCGACTCGGCCTGAGACGAGGAAGTAGTTCGTGCGCCCCCGGGTGTCAACGGCAGCCGGGTCTTCTGTCACCCGAGCGTCCGACGAAAAACACGATGGCCGACCCTGCGTGGGCGCCCGGTCGGCCGTCGCGAACTAGAACCAGCGTTTGATTCAGAGCGCTGCGGCTACGCGCCCTTCGCGGTGTGCACGGCCTTCGTGAGCGCCGGCACGATCTCGAACAGGTCCGCCACCACGCCGAGATCCGCGACCTCGAAGATCGGGGCGTCGGGGTCCTTGTTGATCGCGATGATGTAGTTCGAAGTTTTCATTCCGACGAGGTGCTGTATCGCTCCAGAAATTCCACAGGCGATGTAGAGCTTCGGCTGCACGACCTGCCCCGAGGAGCCGACCTGATACTCGTGGGGCAGCCAGCCCGCATCGACGACGGGGCGAGAGGCCCCCATCGCTCCGCCGAGCGCGGTCGCGAGCGGCTGGATCACTTCCTTGAACTTCTCCGGCGCGCCGACCCCGCGGCCGCCGGACACGATGATCTCGGCCTTGCTGAGGTCGACGCCCTTGCCGTCGGAGCGTTTGGTCTCGAGGTAGCGGCTGCGCAGCGCGCCGACGTCGACGGCCAGGCTCGATACCGAGCCTGCGGCGCCGCCCTCGCAGGGCACTGCTGCGCCCGGCTGGACGCTGGCGACGACGAGGCCCGGCTTCGCGGTCAGGCGGGCCTCGAGCTTGCCGTTGAAGATGCGCCGGGTGTACACGCGCGCGCCGCCCTCGTCCTCGATCTTGAAGCAGTCGGAGACGAAGCCGGCATCGAGCGCCGCGGCCACGCGCGGTGCGACGTCCCAGCCCGACGGCGTGTTCGAGATCAGCACCAGATCGGCCTTGCTGGCCTGCACCGCCGCGCGGATCGCGGCCGCGAAGGCCTGCGCGTTGTAGTTCGCGAAGGCGTCGCCGTCGACCGCGTGCACCTGGCCCGCGCCGCGCTTCGCGAACTGGTCGGCCAGCGCGGCGATGCCCTTGCCGATCACGAGGCCGTGAACGTCTCCGCCGAGCTTCTGGGCGATGCTCGCGAGCTCGAAGCTCGCCTCGCGCAGCTTGCCGTCCTGGATCTCGGCGACGATGAGGGTGGTTGCCATGGCGTTTTCTCCCGGGCCTAGAGCAGGCCCAGCTCCTTGATCTTGCCGATGAGACCCGCGACGACCTGATCCGTGCTTCCCGACAGGATCTGGGCGCGGGCTCCTTTCGGCGGCGATGCGATCTTCTGGAACGACACCTTCGCGGCGGCCGCTCCGACCTGGCCGGCGACGCCGAGGTCGGCGGCTGTCTTGACGTCGAGCGGCTTCTTCTTCGCGGCCATGATGCCCTTCAGCGACGCGTAGCGGACCTGGTTGATACCCGTCTGCACGGCGACGACGCAGGGGGTCTGGAGCTCGACGACCTCGTTCGCGCCGCCCTCGATCTCGCGGTCGACGACGAGCACCGCGTCCGTGCGCTGGACCTTCACCGCGGCGGTCGTGTGCGGCTGGCCCAGCAGCTCCGCGAGCATCGGAGCGACCGCCGAGTAGTTCGCGTCGTCCGACATCAGGCCGGCGAAGATCAGGTCGGGACTCTCCTGCTTGGCGACCGCGGCGAGCACCTTCGAGAGACCGAGCGGATCGGAGCCATCGACGGCGGGATCCTTCACGTGGATCGCGCGATCGGCGCCCATGCCGAGCGCGGTCCGCAGGGCTTGAGTCACCCGCTCGGGTCCGACCGACACCACGACCACCTCGGCGCCGCCCTTGTCCTTGATCTGCAGCGCTTCCTCGAGCGCATAGGTGTCGTAGCTGTTGATCTCGAACTTGATGTTCGCTTCCTGGATCCAGGTTCCGCTCGCATCGACGTCGAGGCGCGCGTCCTGGTGCGGTACCTGCTTCAGGCAGACCATGATCTTCATGGGAGATGGCCCTCCGGATCCACAGCCTTCGCACGCCGCAGGCGCTGCGGCGGCGGGCTGCGCGAGATGCGCTCCAGAAACTCGAAAACCCCTGGAGCCGGCCGGCTCGCGGGGCCCTGTGAGGCGGCGGGAACCTACCCGAGCGCCGGCGCCATTTCAACATCCGCGCCGAGCGGAAAAGTCTCTGCTTTTCAGCGGGTTGCCCGGAATGGCCCGAGCCGGGACAGCGCCCGGCAAGGGGCCTTGCCCCGCGCAGTGAGCCGCAGGCGAACGCAGATCATCAACTAGGCGCCCATGAACTGCAGGAACTGCTGGAGATTCGCGACGCGCAGAAAGGGATTGCTGCGCTTCTGGCCGCCCAGGGTGTCGTAGGGCTCGCTCGCGTAGAAGTGGCCCGGAAACAGCAGCGTCTCGTCCGGCAGCGGCTTCAGCGTCTGGTTCAGGCTGTGGTAGAGGGCCTCGGGGTCGCCTCCGGGAAGGTCGACGCGCCCGCAGCTGCCGAGGAACAGGGTGTCGCCCGAGACCAGGCGACCCGGCTGTCCCTCCTCCTCGACCAGGAAACACTGCGAGCCCGGCGTGTGGCCGGGCGTGTGCAGCAGGCGAACGCGGACCTCGCCGAGGTCGATCAGGTTGCCGGCATCCGCACGCACCAGATCCGATTCCGATGCGCCGGTGATCTGCTTGAGCCCGTCGGCCTCGTGGCGGTTCACGTGGATCGGCACCGGCCGCTGCGCGAGCAGCTGCGCGACACCGGCGATCCGCATGCCGAAGATCTCGCCGCCGACGTGGTCCTGGTGGTAGTGCGTCACGAGCGCGCCCGCGAGCTGCATGCCATCGGCGTCGAGCTGCGCGAGCAGGCCCTCGACATCCCAGGCGGGGTCGACGACGAGGGCCTGGCGGCTCTGCTGGCTGCCGATCAGATACGCGAAGTTCGCCATCTGTCCGACGGCGATCTGCCGGAAATACAGATTGCTCTCAGCGGCCATCGATCAGGCTCCGAGGATCTTCTGGATCCAGCTGTCCAGCGTGACGAGCAGCTCGTGATACACGTCGATCTGCTGGCGTTCGCTGCGCTTGGGGACCTGGAAGCGGTGATCGGTGTCGTCGCAGATGTGCAGGGTGCGCGGAGCGCCGACGCCCTTCAGGGTGCGCCGCAGCGCATCGAGGTCGCAGCGTCGGTCGCGCGTGCCCTGCACGAAGAGCAGCGGGGCCACGACGCGGTACAGGTGCTCCGCGCGCGCCTTCTCGGGTCGGCCCTGGGGATGCAGCGGGTAGCCGAGCACGAAGAGCCCGTCGACGTGCGTGCGCGCAGTCGCGAGATCCGCCGCGACCTGGCCGCCGAGGCCCGCACCGCCGACGAACAGGTGCGCGGGCGCTCCGGTTGGATCGCGCGCGAGCACGGCCACCGCCGCCTGCAGCGCCCGGCGCAGCACCGGGGCTTCGTCGCTGCGCTTCTTCTTGGCCTCGGCGAACGGGAAATTGAAGCGCAGCGTCAGGTAGCGCTGTTCGGTCAAGAGCTGGTGGAGCGCTTCGAGGGCGGGGTCGTCGAGGCTGCTGTTCGCGTCGTGCGCGATCACGATGCCGACCCGCGAACCCGTGGGCCACCAGCGCGGAACCCCGAGCACTCCCGACACGTCCGAAAGCCCGTGTACCGGGTCGATCAGCGGGATCCGAATGTTCTCGAAGCGGGCGGCGGGCTCGACCAACGGAATCCTTCGGGACAGGGTGCGAAGCTACTGTATACCACAGCGGTCGCGGGGGCGGCTGCAAGCTCTGTATCCAAGTATCCGGAAAATAAATGAAAAAAGACCTGAGCGCGGGGGTTGCCGGCGGCCGGGGAAGGCCGCTCGTGCGGCGCAGGGCCGATTCCTGCTGCCCTGCGCTCGCGCGGGCAGTGCGACTCGGCGCGATCGGCAGCCTGGTCGCGGCCTGCGCGGCGGCGCCCCCGAGCGCACCGCGCGGCGGCGATGCTGCCTCGATTCCCGCGGCGGACTTCGTGCTGCCCGAGATCCTCGGGGAGCCCGCGCGCCCGGTGCGGCTGCTGCTGATCGGGCTCGTGGGGCTCGCGCCGCAGCACTACCTGGGCGACGCGTCGGGCCCAGCGGGGATGCCGCTGCTCGCGCGGCTCGCGGCTGCAGGGGCGGCCGCGCTCGCAGTGGAGGGCGTCGCGCCCGAGAGCCGCTACCCGGCCAGCGCGAGCGCGCTGACCGGCCGCCTGCCCGGGGCGCACGGAATCGTCGCCGAGCATCGGATCGGCTCACGCGGGATTCGCAGCGCGCGTTATTCGCACGCGAGTCTGCTGCGCGCGCCCGTGCTCTGGCAGCGCGCCAGGGAGCGGGGCCTCGGAGTGGCGGCGCTCGACTGGCCGACGACCGAGGGCGCCGCACTGCCGCTGCTGGTGCCCGATCTCGAGCCGGAACGCGCCGGAGAACACTGGATCGACGCCGCGGCGCACAGCGCCGATCCGGCGCTGCGCGCGGCCCTGCAGCGAGCGGCGCTCGCGAGCCCCGCCGAGGCGCTGGATCGGCCCGGCGCGGCACGCGATGCCGCGCTCGTCGCAGCCGCATGCGCGCTGCTCGACGCGCCGCGCGGTCCTGCGCTGCTGCTGCTGCAGCTCTCCGGGCTCGAGAGCGCGGCCCTGCGCTTCGGGCTTCGAGCACCCGAGACGCGAGCGGCGGCGGCGGCGGCCGACGCGCGGATCTCCGAGCTGCTCGCGTGCTCGGGACGCGGAGTTCCGCTCGGGGTGACGGCCGTGATCGTCAGCGGCCTGCGCTCGCTGCTCCCGGTGCACACCGAGATCGCGCCGAACGCGCTGCTCGCGCGCGCGGGCCTGCTCTCGCCGGGCGCGAGCTGGTCCGCGCTGGTGCGCTCGAACGGCGGCAGCGCCTTCGTGTATGCGAACTCGGAGCGCGCCGCGCTGCGCGCGCGCTCCGAGCTGCTCGCCGCGGCGCAGCGCAGCCGCGCGTTCCGGGTCGTTTCCGCCGAGGAGCTGCTGCTGCTCGGCGTCGATCCCGACGCCTGGTTCGGGCTGCGGGCCGAGGCCGGCTACCGCTTCACGGACGCCGACGCCGGGCCGCTGCTCGCCCCCTCCGAGCTGCGCGCGGAAGGCGGTTACCTTCCGGGCGTGGTCGACGGCGGCTGGCTGGCCTGGGGGCGCGGAATTCGCGGTGGAGTGCAGATCCCACGCATGCGGGTAACCGACACCGCCCCGACGGCCGCGGCGCTGCTCGGCTTCGAGCTCTCGCCGGAGTCGGAGCTCGACGGCCGCGCGTTGGTCGGCGTGCTCGAGCTGTCGCCCACGGCTCCGGCCCGCGCGCGTTGACGAGGAAGCCGTGCCCACAGCCCCGATCACGATCGAGCTGAATCCGCGCGAGCAGCGCGTCTATGACCGGCTGCGTGGCCGCGTCTCGAAGGGCGGCAGTGCGCGCAGCGACCTGCTCGACGCGCTGCTGTTCCTGCCCGATTTCACGGTGTTGATCTCGCGCCTGCTGCGCGACCCTCGCGTCCCCGCGAGCGAGAAGCTCGTCGCGCTCGCGGGGCTCGCCTACGTGCTCTCGCCGCTGGACCTGCTGCCGGGGCTGCTGCTGGGCCCGATCGGGCTGATCGACGACCTGTTCGTCGCCTCGGCCACGCTCTCGCGGCTCGTGAACCACGTGCATCCGGACGTCGTGCGCTCGCACTGGTCCGGGCAGGGCGACGCACTCGACGCAATCCAGCGCCTGAGCGCCTGGTGCGAGCGCTGCTTCCGAGATCAGCTGCGCAAGCTGCTGCGCGGGGTCTTCAGAACGCGTCTTTGAGCTTGCGGATGCGGCCGAGCTCCTCGGCGCTCGCGGCCCGCAGGAACAGATTCGTCGCGCGCTCGTCCGCGAGCGTCGAGGGCACCGTCATCTCGTCGGGCGTGGCCCGATGCCAGTCGGTCTCGGCGCGAGAGCGGATCGCGGCGACGCGTTGCAATTTCTCGCGCACCGCGCGGTTGTCGGGTTCGATCTGCGCCGCGAAGGCGAGGTTTCCCTGGGTGTACTCGTGCCCGCAGTAGACGAGCGTGTCGTCCGGGAGTGCGCCTAGCACGCGCATCGCGTCGTACATCATCTGCGGCGTGCCCTCGAAGAGACGCCCGCAGCCCCCTGCGAAGAGGGTGTCGCCGCAGAAGAGCGCGCGGTCGGCCGAAAAGTGATAGGCGATGTGGGCGCGCGTGTGGGCCGGGATGAACAAGATCTCCGCCTCGCTGCGGCCGACGCGCAGGCGGTCCCCGGCTGCGAGGCCGTGGCTGAAGCCCGGCAGTCGATCGGCGTCGCTCTCATGCCCGTAGACGGGCGCCGAGAAGCGCCGGGCCAGCTCGGGGTTCGCGGCCGAGTGGTCCGGGTGGTGATGCGTCGAGAGGATCGCGACGACGCGCGCAGCCAGAGCCTCGACGCGCGCCAGCACCGGCGCCGCCTCGGGCGCATCCACGATCGCGGCCTCGCGCGTCGCGTCGCAGACCAGCAGGTAGCTGTAGTTGTCGCGCAGGGTCGGAATGCGCTCGATTTGCAGCGGCATGCCGCGAGGATACAGCGGCCCCCGCGACCACCGCCCTAGAGCAGCGAGAGCTGATCGTCGACGACGGGCCGCGCGCGCCGGCGGCGCGCGGCTGCGCGCGGGATCGCCGCCGGCGGCGCGCACAGGGCCGGGACCGCGAGCGGCGGCGCTGCGGCCGCAAGTGCAACTGCGAGGGCCGGCGGCGCGACCGCTGCCGGTGCGATCCTGCGCGGCGCGCCGGTCGCGCGGTGGCTGAGGCTCGCGGGACACAGCGCCTGGTACTCGCACCAGCCGCAGAGCGGACTCGGCCGCGGCTCGAAGCGCGTCTCGGCGCGGATCTTGTCGATCAGCGAGATGCTGTGGCTGCGGACCTGCTCCAGAGCCTCGGGCGAGCGCTGCGAGCTCCGTTGCTGCCCGGACATCACGTAGTGCCAGACGAGGCGCACGGGCTGCTCCGCTCCGAAGACCTTCGCGACGCCGAGCTGGTAGAGCGCGAGCTGGCGGTCGCGGTCGAGCGCGGCCTGAGACGGGATCCGCTGCGAAGTCTTGTAGTCGTGGATCTGGATCGCGCCGTCGCGTGCGCGGGAGAGCCGGTCGACGATGCCCTGCACCGCATAGCGTCCACCGCCGTCGAGATGGAAGTGGAAGCGCTTTTCGACCGCGAGCGTCTCGTCCGCGTCGAAGGGGTAGTGGCCGCGGTAGTAGCGCGTCAGCCCCTGCTCGCCGAGACTCCGATAGTCGGATGCCGAGCGCTCGCCGCGCGCGATCCGGATCCGCAGCGGATCGTAGCTTTCGTCCCAGAGCAGCCCGAAGCGGTGGAGCACCTGCGCGAGGCTCGGCAGCTCCGCGCGACCGACGGCGCGGTACAGCCGCTCGAGCACCTCGTGGACGCGTTTCCCGACGAAGGCCTCGATCGATTCGCTCTCGGCGGGAATGCGCAGCACGTAGCGGAACTGGAACTTCTTGGGGCAGCTCTCGAAGCTGGTGAGCCGCGAATGACTGAAGAGCTGGCTCAAGAAACCCCCGGCGCACAGCTCCCTTCGGGTCGCGCTGCTGCGGCCCGGGAGGCGAGGGAGGATCGATCTGCGGTCGGGGGGAACCGGCCGCTGCGAAAGTACCACTCCTTGGGGTTTCGGGCCATCGGCTAGTTGCATCCCGCGGCTCGGAACCCGCTAGAATCCGGGTTCGCCGCGCCCCGAGGAGCCCGCATGTCGTCCGATCGCCTCGAGGAGGTCCTCAGCGAGACCATTGCGGCGCTGTCGACCAGCGCCGATGACTCGCTCACCAAGGCCGCGGCTCTGGGCCTTCCGGACCGCTCCGAGGTGATCGACTGGCTCGAGCGGACGCGCCGGCTGGTCCTGCTCGAGCGCGATCGCTCCGCACTGCGCTCCGAAGTCCCGGCGCTGGCCCAGCGCCTCGCGCGTCTGCTCCAGCGCGTGGCGCTGCCCGACGGCGTCGAGGTCGAGGCCGTCGTCGTGCACTTCTTGCGGCGCCTGTCCGAGATCCGGGCGCAGCTCGCCGGAGACGTCGAGGCCGCCTTCGAGGGCGACCCGGCCGCGAAGAGCTTCGCCGAGATCGTGGTCGCCTACCCCTCGACGCTGGCGATCGCGACCTACCGCATCGCGCACGAGCTGCAGCTGCAGGGCGTGCCGGTCTTGCCGCGAATCATGAGCGAGCACGCGCACGATCGCACCGGCATCGACATCCACCCGGGTGCGGCGATCGGGAGCCGCTTCTTCATCGACCACGGCACGGGTGTCGTGATCGGCGAGACCTGCCAGATCGGCGACCGCGTGCGGCTGTATCAGGGCGTGACGCTCGGAGCGATCTCGCCGCGCCACGGCGAACAGCTGCGCGGCGTCAAGCGGCATCCGACCCTCGAGGACGACGTCACGATCTACGCGGGCTCGACGATCCTCGGCGGCGACACCGTGATCGGGCGCGGCAGCGTGATCGGCGGCAACGTCTGGGTGATGACGTCGATTCCGCCCGATTCCCGGGTCGTCGCGGATCCGCCGCGGCAGCTCGTGCGCCAGCGCGGCAGCCGCGCCGTGAGTCCGCTGCAGCTGACCTGGGACATTTGAGCGCGCTCGCGCCGCCCGAGTTCGAGAGCCTCGAGCAGGTCCGCGCCCGGGTTGCGGCGGGCCTCGCGGGCGTCGAACGCGTGCTCTGCGTGTTCAGTGGCAAGGGCGGCGTCGGCAAGAGCGCGGTCGCGGTGCAGCTCGCGCTCGCGCTCAGCGACCGCGGCCTGCGCGTCGGGCTCTTCGACGCAGATCTGCAGGGCCCCTCGCTCGCGAGCATGCTGGGGCTGCGCGGTCGCCCGGTCGCGGCGCAGGGGGAACAATTGCTGCCCGTGGCTGGACCCGGCGGCGTCCTGGTCCAGAGCCTGGATTTCCTGCTGCAGGGCAATCAGCCGCTCGCATGGGAGGGGCCGGCCGGCGAGGCCGCCGGACTGCGCAGCGCGCTCGAGCAGGCCGCGCTCGCGGACCTGCTCGCCGGGACGCGCTGGGGCACGCTCGATCTGCTGATCGCCGATCTCGCGCCCGGCGCCGATCGCCTGCCGGCGCTCGCGCAGCTGCTGCCCCGCTGCGAAGCGCTCGCGGTGGCGATTCCCTCGGGCGTCGCGCTGCTGCAGGTCGAGCGCTCGCTGTGGCGTGCCCGCGAGGCGCGGATTCCGCTGCTCGGGCTCGTGCTCAACATGGATTCGCAGCACTGCCCGGGATGCGATCGCGCGCTGCCGCTCTTCGGCGAGAGCGGGGTGGCGGAACTCTCGCAGACGCTCGGCGTCGAGGTGCTCGCGCGGATTCCCTTCGATCGCGCGCTGGCCCTGGCGCTCGACGCGGGTCGCCCCTGCGCGAGCGGGGCCGCTGCGGCGACACCCGCGGGTGTCGCCTTTCGAGAGCTGGCCGCTCGAGTCGCATCGCGAGCCGGCCGCAAGGAGGACGAGTGGTGAACCGAATTTCGCGCCGCGCTCGGCACAGCGGACTGACGCTCGCGCTCGGCGCCGGGCTCTGCCTCGCGGCTCTCGCGCTGGCCGTGCCCGGACTCGCCCGGGCCGCGGAGCCGGTCGCGCGCGCGGCCGAGGGCAGCTGGGGCTACGCGCTCTGGAGCGATCTGATGAGCCCCTTCTGTCCCGGTCGCACGCTCGCCGACTGCACCAGCGGGGAGGCCGAACAGCTGCGCAGCTGGATCCTGGTGCAGGCGGCTTCGGGACGCAGCCGGGAGCAGGTCGAGGCCGAGCTCTTCGAGCGCTACGGGGACGTGATCCTCTCGGCGCCCCGCGCGGAGGGGATCGGGCTCGCGGCCTACCTGTTGCCGGCGCTGGCCTTCGCCGCCGGCGGCTCCGGGATCGCGTTCTTCCTGGCGCGGCAGACGCGCGGGGCCCGCGGCGAGACTCGACTCCCGGAGGGACCTGCCGGATCGGCTCCCCTGGATCCCGAGCTGGAACGCCTCGTCGATGCCGAGCTCGAGCGACGCGAGGCGAGCTGAGCCCACCGTCGCGCGATTCCGGAGCGCGGGCCTCAATTCGACCGGGGCGCCCGCCGAAGGGGTCGAGTGTGGAGTATCAGCGCTACGCGGTGGCTGCGGACGACGCGGGCCAGGGGCTCGGGGCACTCGCGCTGCGCCTGCTCGAGCTCGGGGTCGACGTGCTCTACGCGCCGGCGCTCGACGAAGCGGCGCTGCTGACCCGCCAGGAATCCGAGCGCGTCGGGGCGGTGCTGCTGCCGGCCTCGGCTCTCGGCGCCGACGAGACGCGTCTGCCGCGCCTGTTCAGCCTGCCCGCCTCGCGGCTGCTGCCGGTCGCGTCCCTGTCGGAGGATCTCGCGGCCTGGGGCCGCAGCGGCGCACGCCTCGGGATCCGGCAGCCCTGCGCGGATTCCGACCTGCGCTTCGCGGTGCAGGCCGCGCTGGCATTCGACGACGAGGGCGAGTTCCGCCTCGATCTGCGGGCGCCGATCGACGCCGCTGCGGAAGTCATCGAGATGCGGCCCGGAGGCCCGCGGCAGCAGTCGGTGCGCATGCTCGACGTCTCCGCGGGCGGCGCCTATCTCGCGACCGACCCGCCGCTCGAGCCCGGGCACCGCGCCGAGCTGCTGCTGCCGGAGATCCTCGGCGGAGCTCGCGTGGAGATCGAAGTGGTCTTCGCCTGGCGCCAGGTCGAGGACGGGCGCGGGCGGCGCGCGGTCGGGATGGGGGTGATGTTCAGCGCGCCGGATCTCGCGCTGCGCAGCCTGTGTCGCCGCTACGTGCGCAGCCAGATCGCGCGCTTCGAGCTGTCGCCGCAGCCCGCCGGATAGGCCGGAGCGGCCGCCATCGGATCAGGCGCGCGCAGCCGCCCACCGTATGGGGCGCGCACGGCCGCCGATCGGATCAGGCGAGCGCGGCGGCGCGCCTATACTCGGCTGCCGTGAAGATCTACACGCGGCGAGGCGACGAGGGTCAGACCGACCTCTTCGGCGGCGAGCGGGTCGCGAAAGATCACCTGCGCGTCGAGACCTACGG
>CAYTJA010000081.1:0-1654 GCA_964437835.1 uncultured Spirochaetales bacterium
CGGGTCTCGAGCCCGCAGCAAGGAGCGCCATGTGGCGACCAACCCCTGCCGGTCCCACGTGGTGCCGGTCGTATGATCCAAGGCTTCGGACTCATCGGCGTACAGGTTGGTGAGCGCGTCGGCGTCTCGGACCGCAACCGCAGCGTCCGTGCGTGCGGCGATCGCGATCGCGGCGTTCGCTCGCACGCGGCGCCGCAGGGCCGGGGCCTCGGCCGCGAGCTCGTCGAAGCGCGCGAGCGCCTCGGCGTCGCGATCGGCGTCGAAGTACTCGATGCGCGTCGCAAGGCCATCGGTCCCGAAGACCCGGAGCAAGAGGAACAGTCTCTCGTAGGCGCCGCCGCTGGCGCGGACGGTGCCGAAGTTCGTCCAGCGCACGAGCAGCGCATCGGAGCGCAGGGCGAGGATGTCGTCCTCGCGCATCGCGGCATCCTCGGCGAGCAGGAGCAAGGAGCGGATGTGCTGCAAGAACACTTCCGCCCCTCGGCCGGACCAGGTCCCCAAGGTCCGGTGGTCGACGACCTCGACGGCGGCTGCGATTGCCGTTGCGTAGCGGTCGGCGTCGGCCGGTCCGGCCATCGCCGCGAGCGAGCGCGCCGTCGCCGCGGCGCGGGCGCGTTCCGGACCGTCGGGGAGAAGCTCGGCGTAGCGCTCGTACAAGCGGGCGACGGCGTCGCCTAAGCGGTCGACGGCGAAGCGCTCTACCCGCCGGCGTCGTCCCTGCGCATCGACCTCGATCAGGTCTATCCCCTCTCTCTCGTAGGCGCCGACGTCGAACTTGCCGCTGGCAAACCCGCGCGCCGACCATGAAGCGCGACACAGCGCGAGCACGTCGCCGAGGGCTGCCAGCGGCTCCTCCCGATACGCCGGGTCCCTAGCGCTCAGCAGAGCGCGAAGCGAGAACAGCGCTCCCCCCCGATCGTAGACCGCGCCGGTAGTATGCTCCACGGCCTCAAAGTCGCCGGCAAACAAGGTGGGGAGCGCGTCGCCTTGCCCGCCAGTGATCGCGGTGTTGATCCGCGCCGCGCTCGCGGTCGCGGCGTTCGCTCGCACGCGGCGCCGGACGGGGCACTCTGGCGCATCGAACTGTTCGTCATAATGGCGAAGGCGGGAATCCATCCGAACTTCTGGATGCCCGCCTTCGCGGGAATGACGGAGGGCGGGCGCGCGATCTGTAGCGCCGACAATCTCGTCGAAGCGGGCGAGCGCCTCGGCGTCGCGATCGGCCTCGAACTGCTCCCAGCGCGTCAGCAGGCCATCGGCTCCGAAGATCCACAGCAGGCAAAGGTTGCGCTCGATAGCACCACCGCTGGCGCGGTCCGTGCCGAAGTTCGTCCAGTGGATGAGAAGCGCGTCGGATCGCAAATCAAAGATGTGGTCGAGCCGAGTGGTGAGATTTTCAACGAGGTCCAGCATGCCACCGATAGCCCGCAGCAGTTCTTTGGTTCCGTGCACAGACCCCAACCCGACGATCCGCACGTCGGCGAACTCGATGGCCGGAGCGAACGCGGTAGCCCAGCGATCGACATCGATCGGTGCCACCATGCTCGCAACCGAGCGCGCCGTCGCCGCGGCCCGGTCGCGCTCGGGGCCCGCCTGCGGGCCGGAGCCTCCCGCACTCCGGAGGCCTCCACCCTCCGCAGGGCTCCGGAGGACG
>CAYTJA010000082.1:0-4857 GCA_964437835.1 uncultured Spirochaetales bacterium
GCTTCGGCGCGCAGCGAGGCGCAGCCGAGCGGAGTGCGGGTGGGACCGGGCCGCTCCCGGACCGGGACCCGCAAGGCCCGGCGCGCAGCGAGGCGCAGCCGAGCGAAGCGGGGTGGTCCGGGCTGCGCCCGGACCGGGACCACAAGGCTAGTGGCCCGAGCTCGACCCGATCCCCGCGACACGCGACACCGGGGGCTGGGCAGAGTGTCTTGCCGGCAGGGCTCCGAAGCGGCATCGTCGGCGCTCCCGTTCGCGAAATCCCGAAGGAGGCCCGGAGTGCTGCGATCGCTCGTCTGCCTGGCTCCGCTGCTGCTCGCGGGTTGTCAGCTGTCGCCTTGGTCCGAGGCGCGTCCCGCCGCGGACGCGCGACTCCAGCGCATCCTCGCGAGCGGCGAGCTGCGCGTCGGCCTGTCCGCCGATCGGCCGCCGCTGAACCTGCGCGACGGCCGCGGCGAGGTGGTCGGCTTCGAGGTGGACATCGTCCGCGCGCTGGCGACCGCGATGGGCCTCGAGCTGCGCACCGTGGTGCGCCCCTTCGCCGACCTGCTCGCCAGCCTCGAGCGCGGCGAGGCGGATCTCGTGATCTCCGGGCTCAGCATCACGCCCGAACGCAACGCTCGCGTGGCCTTCGCCGGGCCCTACTTCGTCTCGGGCATGTCGGTGCTCGCGCGCTCGCGCGAAATCAGCGACGTCGAGGATCCCAGGGCTCTCGACGTCGCCGGGCGTCGCTATGCCGCAGTCGCCAGCTCCACCAGCGAGAGGTTCGTGCGCGAGATCCTGCCCAGGAGCGAGCTGGTCAGCGTCGCCGACTACGATGCGGCCGTGCGCATGCTGATCGCCGGAGAGGTCGACGCGCTGCTGGCGGATCACCTGGTCTGCTCGCTGTTGGCCTGGCAGCATCCGGAGGCCGGGCTGCGGGCCCTCGCGACGCCCTTCACCGTGGAGCCGCTGGGCATCGCGGTCCCGCCCGACGCTCCGCTGCTGCTGAACCTGGTCGAGAATCACCTCGAGACGCTGGAGTACACCGGCCTGCTCGCGCGCTTCAAGGCGCACTGGCTGGCCGACGGCGAATGGATGAAAGGGCTGCCCTGAGTCCCCGGATGTCGCTCGGTTCGCTGCTGCTCCGCTGTGCCTTTCTCGCCGGCCTAGCACTTTTCCTCGCGGCCTGTGCGGGCCCTGCTGGGCCAGCGGCCAGCAAGCCGCGGAAGACCGTGCTGCTCACGGAGTCCGACGACGCACGCGTCGGGCGCGAGAGCTCAGCGGCGGTGCGATCCGAGATGGGGATCCTCGAAGATCCCGCCCTGGTCGCATACGTGGACGGAATCGGCCGCAAGCTCTTGCGCGGAATTCCGATCCGGGGCTTCGAGTACCAGTTCTTCGTCGCGGACCTCGTGGAGCCCAACGCCTTCGCACTGCCCGGCGGCTACATCTTCATCTCGCGCGGGCTGCTCGCGCTCACGAACAGCGAGGACGAGCTCGCCTGCGTGATCGGCCACGAGATCACCCACGCGGCGCACCGCCATGCCGCCGCCCAACAGGGCCTCGAGAAGAGCACGCCTGCGCTGATGCTGCCGCGGGCACGCGGCGCGAAGCTCGCGGCCTACAGCCGCGAGATGGAGCGGGATGCCGACGAGGGCGGCCAGATCCTGTGCGCGGCCGCGGGTTACGACCCGATGGGGCTGTCGACCTTCCTCACCAGCCTCGGCCAGCTGGAGCGGCTGAGTCAGGCGACCACGCGCGCGCCGGGCTTCTTCGACACGCACCCGGGCTCCGAGGAGCGCGCCGCGGCGAACGCCGTGCGCGCGCGGGAGATCCGCTGGCAGCGCGACGCGTCGCGCTCCGATCCGCGCGAAGCCCTGCTGCGCCAGATCGACGGCCTTCCGATCGGCCAGCGCGTCGAGTCCGGAGTCTTCCAGGGAGATCGCTTCCTGCATCCAGAGCTGGGCTTCACACTGCGCTTTCCGCCGGGCTGGAGGCAGTCGAATAGCAATCGGGCCGTCGGCGCGGCCGAGCCGCGCGGCGAAGCCATCGTGTTCCTGAGCGCAGACGTGCCGCCGGGAGACGTCGCGCGGGCCGCCGAGACCTGGGTTGCGAAAGCGCGCGACGAGGCGCAGCTCGAGGTGAAGCAGTCGAAGCGCGTGGTCGTAGGCGGCATCGACGCCTGGCAGCTGGAGGCCCGCGGCAGGACCCAGGGCGGGCTGGTGGAAGCGCAGCTCACCTTCGTCCCGTTTCGCGGCGCAAACCTGCTCATCACCGGCGCTGCTCCCGCGCAGCTCGCGGCGCGCCACCGGGCCGCGCTGCAGTCCAGTGCCCGGAGCTTCCGCGCGCTGACGCCGGAGGACTCGAGCGCGCTCCAGGTGACGCGGCTGCGCGTCACCCTCGCGCTGGCCGGGGAGTCCCTGGTGGATCTCGGGCGGCGCTCGGGCAACCGCTGGAGCCTGCCCGAGACGGCCGTTCACAACGGGATCTTCAGCGACCATCGCTTCCAGGGCGGAGAGCGGGTCAAGATCGCGCACCTGGAGCCGGCCCAGGCTCACTGACATGAGCGAGGTCCACATGCTGTTCCTGCACGAGACTCACAAGGTCAAGGGACAGCTCGAAGCCGGCTTCGAAGCGGCGATCCGCGACGGCTGGATGCGCACGCTGGCGCAGGGCGACGACGCACGGCTGCTCTACTACGCGCACCACGCGCACGGCAGCGGGATGTCCTACCAGGTGGTCACGCTCACCGCGATCCGCGACGGCGCAGCCTGGGAGCGGCTCGCGCGGCGCATCCAGCACGGCGATCTGCAGGCATTCATGACGCAGCTCGATCAGCTGCGTCACGATGTGAGCGGGAAGCTGCTGTTGCCGGTCCACTGGTCGCCGCTCCAGAGCGTCGACTTCGCAACGGTCCCGACCGATGCGCGCAGCCACGAGCTGACGCTCTTCATGGAGGACACGGGCTGGCCGGAATCGACCCTCGACGACTACATCCGGATGTGGGACGTCGACTACTACCAGGTGCTGAGCCGCTACGAAGTCGGCAAGCGCCTGCTCGACATCCAGGCCTGCTTTCAGGTGGCTCACGGCACGCACCTGCGCCGCGAGGCCATCCTGTGGCAGAAGGTGCTCGATCCGCAGGTGCTGCTGCACCTGCTCACGCACGAGACGCCGCCCGAGCAGAAGGGGCCGAATTCCTACATGAGCACGGCTCTAAAGTATCGCGATCAGTGGCAGAGCCGATTGCTGCGCACCAGCGCATGGTCGCCGCTGTACTGATCGGCGGCGCGGTGTGCTGTGCGATCCAGCGCCGCGAGTGGGGTCCCGCTCGCCCGGCGCGCCGTGTGCCTATGTCATTCCGCCAATAGCCAGCCGCATCCCCGGCGCACTACACCTGAGTCCTAGGACATGAGGCCAATGGAGTGGATTCGGCGCGAGCCGTACTCCTTTTGAAACGGGGACCGCAGCCCGCGCGCCGCGACGTCGCGGCATCCGCTGGCGGTGGACAATCCGCAAAGGAGAGGGAAGATGGCAACACAGATTCGAATCGGAACTCTGAAAGGGTGGAATCACCCGCAGCGTCGTCGGGTGCTTGGCTTCTCGGCTGCAGTGACGTTCGGACTCGCATTCGGGATCGGACCCGTTGCGGCTCTTGCTGAGGGGGAGGATGACGAGGGTCCCTGCACGCAGGTCGCCGCACTCCAGGCCCAGGCCTGCAGCCACGAAGTGCGCGACGACGACTTCACGGCCAGGGCGATCTGCACCAATGCGGAAGAGGACGAGCAGCGCGAGTGCATCCGCGAGGCCAGGAGCAATCGCCGCGAGGGGCTCGAGCTGTGCGAGGAACAGCTCGACAGCCGCGAGGACCTGTGTGACGCGCTGGGCGACGAGCGCTACGACTCGAACTTCGATCCGGCGCTCTTCGCCTCCGACTTCGCGCATCCCTCGGTCGTGAACCCCTACTTCCCGCTCGGAATCGGGAATCTCTGGGACTACGCGGGCGCGGGCGAGACGATCCGGCGCGAGGTGCTGGACAAGACCAAGCGGATCGAGGGCGTGACCTGCGTGGTCGTGAACGACCGGGTCGAGATCGATGGCCTGCTTCACGAGGACACCGACGACTGGTACGGGCAGCGGCTGGACGGAACCGTGGACTACTGTGGCGAGAGCGTGCGGGATTTCGAGTTCATTGAGGGCGACCAGCCCCTCGAGGCCGAGCTCGTCGATATCGCGGGCTCCTTCAAGGCGGGCAAAGACGGCGCCCAGGCAGGCACCCAGATGCCGGGCACTCCGGTCGCAGGCACGACCCATCGTCAGGAATGGGCACCCGGTAACGCCGAGGATGCGGCCTCGATCCGCTCCACGACCTACGCCTACGGCGCCGATGCCGAGCTCGATGCCTTCGTCCCGCAGGGCCTCGCAGAGCTGCTCTGTGCGGCTGGAGACTGCATCGTCACGGACGAGTTCTCGCCGATCGAACCCGCTGCGATCGGGCGCAAGTACTACGCCCGCGGCATCGGCTTCTTTCTCGAGGTGAAGCCCGCGAGCGGCGTTGCCGTGCAGCTCGAGGGCTGCAACTTCGACTCGCGCTGCGCGCTGCTGCCGCAGCCCTAGGGCGCTAGAGATCGGGGAGGCGTCGCCCGGTGCCCAGCGCGCCGGGCGACGCCAGACTCCGGAGAAGCAGAGGAGCTGCAACATGAGCGAGATGCTCGACTCACGCACCAAGACGCTCGCGATCGCAGCCGTGCTCTGCGGCATCCTGCTGCTGCTCGGCATCGAGCTGCTCGAGGAGCCGGAGGCGACCCCGTTGGACCTCCTGCTCGAACTCGTCGACATCCTGCCGATCGTGTTGACGAGCGTGGGCGTGGCGCTGCT
>CAYTJA010000083.1:0-2137 GCA_964437835.1 uncultured Spirochaetales bacterium
GCAGCACTCGAGCGCGTCGAGATCCGCGTGGCGGAACACCCGGACCTCCGCGCGCGAGAGTCGACAGGCGTCGATGATCGAGGCGTGGCACAGCTCGTCGGAGAGCACCAGATCGCCTGCGCCGGCGAGCGCCGGGATCACGCCGAGGTTGGCCATGTAGCCGGTGCTGAAGCAGAGCGCGGCCTCGCAGCCGAAGAAGCTCGCGAGCTCCGCCTCCAGCGCCTCGTGCAGCTCGAGATTCCCGCTGATCAGGCGCGAGCCGCCGGCCGCGCAGCCGTGCGTGCGGGCCGCGCGCGCGGCGGCCTCGACCAGCTCCGGATGCTGCGCGAGGTCGAGATAGTTGCTGCCCGCGAAGAGCAGCACGTCGCGGCCGTCGACGCGCATGCGCGGGCCCTGCGCGCCGGAGAGCACGCGCATCCGGCGATAGGTGCCGCGCGCGTGAATCCCGCTCAGAACCTCGCGCGCGATCGCATCGACGCTCATTCGCTCGCGCGGCGCAGCTCGGGCCGCAGCACCTGGCCGTCGCCGCCGGGCAGGCGGAAGCCGCTCGTCCGCGGCTCGCCCGCGGGAGCCGCGAGCAGGGAGTCGTAGAGCGGATTGCCGTCGACCTCGAAGCCGGCGTCCCAGATCATGCGATAGGTCTCGTCGACGGCGTCGCCGCGCGTCGTCAAATAGCCCTCGACGAAGAGCGAGTTCGCCGGCCACAGCGCGAGGCTCTGCAGCCCGCGCAGGTGTCCTTCGCGGCCCGCGGAGATCCGGATCTCCGCGCGGGGATTCACGAACCGCAGCATGCAGAGCGCGCGCAGACAGCGCTGCGGGTCGAGCGAGCCGTCGCCCTGGACCGGATTGCCCTCGATCGGCACCAGGAAGTTGAGCGGGATCGACGGCACCTCGAGCTCGCGCAGCCGGAACGCGACCTCGACGACGTCGGCGCTGCCCTCGCCCATGCCGAGGATCAGGCCGCTGCAGGTCTCGATGCCGCACTTGCGCGCCGCGACGAGCGTGCGCACGCGATCCGCGAAGCTGTGCGTCGAGCAGATCTCGGCGTAGTGCGACTCGCTGGTGTTCAGATTGTGATTGAGGCGATCGAGTCCGGCGTCGGCGAGGATCTGCGCGCGCTCCTCGTCGAGCAGCCCGACCGAGAGGCAGACCTCGATCGGGAAGCGCTGCTTGACGCTCCGGATCAGGCGCGCGAGCTCCCGCGTGCGCGCGAGCGTCGGCCCGCGCCCGGAGGCCACCATGCAGTAACGCGTCGCGCCGGCGCGCGCGGCCTGCTCGGCGCCCGCGAGGATCTCCGCCTCGCTCTTCAGCCCGTACTTGCGGATCGGAGCCGACGAATCGCGCGACTGCGAGCAGTAGCCGCAGTCCTCCGGGCAGAGCCCGTTCTGCACGTTGTTCAGCACGTGCACCATCACGCGGCGCCCGAAGTGCGCCGCGCGCGGCTGATAGGCGGCCTGCAGCAGCGGCAGCAGCTCGACGCCCTCGCCGTCGAGGATCCAGAGCGCCTCGGCCTGGCTCGGGGCTTCCCCGCGCAGCGCGCGGGCGGCGAGGCTCGCGTAGACGTCCGGAGCCTGCGTCGATGCGGACATCGGTTCCACCTCCTCGGAAATGCTGGGAAAGGCGCCAGCGTACGCAGTCTCGACCCGCGCTGTCAACCAACGCGCCGCGAGAGGGTTGACAGCGCTTCGCCGCTACACTGCGCCGCCGTGGCACGTCCCCGCAGCGTCTACGCCTGCACCGAGTGCGGCGCACATCACCCGCGCTGGCTCGGGCGCTGCCCTGCCTGCCTCGCGTGGGAGAGTCTGGTCGAGGAACCCGAGGGCGGCGGCGCGGAAATCGCCCCGCGCCAGGATCTGCTCGCGGTTGCCGCCGCACCCGCGGCGCAGGGCGGCGGGCCGCGCCGGCTGGTCGAGATCGACGCGCTGGCCGCGCCGCGCCTCGCGACAGGCGTGCCCGAGCTCGACCGCGTGCTCGGCGGCGGGCTGGTGCCGGGCTCGGTCGTGCTGCTGGGCGGTGAGCCGGGGGTCGGCAAGTCGACGCTCGCGCTGCAGATCGCCGCGGGCCTCGAGCAACGCGGGCGCGTGCTCTACGTGACCGGCGAGGAGAGCCCCGAGCAGCTGCGCCTGCGCGCCGAGCG
>CAYTJA010000084.1:0-18238 GCA_964437835.1 uncultured Spirochaetales bacterium
GTGGTCCGGGCTGCGCCCGGACCGGGACCACAAGGCTAGCAGCCCGGGAGTTCGGAACCGGTGCGCGCCCTCTGATAGCATGGCCGCCCCGATCATGGACGCAGCACTGGACCGCTACTTCGAGCCCGAGATCGAGACGCAGTCGCGCGCCGAACTCGAGGCGCGCCAGGAGCAGCTGCTGCTCGAGCTGCTGCCCTTTGCCTACGAGCGCTCGCCGCTCTACCGCAAGCTCTGGAGCGAGGCCGGCGTACACCCGAGCGAGATCCGCAGCCTCGCGGATTTCCGCGCGCGCATCCCCTTCATCGACAAGGACGCGATCCGCGCCTATCGCGATCAGCACGGCGATCCCTACGGCGGCCTGCTCTGCGTGGAGCCGTCGGAGGTCACGGCGATCCACTCGACTTCCGGCACCACCGGCGATCCGACCCTGGTGCCCGAGAGCTGGCGCGGCGGCGGGTCGAGCTCCGGCCTCGCGCGCGATTTCTGGGAGCTCGGAGTAAAGCCGGGCGATGCCTTCGTCGTGTGTATGTTCACGTTCCGCGGCCCGATCTTCACGCTGCCGCACAGCCTCGGCGCGGTGCCGCTGCTCTTCGAGCACACCCCGCTCGAGCTGCCTCGCTGGGTGGAGCTCGTGCGCCGCTACCGGCCGACCGCGATGTACACCGTGAGCGGCCCGCTGCTGCTCGGCCTCGCGGAGCTCGAGCAGCGCAGCGGCGTCGATTTGCGCGAGGTGTTCTCGAGCTTCCGCGCGGTGATCTTCGCGGGCGAGCCGCTCGGCGCGCGCGCGCGCCAGAACGTGCTGCGCTGGGGCGTCCCGATCTACGAGCACTCGAGCGCGGGCGACGTCGGTGCGGCCTTCGAATGCCGCGAGCGCGACGGCATGCACGTGCACGAGGACAGCGGCTACTACGAATGCATCGATCCGGACGCGCGCGGTCACGAGGACGCGACCCAGGTCAGCGACGGCGGGGTCGGCGAGCTCGTCGCGAGCTCGCTCACGAACCGCGTATTTCCGATGATCCGCTACCGCTCCGACGATCTCGACCGCTTGACACGCGCGCGCTGCCGCTGCGGGCGCACGCACGCGCGACTCTGGACCCTCGGGCGCAAGGGCGACGAGGTGCGCGTCGCCGGGCGCTCGGTGCTGCCGCGCGACGTCTGGCAGGCGGTCGAGGCGGTCGAAGAGAGCTCCGCCGGTCTGTTCCAGATCATCCGGCGCTCGCGCGACGTCGAGCGCCTGCGCCTGCGCGTGGGCTATGCGGGCGAGCCGCGGCTGCCCGAGCTCGCGCAGCGCATAGCTGCCTCGGTGCACAAGTCGGTCGGCGTCGAGCCCGAGGTGCTGCTGGTGCCGAACGCGGAGCTGCTCGCGCTGGGACCGCCGCACAAGATTCCGCGCGTCGCGAAGGCCTGAGCCGCGGACGGGGGAGGAAGATGAGCTCGCGACAGATCGAAGCCGCTCCGCTGTGGGGCGTCAGCCGATTCCTGATCGGGGATCAGGCGCTGACCTGGGAGATCTCGCAGGCCGAGCTCCGGGCCGATGTCGCGGCCGCGCGGCGCTTCCTCGAGCAGCTCGGCCTGCGCGCGGGAGACCGGGTGTTGTTTCTCTCGCGGCTTCCGGAGGCGCCGTACTTTTGGCCGCTCGAGCTCGCCTTGCTCTCGCTCGGGGGCCAGCTCTCGAGCGCCGACGCCACGCCCTTCGATGCCTATCGCAGCGCGATGTTCCTGCGCACGCTCTCGTTCCGCGCCGTGATCGGCATCGACGCGGCCGTGCTCGACGGCCTCGCGGCGCTGGGCGCGGATCTCAAGGCACTGCTGTCTCGGGTCCCCTGCGTGCTGGCACGTCCGGACGCGGTCCTGCGCCTGGAGGCCGCGGGCCTGCGCCCGCTGCGCATGTGTTTGCTGGGGCCGGCCCTCGCAGTCGAAACCGAAGCCGGCGCGGGACCCGCGGTCGATCCCGAGCTCTGGGATCTCGCGACCGAGGATGGCGAGGTTCTGGTGACCAGCCGCATCCCGCGCGCGATGCGATTCGAGCGCCAACGCACCGGCGTGCGCGCAACCATCGAGCGGGTCGGGGAGCGCACTGTACTTCGCGGCAGCATCCCCGCCGCAAGCGCCTAGCGCGAAGGAGAACGACGATGCCCGATTCCCTTTCCGGCTTCCGCTTCGTGTCCGCGGACTCCCACGTGAACGAGCCGCCGGAGCTGTTCGCAGAGCGCATGCCGAGCCGGCTGCGCGCGCGCGCGCCTCACGTCGGCGAGGTCGACGGCGTGCCGTCGCTGATCGTCGAGGGCCTGCGACCGCGCAAGCTGCCGAAAGGGCGCGTGGCGCTCGAGGGCGAGGCGCTCGAGCGCGCCCAGGCCGGCGGCTGGGACCCGAAGCTGCGGATTCGCGACCAGGACCGCGACGGCATCGCGGCCGAGGTGATCTATCCGACGCTCTCGCTGCAGTCGAGCTTCTCGACGCCGGACCCCGAGCTGCAGCTGGCCCTCGCGCGCGCCTACAACGACTGGGCGGCCGAAGTCTTCTCGGGCCACCCGGAGCGTTTCGCGCCCGCCGGCATCATCCCGATGCTCGACATTCCGGAGGCGATCCGCGAGGCGCAGCGCTGCGCGCGCATCGGCATCCGCACGCTGTTCCTGCCCTGTCAGGTCCCGCAGCGCCCCTACAACGACCCCGCCTACGACGCGTTCTGGGAGGTCGCGCAGGGCATGCAGGTGCCGCTCACCTTCCACGCCGGAACCGGCCACGAGCCGCGCGTCGAGCGCGGCCCCGGCGGCGCGGTGATCAACTATCTGCTAGGCGCGCAGCTGGATGGCGCCCACGTGTTGCTCTACTTCTCGGCTGGCGGCGCACTCGACCGCTTCCCGGGCCTGCGTCTCGTCACGGTCGAGACCGGCAGCGCCTGGCTCGCGTGGGTCATGACCCAGGCGGACGAGATCTACGAGAAGCACCAGATGTGGGCGAGCCCGAAGCTCTCGCGCAAGCCCTCGGAGCTGATTCGCAGCCAGTGTCACGTGACCTTCCAGAACGATCCGGTCGGGGTCCACAACCGGCGTTTCACCGGTTTCGAGCCGCTGCTCTGGGGCAGCGACTACCCGCACCCCGAAGGCACCTGGCCGAACTCGCACGAAATCTGTGCGCGCAATCTCGAAGGCCTTCCGGACGCCGAGAAGCGCGCGATCCTCGGCGGCACCGCCGCGCAGCTCTTCGGCTTCGGGGCGGGCGCTTCCGCGTGAGCTTCCGCGACCAGACCGCGATCGTCGGAGTCGGGCTCAGCGACTACGGGCGCCGCGGCGAGTTCTACGCGCGCAGCCAGACGCTGCAGATCGGCGAGGCGCTCGACCGCGCGCTCGCAGACGCCGGCCTCGCCCGGCGCGACGTCGACGGCTTCTGCTCCTACTCGGTCGACGCCAACGACCCGAGCTTCCTCGCGCCGAGCCTCGGGATCCCGAACGTCAACTTTTCGAATCTCGTCTTCGGCGGCGGGGGCGGCGGCACCTGCGCCGCGATCGCGAATGCTGCCGCGGCGGTGCACGCGGGCCTCGCGCAGGTCGTGATGGTCTACAAGATCATCACGCAGCCGGCGCACGCGCGCTTCGGGGCCTCCTATGGCTCGAAGCAGGTGGCCTCGAACCCGTACAGCGATTTCCATCGCCCCTTCGGACTGGTGTCTCCGGTCCAGTTCTTCGCTTTGCTGTTGCGCCGGCACATGCACCGCTTCGGAACCACCTCGCGCCAGCTCGCGGAGGTCGCAGTGACGACGCGCCGGCACGCGCTGCGCAACCCGCTCGCGCTGAAGCGCACGCCGCTCTCGATCGAGGAGCACCAGGCCTCGCGCCTGATCGCCGATCCGTTTCGGCTCTACGACTGCTGCCAGGAGAACGACGGCGGCGGCGTGATCCTGGTGACGAGTGCCGCGCGCGCGCGCGACTGCCGGCAGCGACCGGTCTACCTGATGGCCGGTGCGCAGGGCGGCGACTCGCTCTGGGGCCAGGGACTCACGATGCAGAACCAGCCCGAGGATCTCTACACCAGCGCCGGGCACGCGCAGCTGGCCAAACGCCTCTACGCGCAGGCCGGTGTCGGCCCCAAGGACGTCGACGTCGCGCTGTTCTACGACCACTTCAGCGGCATGGTGATCCTGCAGCTCGAAGACTATGGCTTCTGCAAGCCCGGCGAGGGCGGCCGCTTCGTCGAGGACGGCGGGATCTACTTCGAGGGCGGCCGGCTCGCGGTCAACACCCACGGCGGGAACCTCTCGGAGGTCTACTTGCTAGGCCTCACGCACGTCGCCGAGGCCGTGCGCCAACTGCGCGGGGTCTCGAGCAGCCAGGTGCCGGACGCAGAAATCGCGCTCGTGACTGCCGGGCCGACCAATCTGCCCAGCAGCTCGATCCTGTTGCGGAGGTGACGTGGCGCTGCTCGCCGAGCTCGCATCGCTGAATCCCGATCTGCACACGCAGGAGTTCTGGGACTTCTGCGCGAAGCGCGAGCTGCGCTTCCAGCGCTGCCTGGGTTGTGGGCGTTTTCGCAACCCGCCGATGCCCGGCTGTCGCCACTGCGGCGACACCCGCTCCGAATGGATCCCGATCTCCGGGCGCGCGCGCGTGTTCAGTTACACGAACGTGCATCATCCCGCGATCCCGCAGATCGCCGCCGACGTGCCCTACAGCGTCGTCGTCGTCGAGTTCGACGACGCTCCGGGCGCGCGCCTGATCAGCAATCTGCTCGGCGCGAGGCCCGAGCAGCTGCGTATCGACATGCCGCTCGAGCTGGTCTGGGACGAGCCGGCCGCGGGTGTCGTGCTGCCGCGCTTCCGCCCGCTGGCCTAGCCTTGTGGTCCCGGTCCGGGCATAGCCCGGACCACCCCACTTAGCGAAGCTGCGCCTCGCTGCGCGCCGGGCCTTGCGAGTCCCGGTCCGGGAGCGGCCCGGCCCCACCCGCTCTCCGCTCGGCTGCGCCTCGCTGCGCGCCGAAGCGGCTTGCGATTTTCGTCGGCTTGCATGCCTCGTGGGTCTGACGCGGAGCCTCGTTAGACCTCGTCTCAGCTCGCGGGGGCCTCGCGCCGGCGCACCTGCGCGAGGTGGCGTTCGAGCTCGGCGCCGAGTGCGGCGTCGCCGGCCTCCCGCGCGCGCTCCCGGGCCTCGGCGAGCACGGCCTCGGCCTCCTCGAAGCGGCCCGCGGCGGCGAGCGCGACGCCGAAGGTGTCGAGCAGCGCAGGCGCGTTGCGCGCGCTCGCGCGCACCGCGGCCTCCGCGAGGGACACCGCGTCCGCGGGATTCCGCTTCGCGGGATCCGGGTGGGTTGCGAGCAGCCAGGCGAGATTGTTCTGCGCCGTCGCGAGCGACGCATCGCGCGCGAGCGCCAGGCGATACGCGGCGATCGCGGCGTCCGGCTCGCCGCGCGCCCCCGCGAGCATGCCCTGGCCGAGGTGCTGCTTCGCCGAGTCGTCGCCGAGCTGGGCTCCGCGCTCGAGATGCTGCGCGGCGAGCGCGCCCTCGCCGAGCTCGAGCAGCAGCATCGCGAGGCCGGTGTGGCCGGTGGCGTGATCCGGCGCGAGTTCGAGCCCGCGCTCATAGCTCCGCCGCGCGCCCGCAGGCTCGCCGAGCGCCCACAGCGCATCCCCGAGACCGAGATGCGGCTCGGCGCTCGGGCGCTGCCAGCTCGGCGCCGAGGCCTGCAGCGCGATCGCGCGCTCGAAAGCCCGGCGCGCGTCGGCGAAGCGCCCGCTGCGCACCAGGGCGGTCCCGTAGTTTCCCTGTGCCACTGCGAGCTTCGGATCCAGCGCCAGGCCGCGCTCGTAGAGCGCGATCGCCGCTGCGGTGTCGGCGCGCTGCATCGCGACGTCGGCCAGGCCCAGCCACGGCGGTGCCCAGCGCGGCGCGAGCTCGGACGCGCGCCGAAAATGCGCCTCGGCGTCGCCGTGGCGTCCGACTCGAAGATACGCGCCCGCGAGGTGATTCTGCGCGCGATAGCTCTCGGGGTGGACCCCGACGATGCGCTCGTGGACCGCAAAGGAATTGCGCCAGTGGCGCAGCTGGAAGCCACAGGCGATTGCGAGCGCCGCGGCCGCGGCCAGCGCAGCCCCGCCGAGCGCGCGGCGCGAGAGTGCTAGCCGCGCGCCGAGATCGACGCTTCCCCAGGCGACCGCGATGCCGAGCCCGATCTGCGGCAGATAGGTGTAGCGGTCGGCGTGCGCCTGCATCCCGACCTGGACGATTCCGATCACTGGAAGCAGAACGACGAGGTACCAGAGCCAGCCCACCATCAGGTAGGGAACACTCCGGAAGCCCGCGATCGCCGCCGCGCTGAACGCCGCGGCAAAGCCCGCGGAGAGCCCGATCTGCCAGCTCGGATGACCCGAGAGCGGCAGCGGGTAGAAGGCCGCGAGACCGACCGGCCAAACACTCTGGAGTGCGTAGACCGCAGACGAGCGCAGCGCGTTCGCGGCGCGCGCAGCGGGCGAGAGCTGCTCGAGCGGAAACAGCGCGCCCGCGGAGTCCTGGACGCGCAGCGTGATCCAGGCGACCGCGATCGCGAGCGCGAAGAGCGGCAGCTTCTCGAGCCACACGCGCGGGCCCCCGGGCAGCCGAGCGCGCAGGCCGTTGCCGAAGCGGATGCGCCCGAGCGGCCAGACGTCGAGCAGCAGCAGCACGGCAGGCAGCGTCACGGCCATCGGCTTGGCCAGCAGGGCCAGCGCGAACGCGGCGAGGACAGCCGCCTTGCGCAGCAGGCTGCGCGGGCGCTCGACGTAATGCGCGTAGGCCAGCAGCGCCGCGATCCAGAACAGGCCCGAGAGCACGTCCTTGCGCTCCGAGACCCATGCGACGGACTCCGCATGCAGCGGGTGCAGGCCGAAGACCGCCGCGACGAAGGCGCTGCGACCGGCCGCGCCCGTGAGGCGCAGCAGCGCCGCGAAGAGCAGCAGCGTGGCCCCCGTGTGCAGCGCGACGTTCGTGAGCAGGTAGCCAGCCGCGCGCGTGCCGTAGAGCGCGTGGTCGATGCGCAGCGAGAGGTGGGTGAGCGGAATCCAGTTGCCGAAGTAGGGTTCGCGGAAATCCTGCCAGATCCCCGCCGCCGAGAGGCCGCTGGCGAGATTCGGGTTGTCGCTGACGTAGCGGGGATCGTCGTAGTCGAGCAGCTCGTGGCCCGCGACTTGCGCATAGGTCAGCGCGACGGCGGCGGCGAGCAGGGCGGCGAGCCAGCGCGGGCGCACCTGCGTAGGCTAGCCTAGACCTTTCCCCCCCAGAGCTTCGATCCGAAGCGCAGAGCTGCGTCCGGGCGGCGCGGCTCGCCTGCGGTCGCGCGCTGCCGATGAGGGAGAGTCATGGCGATCCTGGTCACTGGAGGGGCCGGCTATGTCGGCAGCCACGCGGTGGCGTGGCTGCGCCGCGCGGGCCACGAGGTCTTCGTCTACGACAACCTCGAGCAGGGACACGCCGCGGCGGTGCCCGCCGAGATCCTGATCCGCGGCGATCTCCGCGACGGCCTGCGGCTCGCGCGCACGCTGCGCGAGCGCCGCATCGACGCGGTGCTGCACTTCGCGGCCCGCGCGCTGGTCGGCGAATCGGTCGCGGACCCCGCGCTCTACTACCGCGAGAACGTCGCGGGCACGCTGACGCTGCTCGACGCGATGCGCGCGGCCGACGTCTCGAAGATCGTCTTCTCCTCGACCTGCGCGACCTACGGCGAGCCGGAGCGGATGCCGATCACGGAGGACACCCCGCAGCGGCCGGTCAACCCCTACGGCCGCAGCAAGCTCGCGATCGAATGGGCGCTGCGCGATTACGCCGCGGCCTACGGGATCGGATTCGCCGCGCTGCGCTACTTCAACGCCTGCGGCGCAGCCCCCGGCGGCGAGATCGGCGAGCACCACGCGGTCGAGGCGCATCTGATCCCGCTCACGCTGCAGGTCGCGCTCGGCCAGCGCGAGCAGATCACGATCTACGGCGACGACTATCCGACTCCCGACGGAACCTGTGTGCGCGACTACATCCACGTCGACGACCTCGCCGAGGCGCACTTGCGCGCGCTCGCGAAGCTCGAGCCGGGCCACGGCCTGTACCTGAACCTCGGAACCGGCCGCGGCTTCAGCGTGCGGGAGGTGATCGAGGCCTGCCGCCGCGTCACCGGGCACCCGATCCCGGCGCGCGTCGGCCCGCGGCGGCCGGGCGACCCGCCCGAGCTCGTCGCAGATCCGAGCCGGGCGCGAGAGGTGCTCGGATTCAGGCCGCGCTACACCGTGCTCGAAGACATCGTGCGCAGCGCCTGGGACTGGCATTCGCGCCACCCTCACGGCTTCACGAAGCCGGGCTGAGGCACCGCAGGAAAAGGGGAAGTGCGTGGCCAAGGAGCGCAGTCAGCGCATCGTCGTGACGGGAGGGGCCGGCTTTCTGGGCTCGCATCTGGTGGATCGCCTGCTCGCGGAGGGCCACTGGGTGATCTGTGTCGACAATTACTTCACCGGGCACAAGCGGAACCTGGCCCACCTCTACAGCCACCCGCGCCTCGAGACGCTGCGCCACGACGTGACCGAACCGGTGCTGCTCGAGGTGGACTGGATCTTCAACCTCGCCTGTCCGGCGAGCCCGATCCACTATCAGTACAACCCGATCAAGACCATCAAGACCTCCGTGATCGGGGCCTACAACCTGCTCGGGCTCGCCAAGCGCGTGCGCGCGAGAATCCTCCAGGCCAGCACCAGTGAGGTCTACGGCGACCCGGTGCTGCATCCGCAGCCCGAGAGCTACTGGGGCAACGTGAACCCGATCGGCATCCGCGCCTGCTACGACGAGGGCAAGCGCTGTGCGGAAGCGCTGTTCATGGACTACCACCGCTCCCACGGTGTCGACATCCGGATCGCGCGCATCTTCAACACCTACGGCCCGCGCATGGCGCTCGACGACGGCCGCGTCGTCAGCAACTTCATCCTGCAGGCGCTCTCGGGCGAAGCGCTCAGCATCTACGGAGACGGGCGCCAGACGCGCTCGTTCTGTTATGTCGACGACCTGATCGAGGGCCTGCTGCGACTGATGGCCTACGAAGGCGAGGACTGCCACCAGCCCTGCAATCTCGGCAATCCCGAGGAGTACTCGATGCTCGAGCTCGCGAGCGCGGTGCAGGAGCTCGCGGGGAGCTCGCTTCCGCTCGACTATCGGCCCGCGCCGCAGGACGACCCACTGCAGCGGCGACCCGACATCGACCGCGCGAAGCGCAACCTCGGCTGGGAGCCGCGCACGCGCCTGCGCGAGGGATTGATTCGCACGCTCGATAACTTCCGCGAGCGCCTGGCGGAGGGCGAACCGCGCGAAGGCTTCGGGCGCGTCAAACAGCAGTGAGTTCCTCGGCCCCGGCGGCAGCAGGCGCGGCGCTCCCGGAGCGCGACTGGCGAGACCTGCTCGCAGCGATCGAGCGCGATGCGCCCGAGATCCTCGCGCTCGCGCGCTGGATGGCCGCGAATCCCGAGCCCTCGCTCGAGGAGCACGAGACCTCCGCGCGCTATCTGCGCTTTCTCGAAGCCCGCGGCTTTCACATCGAGCGCGGCAGTGCTGCGCTCCCGACCGCCTTTGTCGCGCGCCGCGGGGCTGCGGGCGCCGCGACGCGCGTCGCGCTGCTCGCGGAGATGGACGCGCTGCCCGAAATCGGCCACGCCTGCGGGCACAACCTCTCGGGCCCCGCGAGTCTGCTCGCGGCGAGCGCGCTCTGCGCGGTCGCCGCGGAGTCGGAGCTCGAGATCCGCGTGGTCGGCTGCCCGGCCGAGGAGCTCGGGCTCGGCAAGCCCCGGCTCGTCGCCGCGGGTGCCTTCGAGGGCGTCCACGCGGCGATGATGGCCCACGCCTCGGACATGCGGCGAGCGCACCGCCTGTTCCTCGGCATCCGGAAATTCGAGTTCGTCTACCGCGGGCGCGCGTCCCACGCGGCGGCCTACCCGCAGCAGGGCATCAACGCCCTCGACGGCGTGATCGCGTGCTTCGTCGCAATCGGGCTGCTGCGCCAGCAGCTGCCGGCCGGCGCGCGCGTACACGGAATCGTGTCGGACGGAGGCCAGGCCCCGAACATCATCCCGGAGCGCGCGGCCGCGAGAGTCTGGGTGCGCGCCCTCGACCAGAGCGTGCTCGACGAAGTCGCGCTGCGGGTCGAGGCCTGCGCGCGCGGTGCGGCGATCGCGAGTGGCACACAGCTCGAAGTGCAGGAGGCACAGGGATCGTCTCCGGCGATGCGCCCGAACCTGCCGCTGACCGAGATCTACCGCGCGCAGCTGCAGCGCCTCGGGCTGTCCGAAACGCAGGACGCCCCGGATGCGAATATCGGCTCGAGCGACATCACGCACGTCTCGCGCGTCGTGCCGACGATCCACCCGAATTTTCCGATCGGCCGCGATCTCAAGCTTCACACGCGTCTGTTCGCCGAGGCCTGCGCCTCGCCGGCGGGCGAGGCAGGGCTGCTCGAGGGTGCGCGCGCTCTGGCGGCCACCGCGCTGACGCTCGCGCGCTCGCAGAGCGAGCGCGAGCGGGTGGCAAAGGCCTCATCCGAGGTCGCAGCGCTGGAAGTTCCCCGCGCCGGCGTCTAGAATTCTGCCCACCCCCCAAGACAGAGTGCGTATTCTCGCGTGGCTCCCGGCGTCCGCGTGCAGGCGGTTCCAAGAGCACACCGCGAATCGGGGACGCGTCGAGCTTGACCACGCAGAAGCTGGCATTCGTGAACGAATACCGCGTGCCGCGACACCGCATGGTGGAGCGCCTCGCGCGGGCGGGGGTCGTGCGCGATCCGCAGGTGCTGCGAGCGCTCGCGGCCGTGCCGCGTCACCGCCTGGTGCCCGAGGTCCTGATCGGCTCGGCCTATCGAGACGCCGCGCTGCCGATTGGCGAAGGGCAGACGATCTCGGCGCCGAGCATCGTCGGCGCGATGACGCAGGCGCTCGAGCTCCGCGGCGACGAGTGCGCGCTCGAGATCGGAACCGGTTCCGGCTATCAGGCGGCGCTGCTCTCGCGGCTTGTGCGCGAAGTCGTTTCGATCGAGCGGCATCCGAGCCTCGCGGCCTCCGCGCGTCGCGCGCTCGCCGGGTTGGGGATCGAGAACGTTCGGGTGCTCGACGGCGATGGCAGCGCCGGCGTCGCAGGGATAGTGGGCTTCGACGCGATCATCGTGACGGCTGGCGGCCCGCGGATCCCGGAGCCGCTGCTCGCACTGCTCGCGCGCGGAGGCCGTCTGGTCGGTCCTTTCGGCACGCGCGAGGAGCAGCGGCTGATCCGCGTGCAGCGCGACGCGCAAGGCACGCTGCACCGCGAGATCCTGGGTCGCTGTCGCTTCGTGGATCTCGTCGGTGCCTACGGATGGGCCGCGTGAGCCTGCCGCGATCGACGCTGGCTGCGCTGTTCGCCGCCTGTCTGTTCGCCGCCGCCTGCGCGAGCACGCCCGGCGTGGTCCACGAGGTCCGACCCGGTGAGAACCTCTACCGGATCTCGCTCTATTACGGCGTGCCGGTGGATCGGCTCGCCCGCGTGAACAAGATTCGCAACGTGCGCGACCTCTCGGTCGGCACGCGGCTCGTGATCCCGGCCTCGCAGCTGCCGCGACCGGAGCAATCCCTGCGGCCCGACCGGGATTGGCGCCTCGGCCCGGCGCCGAACGACAGCATGGCCCGCAGCGCCGGACTCGCGTTCCGCTGGCCCGTGCAGGGCGACGTGAACTCGCGTTTCGGCCGCCGCTGGGGACGCCGTCACCAGGGCATCGATATCCGCGCGCCGCGCGGCACCTCGATCCGCGCCGCCGAGGCGGGCCGCGTGATCCACAGCGGGCGCGGCCTGGGCGGCTACGGCCGGGTCGTGATCGTGCGCCACGCGGGCGGCTTCTCGAGCGTCTACGCGCATACGCATCGCACGTTCGTCGGGGTCGGGGACGTCGTCGCGAAGGGCCAGCAGATCGCCGAGGTCGGCTCGAGCGGCAATGCCAGCGGCCCGCACCTGCACTTCGAGATCCGACAGCAGCGCCGCGCGCTGGATCCGAGCTCCTACCTGCCGGGCATCTCGCGCGCCTCCGTGCCCTCTTCGTAGCGCTGAGCCTGCGCGGCGAGCGCGTCCGCAGTGGCGGCATCGCCCTGAGCCCGGGCTGCCGCGGCCGCCTCGCGCGCGAGGCGCGCCGCCTCGGCCGACCTCCCGTTCGCGGCCTCCGCGGCCGCAAGGGCTTCGAGTCCCTTCGGGTCCGCGCCCCCGAGATCGACCAGCGCGCGGCGCGCGTGGCGCAGCGCGCCCGGCGGATCGCGCAGCTCCAGATCCGAGCTGCGCGCCAGCAGCCAGGCGAGATGGGCGCGCGCGAGCGGCATCGCGGGATTTCCGCGCAGCGCGCGCCGCAATTCGTCGCGGGCTTCGCGCTCGTGTCCCAGCTGCGCGAGGGCCCAGCCGAGCCGCGCGCTCGCGCTCGGCGTCGGAGCGAGGCGCAGGGCCTCGCGGTAGTGCGCGAGCGCGGGCTCGAGCGCGCCCGATTGCTCGAGTCCCCAGCCGAGCGCCTGATGCGCCTCTGCATGCTCCGGATCGAGCGCGAGCGCGCGCTCGAATCCGCGGCGAGCTTCTTGCGCGTGCCCGTCCTCGCCTTCGAGCAGTGCGAGGTTGTAGGCCGCGCGCGCGCTCTGCGGATCCAGCGCCACCGCGCGCTCGAGGTGCTCGCGCGCGCGGCCGCGCTCTCCCTGGGCCCGCAGCGCAGCGCCGAGGTTGCCGTGGAGCTCGGCGTCGTCGGGCCACGCCGCGAGCGCGCGACGGAAGTGTTCCTCGGCGCGCGCCCAGCGCCCGAGGCGCGAGTACGCGACGCCGAGGTTCGCGCGCAGTCGCGCCGAGCTCGGATCGAGCTGCAGCGCGCGTTCCGCCTCCGCGAGGGCCTCGCTTTCGCGCCCCGCGTACGCGAGCGCCGCGGCGAGGTCCGCGCGCGCGAGCGGATTCGACGGGCTCTTCGCGACGACATCCGACCACAGCGCGACCGCGTCGGCCCAGACCGCGTTCCGCTGCCAGGTCCAGAGCGCGAGCGGGAGCACGAGCAGCGCGCCCGCGGCTGCGAGCGTGCGCGCGGAGCCGCCGCAGCGGCTCGCGAGTCCGACTGCGGCGGCAAGACAGCCCCCGGCGAGCGGAAGATAGGTACGGTGCTCGTAGACGAGATCCAGCGGCAGCAGACTCGACTCGACCGCGAGGTGGAGCAGGCACCACAGCACAGCGAAGGCGAGCCACGGCGCGCGGCGCGCGCGCGCGATCGCGAACGCCGCGCTGCCGAGCACCGCGAGCAGCGCCGGCAGCGTGCTGAGTGGATCGAAGAGCGATCGCGAGACCGGGAAGTCGTGGAGCAGGTTCAGGCGCGAGGGCAGCGGCAGCAGCGCGAGCCCCAGATACAGCGCGATCGCGCGGCCCTGGGAGAGCACGCGCTCGCCGAGCGTGAAGGCCTTTGCGTTGAATCCCCAGTGCGGCCCCTGGAAGATCCACCAGTAGGCGAGGCCCGCGGCGAGTGCGAGCGGCGGCAGCGCGCGGCGCGCGACGCGGCGTGCGAAGGCGGGGTCCAGGTCGCGGTACAGGAACCACTCCCACAGGAACAGCGCCGCGGGCAGCGTCACCGCGTTCTGTTTCGAGCCGAGTGCCAGCGCTGCGCAGCCCGCGCAGGCGGCCAGCGCCGCGCCGCGGCGTCCGGGCGGCCTCTCGCGCGCGATTGCATAACACCCGAGCGCCGCCAGGTAGAACAGCGCGCAGAGCAGGTTCATGCGCTGCACGATGTAGCTCACGGACTGCGTCTGCAGCGGGTGCAGCGCGAAGAGCAGCGCGGCCAGCAGCGCCACCAGCCGCGGATCTCCGCGCGCGAGCGGGCGGCGCCGCAGCGCGGCTCTGGCGAGCGCGTAGACGAGCGCGGCGTTCGCGGCGTGCAGCGCGAAATTCACCGCGCGGTAGCCGCGCGGGGCGTGCCCGCCCACCCAGTAGTTCAGCGCGAAGCTGAGATTCGCGACGGGTCGCTTCGAGGGGCTCTCGAAGGCCGCCTTGAAGAGCGGCGCGAAGCCGAGTTCGCGCAGCTGGATCGCGCGATTCCGCAGCAGCTGGCTGTGGTCGTCGAAGACGAAGGGCCCGTCGAGGCAGCGCGCATACAGCGCAAAAACTGCCGCGGCGAGCCCCAGCGGAACGCACAGGGCTTCGATCCAGCGCTGGGAAGAGACGGGGATGGTCATGAAATCAGGTTGCAAGCCCCGGACAGGCGGCCTTCGGTACCTTCCGCGCCTCGGCCCCGTAGCTCAGTAGGATAGAGCGAGGGTTTCCTAAACCCTGCGTCGCAGGTTCGAGTCCTGCCGGGGTCACAAGCTTTCGGGGCCCGGGCCGGGCACAGCCCGGCCCACCCGCTCTTCGCTCGCCTGCGGCTCGCTGCGCGCCGAGACGGCTTGCATAAAAAACGTTGTTATATCAATAACTTGCGTCGTTAGATGCCGATGCGCAGTTTCGGGCTGGTGGTTCCTCGTGGATGCCTTCGGATCGAAGGTCCTCACGAAGGCGCGTCGCGACGGGGCGGGATGGCGCTCGGTGACGCCGCTCCCGAGCCAGCGGGCGCCCCCGACCGCGCTCGAGGTTCATCCCGATCGCGGGGAACCGCCACGAGATTGCACTTGACGCCACTCTCATCAAGGGATTACGTCTGGTTCTTTCTGTCGATCGAACCCCTCTCGTGGGAGCACGACATGAAGAAATTCTCTCTCTCTCTCCTGATCTCGCTCCTCCACCAGCCGCCCGCCACCGCTCAGTCCGGGCAGCCGCCGCAGCGAATTCTCGACTCCATCCGGAGTGGGCAGAGCGTCGAGGTGATCGTCGAGTTCGACGACACGGCCGTCCGCCAACAGGCCACCTCGATGGCCAACACGGCTGGTCGGCGCTCCCATGGCACACCCGAGATTGCCTACAAGCGCACGGAACTCGCACGAATCAAGCAGGTCGCGCTCGGGGGGCTTGCGGGCGTTTCGACGCTCCGCGACTTCGAGAACCTTTCGTCGAGTTTCATTCGCGTCGAGAATGAAGCCGCGCTCTGGGGTCTATTGGCGCGCGCCGACGTGAAGCGGGTCGTTGAGAACTATCGTGGAGGACTCTTGACGGCACAGAGCCTGCCGTTGATCGACCAGGTCGCAGTCAGGGATGCGGGCGTCATTGGCACGGGTCAGACGATCGCCGTCCTCGACACCGGTGTCGAATATGGGCTCGGTGAGTTCGGGAGCTGCTCGGCACCCGGGATGCCGAGCTCGTGCCGCGTGCTCGTTTCCCTCGACCTAGCAACGGAAGGGGATGATTTGCAGCGCGACGCAGATCCAAATGATCACGGGACGAACGTGTCCGGAATCGCGGCCGCGACAGCGCCCGGGGCGAATCTCGTCGTGCTCGACGTGTTCGATAGCGACACGAGAGCGGCTGACTTCCTCGAAGGCCTCAACTGGGTGTCTGGAAATGCGGCGACATATGGAATCGGGGCTGCGAACATGAGCTGGTACGTCTTCGGCGAAGGGACTCCACCGGCGCTCTTGTTCAATCAGATCGAGTGTCCCTTGAGCCCGCTCTCCTCCGGGCTGCAGGCTGTCATCGATGCTGGGGTTCAGCCAGTCGCGGCGGCTGGAAACTTCGCCGCGATCATTTCTGGCAACTACCAAGACGGGATCACGGACCCTGCCTGCTACCCGGGCACCGTCAGCGTGGGGGCGGTGTACGACGATGACCTCGGAGAACAGGATTGGGGTGCGTGTGTAGACTCGACCACCACGTCAGACCAGATCATCTGCTTTTCCCAGTCAGCTCCAATTCTTGACCTCATTGCTCCTGGAAGCGCCATCACCGCCGGCGGAGTCACACTCTCCGGCACGTCAATGGCGGCGCCCCATGTCGCGGGTGCATGGGCAGTGATGCGAGTCGCAATGCCGAACGCAACTCACGCGGACATCCTGGCTGCACTGCAAGCTCAGGGTACACCGATCACGGATGCGCGAAACCTGAAGACGACGTCGCGGATCGACCTCTTCGACGCCCTCGATTCGGAGGGGCCGGGTGGTGCGGGAGACGGAATCCTGTTTCCGCTCGACAACTGCTCGGCGCTCGCCAACGCGAACCAGGTCAATGCCGACGCGGACGCCTGTGGAAATCGCTGCGACGGCGACTTTGACGATTCAGGCTTCACGAGCATCGGCGACTTCACCACCTTCAAGACCTGCTTCGTCCGCACTGTCGGAGCGCCGGGCGGCCCGGCTTCCGACCCGAACTGCCTCGAGTCCGACATGGATGGTTCAGGGGCGATGTCCATTGGCGATTTCACCGATTTCAAGGCCGAGTTTACTGGCGGCGGCGGTTTGCCAGGTCCCTCTGGGCTGCCGTCGGCAGCGCCTGGAACGGCTTGTACACCTTGATCACGGATCTAGGAGGTCATCATGATGAAGTCTCTCGTGACAGTCTTGACCTTGATTTCATGCGCCATCGCTCCAGCAGTATTCGCTGTGGACGAGCAGGATGGCTCCGTCCGGATCGAAGACGAAGCGGGGAATCCTCTCTTTGCCGCCGATGCGGATGGGAGCGAGGTCAGCTTCGTCTACGACGAAAGCACCGGGGAGCTGCTAGCCACGATCGACCAGGATGGGGTGGTGACGGACTGGCAGCAGCTCTTTGCAGACGCCGGAGTCGACAGCGCGGACTAGCGTATGATCGTCATAATTCGTCGGAATAGTGATATGTTTCGATCTCATTGGCATAGGCGTGCCGCGCTTGCAGCATTGGCGATGATCACCGCCGCGGCGATGCCGGCGGCAGCGATACCGTTTCGGGCTGCGATTGCGCAGCTCGTTGGCCCGATGGAGCTTCCACAGCTTCGAGTCGGCTTCGATTTCGGACAGGAGTTTTCACAGATCGAGAGTGTCTCACTCGAGCTCGTCGCATCCGTCACCGCGTTCGAGTACGACTATTGCGGGACGGTTTTCTCGCCGCAGGCGTGCGAACATCGGACAGTACAGTCCAGTGTCTTCGCGATCTTGAACGATGACCCGTTTCCATTCTTCTTTCTCACAGGCGTGGGGGAAAACGGATTTACGGAAACGCCATCGCTGCAACGCGGTACCTTTCATGGTCCCCGCTTCACAACGCTTCCAAGCGATCCCTTCGCCTTCCTGGGATCCGGAAAAGGCTCCTTCGAGATTCATTGGAATTCGCTCGGATTCTTCCCGGAGGACATAGTCGTCAACGCCGTTCGGAGCACAGGCACGATCTTCGAGGCCTATATCGTCTTTGACGCGACACCAATCCCGGAGCCGTCGACATCCGTGCTCACGGCGCTTGGCCTCGTCCTTCTGGCATCGACGCGGAGGGTCACTCCAGCTGCCGGTCAATCGTAACTACTGAGCAGACCGCGCCCCTGACGAGCCGAGGAGCCGTCATTCTTGAGCGCAGCGTCGGGCACAGCCCGGCCCACCCGGACTCCGCTTGCCTACGGCTCCCTGCGCGCCGAGCCTTGCGTGTCGCGGGCGGGGAGCGGCCCGGCCCCTTTCGGGTCCCGGTCCGCCTTCCTGCGCGCCAGACGTGCGGGTCGCGGAGGGGGTCCGCGAAGGTCTGCTGCGCGAGTCGGTCCTCGCTGTCGATGTCGGTGATCATCGCCGACTACGCGAGCCCTTCTGCCACACCGCGGACGATCCCGAATGCGCGATCCACGTCGAACAGGTCAAACTCGCGGGGCCGCAGCACCGGGCGCAGCTGCGAGCCAAGTTGCTGCCGGAGGTCTTCCAGGCGCTCTCCGGAGACGTTGACCGCACCGGTGCCGGGCACGGCGAGCTTGGCTCGCAGCAGCCGCACGAGCTCCGCGCCCGTGACATCGAAGCCCGCGACACGCACCGCGTGGTCGATGTCGAAGAAGTCGCGAATTGCCACCTCCTGCCGCGACAGAGCCGCGCGGAGCTTCTCGGCCATCGCCTCGGCGTATGTCAGGCAGCGCGCCGGAAACGTCTCGAGCAGGGCGCCGCCCTGCGCCCAGTGGAGCAGCAGCGTGTGCACCTGAGCGCGCTCGGGTGGCGTCAGAGTCGGTTCGCGCAGGCCGATCGCGATCGTGATCGTTTCGGTTCCCGAGACCAGGAGCGAGCGATAGCCGAGGGTCGCGTTGTATTGACTCGATGCGTCATGGCCTTCGAGAGAAACTAGCAGCTCGAACCCGGGGATTCGATTCGGAAGCCTGTCGACGATCGCCTTGACCGGAGCGATGGCGCGACTGCGAG
>CAYTJA010000085.1:0-9188 GCA_964437835.1 uncultured Spirochaetales bacterium
CGCTGCTCGAGATCGGCGCGAACGCCGCCGACAAGCGGCGCAACCGCGCGATCGGCGCCGGCCGGATCCGCGATCCGTACCCGATCTACGACCAGCTGCGACGCAGCGGCCCCGTGCATCGGGGCGGGATCTCCGCCGCCTTCGGCTTCGAGGGGCCCGACACCTTGCTGTGGGCCGATCGAGCCCAGTTCTCCTGCTACGACTGGCAGAGCGTCGATGCGGTGCTGCGCGACACCGAGACCTTCTCCTCGAGCTGGTACGAGCCGAGCCTCGCGCAGGTCGTCGGGCGCAGCCTGATCCAACTGGACGATCGCGAGCACCGCCGCTCGCGCGCACTCGTGATGCCGGCCTTCAGTCGCCGTGAGATGGATCGCTGGCAGGCGCGCTGGGTGCGGCCGCTCGTCGACGAGATCCTCGACGGCATCCTCGCGCGCGGCGGCCCGATCGATCTCTACCCCTCGCTGTGTGCGGTCGTGCCCGTGTTCACGATCGCGCGCTCGCTCGGCATGCCGGCAGCGGAGGTGCCGCGCTTCCACGAACTCGCGATCTCGGCGGTCGCGGTCGTGGGCGACATGACAGAGCGGATACACGCCTCGCAGGAAATCTCAGCCTACCTGGTCGGGCTCGTCGCAGAGCGCCGCGCGCAGCCCGCTGAAGATCTCCTGAGTTGGCTCTGCACGGTCGAAGCTCTGGATCCTGAAGACGGTCTGCGGCATCGACTCTCGCAGGAGGAGGTGCTCACCTTTGCCAGGCTGCTGCTTCCCGCCGGAGCCGGAACCACCTATCGCGCACTCGGGCTGATGATCCTCGCGCTGCTCGAGACCGGGCAGATCGAGCTGCTGCGCCGGGATCCCTCGCGCATCGATGCGGCGATCGAGGAGGCGCTGCGCTGGGAGCAACCGCTCACTGCGGTCGGCCGTATCGCGCGGCGCGACGCCCTGCTCGCGGGTGTCGAGATTCCGAAGGGCAGCGCGGTGCACGCCTGCCTCGCGGCCGCGAATCACGACCCCGCGCGCTGGGAGCAGCCCGAGCGCTTCGATCTCACGCGGCAGCCCCGGCCGCACGCGAGCTTCGGAAGCGGCCCGCACCTCTGCGCGGGAATGCACCTCGCGCGCATGGAGATGCGCACGGTGCTCGAGGCGCTGCTCGAGCGGGTCCCGGAGCTGCGCCTCGATCCCGCTCTGCCGCAGCCCTTCGTGACCGGCCTGCTCTTCCGCATGCCGACGGCGCTGCCGGTCCTGACGGGCTCCTGATCCGTGAGGCCCTGCCCGACGTGCTAGGGGACGAGTCGGCAGCGGTCTTCCGCGGCGTGCGCGTCGTCGAGCTCGCG
Source organism: uncultured Spirochaetales bacterium (assembly GCA_964437835.1). Taxonomy (GTDB): domain Bacteria; phylum Myxococcota_A; class UBA9160; order UBA9160; family SMWR01; genus CAYTJA01. The sequence continues at coordinate 1,331 of CAYTJA010000085.1, forward strand.
CAGTGGCTCTTCGTACCGGCGACCGGAGCGCTGCTCGCCGACTGGGGCGCCGACGTGATCAAGATCGAGCACCCGGTCACCGGAGACAGCTACCGCGGCCTCGCGTCGCAGGGCATCCACCCGGTCTCGAACGGGATCAATCCCGCGCTCGAGTCCGCGAACCGCGGCAAGCGCAGCCTGGGCCTCGACGTGAAGCAGCCCGCGGGCCGCGAGCTGCTGCTGCGCCTGGTCGCCACGGCCGACGTCTTTCTGACGAACTTCCTGCCGGGCGCGCTCGAGCGCCTCGAACTCACGGTCCCGGCGCTGCGCGCGGCGAATCCGCGGCTGATCGTCGGCCGCGGCCACGGCTTCGGCGTGCGCGGTCCGGACGCAGATCTTCCGGGCTTCGACGCCTCCGCGTTCTGGGCGCGCGGAGGGCTCGGCGAGACGCTGACGCCCGCGGGCCTCGCCCAGCCGATCGCGCAGCGCGGCGGCGTCGGAGACCGCAGCGCCGCGGTGCAGCTCGCGTTCGGGATCGCGGGCGCGCTGTTCCGGCGCGAGCGCAGCGGAGAGCCGTCGATCGTCGACGTCTCGCTGCTCGCGACCGCAATCTGGACGCTGAACTCGGATCTGCTCTCCGCGCTGCAAGGGCACTACCGGCCCTCACCGCCGATCGCAGAGCGCAGCCCCACCGCGAACCCGCTCGTGAACACCTACCGCACGCGCGACGGTCGCTTCCTCTCGCTGATGTTCCTGCAGCCCGACCGCTTCTGGCCCGAGCTCTGCCGCGCGCTCGGCCGCCCCGAGCTCGCGCGCGATTCGCGCTTCGCAGACATGCCCTCCCGCGCGCAGCACCGCGACGCCTGCGTCGCGCTGCTCGACGCGATCTTCGCGACGCAAAGCTACGCGGATTGGTGTCAGTGCTTCGCAGACGAACGCTTTCCCTGGGCTCCCTTCCAGCGCGTGACCGAGCTGATCGAGGACCGCCAGGTGCTCGCGAACGGCTACCTCGGAGAGGTCGCCGTCGAGGGCGGCGAGGCCTTCCGCATGCCGAACGGCGCGGTGCAGTTCGACGAGCAGCCCGCGCAGCTGCGGCGCGCGCCCGAGCACGGCCAGCACAGCGAGGAAATCCTGCAGGAGCTCGGTTGCGATTGGGAGGCGATTCGCGCGTTCAAACGCGCGGGAGTCGTGTTGTGAGCGCGCGCGCAGCGCCGAGCGGCGGCGCGGCCCCGACGCCGTGGTTGCAGGCGCCGCACTCGCCGCTGCCCGAAACCGTGCAGCAGCGCTACCGCCGCGAGGGATTCTGGAACGACCAGACGCTGGGGAGCTTCTGCGACGCGCTGCTGCGCGAGCACGCCCGCGAGGAGCTGCGCATCTGGTCGCGCGAACGCCCGAGCCGCCATTCGCTCGGAGAGATTCGCAGCGCCGCGCTGCGCGTCGCAGCGAGTCTGCAGCAGCGGGGGATCGGCCCAGGCGACGCGATCGCGATCCAGCTGCCGAACTGGAGCGAGGTCGCGATCGCAGTCTTTGCGGCGAGCTTCCTCGGCGCGGTGGTGGTGCCGATCGTGCACTTCTACGGCCCGAAGGAGGTCGCTTTCATCCTGCGCGACAGCCGCGCGCGCGTGTACCTCACGGCCGAGCGCGCGGGCTCGCAGGACTTCGCGGCGATCCTCGCAGCCGTACGCCCAGCGGCGCCCGAGCTCGAGTTGCCCGTGATCGTCGGGCGCGCGCCCGAGGGCGTGCTGCCCTTCGAGCGACTGCTCGACGCCGCGCCGCTTCCGGCTCCGCTCGCGGTGGACCCCGCTACCACCGCGCTGATCGCCTACACCTCGGGCACCACCGCCGACCCGAAAGGCGTGATCCACAGCCACCAGAGCTTCCTCGCGGGCGTGCGGGAAGTGGGCAACGGGATGCCGGGCCCGAGGCCCTACCTCGTGGGCTCGCCCGTGAGCCACGTGATGGGCATGATCGGCGGCTTCCTGTACCCGCTCTACCGCGGCAAGTCGATCCACTGGACGGATGTCTGGGAGCCGACTCATGTGCTAGGCGCGATGCGCGCGGGCGACCTCGTTTTCAACTGGGGCCCGCCTTACTTCGTGACGAGCCTGCTCGACTCGCCGGAGTTCCGGAGCGAAGACCTCCTCCACCTCCAGCACGTGGGGCTCGGCGGCGCGCCGATCCCGCTCGCGCTGGCGGAACGCCTCGAGGGCCTCGGCATCTGCCTCGTGCGCGCCTACGGTTCGACCGAACAGCTCACGCTCTCGACGACGCCCTTCGACGCGCCCGCAGCAAAGCGGCTGCGCAGCGACGGGCTGCCGGCGCCAGCTGCGGAAGTGCGGCTCCTCGACGACGAGGGGCGGGAAGTCGATCCCGGCACGCCGGGCGAGATCACGAGCCGCAGCCCGCGCAACTTCGCGGGCTACACGCGCCCCGAGCTCACGGCCGCCGCCTTCGACGCCGAGGGCTTCTTCCGCAGCGGCGACATCGCGGTCGCCGACGCGGACGGCACCCTCACGATCGTCGACCGCAAGCAGGACATCATCATCCGCGGCGGCGAGAACATCAGCGCGGCCGAGGTCGAGGACCTCGTGCTGCGGCTGCCCGAGGTGCTCGAGGTCGCGGTCGTCGCCGCGCCGGATCCGCGCCTCGGCGAGCGCGTCTGCGCGGTGCTGCGGCTGCGAGAGGGTGCGGATGGGATCGAGCTCGGCCGCGTGCAGGCGCACCTGCAGCGCGCCGGCCTCGGCAAGAAGAAGTGGCCCGAGGAGCTGCGCCTGGTTTCCGAGTTTCCGCGCACGCCCTCTGGCAAGATCCGCAAGCGCGACCTGCGCGATGCCCTCCGGCAGGAGGCCGAGCGCAGCGCTGGCACCGCGCTGCGAGGCACGCGCGCGGCAGCTACACCACTCGCGCTCACGCGTGAACAAGAGGGAGTGGAGCGATGAGCCCACCGGCAGGGCTTCGAGTACATCCGCACTGAGCTCGAGGGCCGGATCCTGAGCATCAGGCGGAGTCGCCCCGAGCGCTACAACGCGATGTGCCGCGAGATGCACGATGAGGGAGACGTGCCGGTCCAGGCGAGCACCCATCCCTCGCAGAGCAACACATTTCTTGCGCCCAGTATCAGAAGTCTTATGCTCGGGAGGTGCCTCGAATCCTGCTCGCCTGGATCGGTCGAACCGATCTCGACCACGCCGCGGGTCAGAAGAAGGGGCCCGGTCCGACTGGCAGCGTGATCGCGGCCAGGCGCTTCGACGCTCTGGTCCTCCTCTCCAATTACCCGCCTGCCGAAAATCGCAGGTACGTCGAGTGGCTCGAAGCGAGAGGGGCGCCACCCATCCACCTGCGCCAGGAGGACATCGAAGACCCGACGGACCACAGCGCGATTCATGACGCCGTGGTCCGATCGATCGATTTCGTCACCGCGGAGTTCGGGGCAGATGCCGACCTCGCGATTCACATCAGCCCCGGCACGCCCGCGATGCAGTCGGTCTGGGTGCTGCTCGCAAAGACCCGCTATTCCGCAGAGTTGATCCAGTCCCACGAGAAGACCGGAGTGCGCACGGTCTCGATTCCATTCGACATCGCCGCCGAGTACGTGCCGGCGCTGCTGAAGCGCAGCGATGAGAAGCGCGAGCGACTGATCGCAGGGCTGCCCCCCGCAGCGCCCGAGTTCGACAAGATCATCGGTCGGAGCCCGGCGATGGAGCGCGCCGTCGCAAGGGCGCGTCGCGTCGCTCCCCACGACACGACCGTCTTGATCGAAGGTGAATCGGGAAGCGGCAAGGAGCTCTTCGCCCGGGCGATCCATGCCGAAAGCCGGCGTGCGAAGGGACCCTTCGAGGATGTGAACTGCGGTGCCCTACCTCGTGATCTCGTCGAGTCGCTGCTATTTGGTCACGAGCGCGGTGCGTTCACGGGCGCGTCTCGTAGCCACAAGGGCCACTTCGAAAGCGCAGACCACGGGACCCTCTTCCTTGACGAGATCGGCGAGCTTCCGATGGACGCCCAGGCCAAGATTCTTCGCGCGCTCCAAGAGAAGACCATCCGGAGAGTGGGTTCGGATAAGCTCACTCCCGTAGACGCCCGCGTGATTGCGGCGACCAACCGCGATCTACGTGCCGAAGTAGCCGCAGGCTGCTTCCGTGAAGACCTCTACTACCGCCTGGCCTCGGGAGTGATCCGACTACCTGCGCTGCGCGAGCGCCAAGGCGACCTCACCCCGTTGATCGATCACTTCCTCGCCGAGGCCAACGCCAAATTCGCCGACCAGCCAGGCGTCGAGCAGAAGACCCTTTCTCCCCAGGCAAGAAATCTTCTGTTGCGCCACAACTGGGCAGGCAACGTCCGAGAACTCCAGTCCACCTTGGATCGGCTCGCGCTGTGGACCCCGGGCGCCACAATCTCGGCCGACGAAGTCCGCGGGGAGCTGCTCACGCCGACTGCGGACCAAGCCGCAAACCTGCTGGACCGCCGGCTGGGCGAAGGCCTCCAACTTCCTGCTCTAATAACAGAATTGGCGCGCCACTACCTCGAGCGCGCGTTAGAAGAAGCAAGCGGCAACAAGACCAAGGCGGCCGAGCTGGTGGGACTCTCGAGCTACCAGACTTTTGGAAACTGGATGGAACGTTACCGGGTCAAGACACCCAAACAGGGGCGGAGGCGCTGATGGCACGACTCTTGCATTTTTTCAGACCCGTCATCCCGAGCACAGCAGCCCCAGACACGCGAGAGCAAGGCCAAGCTCTGTGGCGGCCAGCAGCTCGCGAGAACAAGAATACTCGAAGGGTGCCAGCATCGGCTGCTGGCTACAGGAAACCGAGATGATCACGGCTATCCAGATCGAGAACTTCAAGGGAATCGGTCGGCCCGTCCGCGTCGAGTTGCGACCCATCACCCTGCTCTTTGGCCCAAACAGCGCTGGGAAAAGCACAATTCTCCACGCACTTCACTACGCGCACGAGATTCTTGCTCGACATAACTTCGACCCGGACCGGACGTCTCATGGGGGGGACACGGTCGATCTCGGCGGATTCTTGCGGTTCGTACACGGCCGAGATCTTCAGCGGGTCGTTCGCATTCGGCTGGATCTGGACCTGGAAGAGATTGCCTTGCCAGAAATCCTCGCGGAAATGTACCCGGCCAGTCCTCTTTTAAATGTGAACGAGGGGATCGATTCTCTAATCCACACCGGCTGGGTCGAACTGGAGGTTCAATGGAGTGAGACGCTCAGGGCACCTGTGCTTCGCAAATACGGAATTGGCATTAACGGACGAGAGATAGGTCGGATCGAAGCGTCACTCGACGGCGCACAGGTAGAACTCTGTGGAATTTGCCTGGATCACGAAATTGTCGCGCACCCCGATCGTACCGTATTGAGCGATCAGCGAATCAATAGCGGTTCCCTCGATCGGATTGCGGAGGAAGCCGTTCAATATGAACACGGTCTCACGGATCTCGAATGTGAACGGTGGCGGAGCCAGGTACGGATTCCTTGCCCGAGTGGTCGGAAGTCCGCTCTCCCTAGGTGGGGAACCGAGCTGAACCTCCAATGGATAGATATGGGTGACGACGCGTCTGATGCTATCAACCTCGGGTTCAGGATGTCCAGCCTGATGGTCGGCATAGGACAAATTGCGCAAAACCTCGTCAATGATATGCGCTATCTCGGTCCGATGCGCGACGTTATCCCGGGCAACTACGAGCCTCCCAAGTACAGTGAGCGCTCGCGCTGGGCGCGCGGTCTTGGGGCGTGGGACCTCTTGCTCAGCAGCGATTATGCTCTCGTGGATGAGGTCGGAAAATGGCTCGCATCGGATCAGAAGCTCGACACGGGGTATTCACTCCGCCGCCAACTCATACACGAGCTTCCAGAGGACAGCGCCTTGATGCAGGCGCTCCGGCAAGGAACTTTCCCGGCCGATGTCACGGATCCGGGGGCACTACTGAGTGCGCTCCGGACGCGAGTCGACCTGGACCTGGTGGATACGAGGAGTGGTATCCAGGTGAATCCGGCCGATGTGGGGCTGGGCATTTCTCAATTGCTGCCGGTCGTCGTTGCGGCGCTGGATTCGCAGCGACCGAGAATCACAGCGATCGAGCAGCCGGAGCTTCACATGCACCCGCGAATGGAAGTGGAGCTCGGTGATCTCTTCGCGCAGCAAGCATCGCGCAATCAGATTTTTCTTCTCGAATCGCATAGCGAGCACCTGATGCTGCGCCTCCTCCGGCGCATCGAAGAAACGCATAGCGGAGAACTACCCGTCGGAAAGCCGCAGCTGCGTCCCGACCAGGTCTCGGTAGTCTTCGTCGAGCGCACCGACAACGAGGTCAAGATCTCGCAGCTACGGATCGACGAGACCGGAGAATTCATCGACCGGTGGCCCCATGGCTTTTTCGAGGAGCGCGCGGAAGAACTCTTCTGATGCTGTACGAGTTCGCGGTGGAACCCGGCGCGCTCGCGAGCTGGCAGACCTGCCGGTATGTGCTCGACCAGATGGGAGTCTCCCATGGCCGCATGCTCTCGGCATTTCCGAAGCGAAAACAATGGAAGGAGCTAGTTCGCAAGGCATGCGAGGGTCTCCCCGATCGAGACAAAAAGCGAATCATCGAGAAACTCGAAAACGTCAATACGCTGATGCTGCCAGCGCGGAGGCCGTACGATCCGAGCCGACTCTGGATGGCCAATGCGCTCGAGCAGCAGGGTATCGACCCATTTCACGCCATCATCGCGCGTAACGGAGATCCGGCCTTGCCCTTTCTTCTCGCCGCGGATGACGTGCACGCGTCCGACCCGCTGTGGAACGTGAGGCGCGAAGACACGGTCCCGCGCCAAGCTCGAGATCTCGCGCGCTTCGTGAAACCACTCCTACAGATCAGCTCCGAGATCCGCTTCGTCGACAAGCTATTCGATCCAGTCGATCGCTGGCGCAAGTGGCTCCCGATGCTCGAGCACTGCGTGAGCGCTGCAGTGGACGGCGGCCGAGAGCTGAGCAAGCTCGAGTACCACACGGTGATCACGGGTGGCAAGCGGCCGCCGCTCGACGCGATGAAGAGGAGTTGTCTAGCGCGGCTACCTGGCATTCTTCCCTCGGGCATCCGCCTTCGTGTCGTGCTGTGGCGCCTGCCCGGCGACGAGGACTCCAAGGCCCCCGGTGAACACCGCGAACTGCTTCATGCTCGCTACATCCTCACCAATCGCGGCGGCTACCGGGTCGAGACCGGGCTGGACGTGGGCTCCCCCGGCCAACACCAGGACGTGAGCCTCCTCGACTCGGCCCTGCATGCGAAGCGCTGGGCTGAGCTCAATGACGGCGCAGGCGTTTTCGAGTTTGCAGACGAGGTCCTCATCACCAAGGACTGAGCCGCGGCGCAAGCTATTCCATTTTTGGTTTTTACACGATCCCGAGGGCGTTGTCCGAACTGAGTGAGGCGCTCAAGAACAGGGACGCCGGCGTGGGGCTCCTCCTCTTCTCCGTTCGGATCGCTCCCGCGGGAATCGAACCGTTCGTGCGCTACGGCGACGACATCGTCGTGGCATGGGATGCCGAGGATCCCCGGACCGCCGTCGCGCTCGTCGCCAGCCTATCGGTCGCCAAGGCTCTCTCGGCGCGCTCCGCGGTGCAGCGCGAGGCCGAGAACGCCGACTTCGATGCCATCGATCGCGCGATCCTGGAGATCGAGCAGCAAACCCGCGGTCTCGACGAAATCACGCGCGTCACGCAGACGATCCTCGGCGGCAGCGACAGGATCCTCGACCGCTCCCGGATCATGCGGGAAGCCTTGCTGAAGCAGATCGGGTTCCTGGGCGAGAAAGTGGCCGACCTGAGGTCACAGATTGGTACCGCGATAGAGGCGTAAGACGGCCCCTGCGCGACCTATCTCG
>CAYTJA010000086.1:0-1621 GCA_964437835.1 uncultured Spirochaetales bacterium
GCGCAGGCCGCGCAGAGTGAGCGCGATTGCGAGCACGGCCGAAGCGATCCCAGAAGCTGCGCCGAGCGCGAGCTCGAGGGGTCCGACGGCGAGCGTGAGCGAACGCGTTCCCACCGCATCCACCCACACCGTGCGCAGACCAAGCATCATCAGCCACGCGTACAAGACGGCACCGCCCATGCCGAGCAGGGCTCCGAGGCCGCCCAGCAGGAGGGCCTCGGAGAGAAAGACGCGACGCAACCGCGCTTCGGTAAAGCCGACGGCGCGCAGCAGGCCGAGTTCGCCCAGTCGCTGCTCGAGGCCGAAGCGGAAGAAGAGCCCCGCGAGCAGAAGCGCGGCCACGACCAGGAAGAAGCTGAAGTAGACGAAGTACTGACCGAAGTCGGTCGTCCCGCTCGCAGCCGCGAGCGCGCGCGTGCGCACGTCCTCCACGACCAGGCCCCGCGCGGCGGGCGTGAGCCGCGTCGCGAGCCCCCGGCTGAAGGCCCCGGCGGCATCGGCCGCGGCCGGTCCTGACGGCGCAGCCGAAAGGCGCAGCGACGTCGCTCGCCCCAGCCGGTGCCCCCACAGCTCCTGGCCCGCGGCGAGCGGCAGCCATGCCTTCGGCGTCGTGTGGTAACGCTTCCAATAGGCCTCGTCTTGCGGGCGGACTCGTGACAGGTCGACCGCGAACGGCGGGTCCCAGTCCGCGAGCCGGGCTTCGCGGGTGATGCCCGGGTAGTCCGGTACCAGCTCGCGGTCGGCGGCGGCCCCGGCGATGGCCACGATTCTCGAGACGCGGAAGGCGGCCGTGCGCGTCTCGAGGCGGCCGGCCTCGAGCCAGACGTGGTACTCGAGCTCGAGCCCGTCACCGACGCGGGCGTTCAGCTCTCGCGCCGTCCAGTTGTTCAGCAGGATGGGAGCTGTAGCCGCGGAGGCGCTGGGTGCCCCCGCCGCTGCGGGCAGGCTGGCGCCGGCGGGTTGAGCACTCGCTTCGAGCTGTTGCCACAAACCCTCATCGACGGCTGCGACCACCGAGTACGGGACCGAACGGGCGCCGACGCGCAGCACGTTGGCGAGGTAGATCAGCGAGGCGCTCGCCGTGAGGCCGGACTCGCCGGCTGCCGCGCGCGCGGCTTCGACCACGGAATCCGCCAGCAGTGCGTCCTCGCTTTCGAGCGACCACGCCCGGCCCGGCTCGATCTCCCGCAGGCGCAGGCCCAGGTCGGCGAGTGTCACGCTCTGCGCGAGACTCGCCTCGAGCGCGCGCGCGTCGGCCCCGCGACCCAGCACCAGATTGACGCGGCCCTCGCGGCCAAACGCCGCCCGCAGCGTCGCGAGCGGCACGAAGAGCGCGCGCGCGGCGTCCTGCCGCGGACGCAGCGAGAACTCGCCGAGCGCGCGTGTTGGCCGGATCCCCGCGGCCTTGAGCCGCAGCGGCCGTCCCGGGTCGTCGCGCCGACCGAAGAGCGTGCTCCCGGGGATGTCGTGAGCCCCCTCGGCGCGCAGCAGCAGCGTAGCGCCCGGCGCCGCCGCCAGCTCCTCCGCGAGCGCGGGGCTCAGCAGCGCCTCGCGCGCCTCGAGCGCCGGAGGCTCGACTCCGTGAAAGGTCCAGAATCGCGCGTCGACGCCCCAGACATCG
>CAYTJA010000087.1:0-10112 GCA_964437835.1 uncultured Spirochaetales bacterium
CGGCCAGCGCACGGGCGGAAGGCAGGTTTCCACTTCGTCCGCGGGGCTTCGACGGCGCCGCCGACGGGATCGCAGGAGCCGCCCGCGCCCACGCCCTCGCAACCGCGCCGGTGAGTGAGGCGACCGCCGCGGCAGAGACCATTCTCCAGTTCCAGAAATCCGACCCTTTGTCCGACGGCCCGAGACTGCGCATCGAAGGCCGTCTCGAGAGCGAGGGCCGCGTGGAGAGCCGCGCAGAGCTCTTCATCGGGCGCGGAGTGCCGACCCCCTTCGACGGCCGCTTCGCCGCGATTGCCGCCACCGCCAATCCCGGCCAGGCCGAGATCGATGCGGCCCTGCTCGCGGCGCCCGCAGCTGCGCAGCTGTGGGCAGACGGGCAGGCGCTCTTCTACAGCACGCTGGCAATCGGAAATCCCGGCGACAGGCCCCCGCTGCAGCTCTCGTTCAGCGGGTCAGCCAAGCTGTCGTTGGAGCAGGTCTGGCTCTACCAGGAGGACTCGGAGCTTCTTCCCAATCCCACCACCTACGGGGAGTTCGCGCTGAGCTTTATCGGCGCCCTGGCCACCGGCTCCGGCTTCGACTCCCTCAGCCTGCGAATCGAGGGCGCCGCCTCAGAGAGCCTGGTGGATCTCAGCTTCGAGTCCCTGGCCATCGCTCTCGACTATTTCCAGGACCACACCCTCGAGCTGGGGCCCGCCGTTTCGGGCGAATCGCTCTCAATCTTCCTGGACGCCACAGTCACGAATCCAGGGGACAGCTTCCAGGTCGGGCTGCTCGCGGGCATCCGGATTCCGGCCAGCGTTCCCGAGCCCGGCACGGGCCTTCTGGCGATGTGCGGCCTAACGGTGCTCGGCTTGGCGCGGGCCCGGTTGCGCCGATCGCTCCGCCGTCGATCCAGAGTCCGGCGTCGAGGGGCGGACGACGAGCCTAGGCAGGTTCTCGTTTTGCGCCACACGCGCCGTGCGCACCCCGCGCAGGCTTGCGTCCGGAGGACCTGCTCGCGGAGCCGGTGAAATCGGGCGCTCGGCTGCAAACCCCCTGGCATCGGGGCTAGCGCCTCGCCGCCACCTCGTTCAGCATCTTCTCGGTGGCGATCACGGCGGCCGCGAGCTGGTCGGAGTCCACGCCCATCGTCGACCAGTTTTCCGCGCCGGCCTCGCCGCGCCAGGTGATGATCGTCTCGACCAGTGCGCTGGTGCGCCCTCCCGGAGGGATGCGCACGCGATAATCGTGAAGTTTCGGAAGCTGGAGTGAAAACTTCTTCACTGCGCGCTCGAGCGCGTTCATGAAGGCGTCGTAGCCGCCGTCGCCGCTCGCACTCGCGCTCGCGCGCTGCTTGCCGTAGGCGACCGTGAGCTTCGCGGTCGGGGGCGCGTCGCCGCCGCGGTTCACCATGACCTCGTAGCTCGTGATCCGCATCAGCTGCGTGCGCGGCGTCTTCAGCACGTCGGCGATCAGGAAGCGCAGATCCTCCGGCTGCACGACGTGCTTCTTGTCGCCGAGCTCGACCACGCGAGCGAGCACCTGGTCGCGCGCCTCGGGCGCGAGCTCGATGCCGAGCTTGGCCAGATTCTGGTCCAGCGAGGCCTTGCCCGAGAGCTTCCCGAGCGCATAGCGGCGCTCGCGGCCGAAGCGCGCAGGAGCGAGGCGGGTCGCGTAGAGGTCGCCCTTCGCGTCGCCGTCCGCGTGGATACCGGCGGTCTGGGTGAAGACGTCGGCGCCGACGATCGGAGCGTTCGCGGAGACCTCCTTGCCGGTGGCGATCTCGACCGCCCGCGAGACCGCGACGAGCCGCTTTTCGTTCACGCCGGTGCGCCAGGGACCGTGATCGTGGAGCGCGGCCACGACTTCGGCCAGCCGCGTGTTGCCGGCCCGCTCCCCGACGCAGTTCACGCTGGTGTGCACCCCGCGCGCTCCAGCCTCGACCGCGGCCAGGCAATTCGCGGTCGCGAGCCCGTAGTCGTTGTGGCAGTGGAACTCGAAGTGCCGATCGGGCCAGCTCGCAAGCATCAGATCGACCCCGCGCGCGGCGTCGCGCGGGGACTGGATGCCGAGGGTGTCGGCGAGGTAGATGCGGTCGACCGGGAACTCTCCGAGCGCGCGCATCATCGCGAAGACGTAGTCGGGGGAGTCCTTGACTCCCTGCGACCAGTCCTCGAGGTACACGTTCACGCGCACGCGGCGCTTGCGCGCGTAGCCGAGCACGTCTGCGATGCGCTTGCGGTGCTGCTCCGGGGACATCCGCAGCTGGCCCAGGCAGTGCCGCTCGGAGCCCTTCGCGAGCAGGTTCAGCGTCTTGCCGCCGGTTTCGACGATCCAGTCGACCGACTGCGTGCCGTCCACGTAGCCCAGCATCTCGATCCGCGGCAGCAGCTCCTTCTTGCGCGCCCAGGCGCAGATCTGGCGGGCCGCCTCGCGCTCGCCCTCGGACACGCGCGTGCCCGCGATCTCGATCCGATCGACGCCGACCTCCTCGAGCAGCATCTGCGCGAGCTGCAGCTTCTCGGCCGGGGTGTAGGAGACCTCCGGCGTCTGCTCGCCATCCCGGAGCGTCGTGTCCATGACCTGGATGCGCTTGCGTGCAGCGGACGCCATCGGGGAAACAGCGTAGCGGGGGTCGCTGCGGAACTCGAAGCCCCCCGGGAGCGGAGCCCTGCGGCGCCCTCGCGAGCGCAGGCTCGCACTTGCTGCCGCAGCGTTTGCGAATTGGCGGAGCGAGGGCTCGGGTGGTACTCGTGGCCCGAGCCCTCGAGCGAGGTGTCCGATGGCCCTGCGCACCCGGATCTGCGACCTGTTCGAAATCGAGGTTCCGATTCTGCTGGCCGGCATGGGCGGAGCCTCGACGCCGGAGCTCGCGGCGGCGGTCTCGAACGCCGGAGGCCTCGGCGTGCTAGGCGCCGCGGCCTGCGGGCCGAACCGGCTGCGCGAGTGGATCGAGCGCACCCGCAAGCTCACGAACCGGCCCTTTGGCGTCGACACCCTGCTGCCGGCGTCGGTGCGGCGCAGCGCGGAAAAACCGAAAGCCGGCCCCTCCCCGCTGGAGCTGCTCCCCGGCCACCAGCGCTTCGCGGCCGATTTCATGCAGCGCGAAGGCCTCGTCCCCGCGACCCCCGAGCAGCAGGCGCGCGAGCGCGATCCGCTCGACCACGGCGGCCCGCAACCGCTCTCGCAGGAGTTCTTCGAGGCCCAGATGCGGGTCGTGATCGAGGAGAAGGTCCCGGTCTACGCCGCGGGCCTCGGCAATCCGGGCCCCTACATGGAGGCACTGCGCCGCAACGGCACGCGCGTGATCGCGGTCGTCGGCCAGACGCGCCACGCGCGGCAGGTCGCGGCCTCCGGAGTCGACGCAATCGTCGCACAGGGGCACGACGGCGGCGGACACAATGCGCCGATCGGCTCGCTGGCGCTGATTCCGCAGGTGGTGGACGCCGTCGGCGGGATTCCGGTTCTCGGCGCCGGCGGCATCGGCGACGGGCGCGGCGTCGCGGCGGCGCTGCTGCTCGGAGCCGAAGGCGTCTGGATCGGCACCGCGTTCCTCGCGACGCTCGAGGCCGGCATTCGCGACTTCCAGAAGCAAGCCCTGGTCGATGCCACAGACGCCTCGACGACGATCTCGCGCTGCATCACCGGAAAGCCGGCGCGGTCGCTGCGCAGCAAATGGACGCAGGCCTTCGAGGAGAGTGAGCTCGAGCCGCTGCCGATGCCCTATCAGTCGATCGTCGCGATGCCCGTTCTCGCGGCCGGGATGCGCGCGAATCGCGCGGATATCGCGCCCGGCTTTGCCGGCCAGGCGCTCGGCCTGATCCACCAGGTGCGCTCGGCGGCGGAGGTACTGCGGGATCTGGTGACGGGAGCCGAGCGCGCGCTGAACGCCGGGCCGAGCTTCACGGCCCGCTGATCGCAAACGGCGCGAGCGCCCGGGAGTCCCGCGTTGAAGAGAAGCACGGCGGCGGTGGTCCAGACCGGCCCGCGCAAGCTCGAGCTGCGCGATCTCCCGCTGCCCGAGCTCGGCGGTGACGATGCGCTGCTGCGCGTCGAGGCCTGCGGCATCTGCGGCAGCGATGTCGAGCAGTACCAGGGCGCGCTGCGCCTGCCCTTTCCACTGATTCCCGGGCACGAGCCGCTCGGCGTAATCGAAGCGATCGGCGATCGCGCAGCCCGGCGCTGGGGCGTGGACGTCGGGGATCGCGTCGCTGTCGAAACCATGCTCGCGTGCCACTGCTGCGACGCCTGCCTCTCCGGCGCCTACCAGCTGTGCCGCACGCGGCGCATCTACTCGTACATCCCGCTGGCAGAGCCGCCCGGTCTCTGGGGCGCCTACGCCGAGACCATGTATCTGGCGCCGAATTCAATCCTCCACAAGGTCGACCGCCGGCTGCCGCCCGAGCTCGCGGTGCTCTTCAACCCACTCGGCGCCGGCTTTCGCTGGGCGGTCGAGATCCCCGAGACCCAGCCCGGACAGAGCGTCGTGATCCTCGGTCCTGGGCAGCGCGGCCTCGCCAGCGTCGTGGCCTGCCGCGAGGTGGGCGCTGGCAGCGTGATCGTGACGGGTCTCGCGAGCGATGCGGCGAAGCTCGCGCTCGCTCGCGAATTCGGCGCGACGCTCACGATCGACGTCGAGAACGAGGATGCGCGCGCGTTGATCCTCGCCGCGACGCACGGCGGCGCCGACGTCGTCGTCGACGTCTCCTCGTACGCGACCGAACCGGTGGCCGCGGCGCTCGACTACGTAAGGCCCGGTGGCACGATCGTGCTCGCCGGAATCAAGGGGCGGAAGCCGATTCCGGATTTCATCTCGGACAAGATCGTGCTGAAAGAGATCTCGATCCGCGGCGCAATCGGCGTCACGCACACCGGCTACGCCCAGGCGATCCGGCTGATCGAATCGCGCCGCGTGCCGCTCGAGAAGATGCACACCCACGATTTCCGCCTGCGCGACGCCGAGGAAGCGATCCTCACGCTCGCGGGCGAAGCGGCCGGTCCGGCTTCGATCCACTCGTGTCTGCTGCCCGGGCTCGGGTAGAGAGGAACCGCGTCACGACCGACGAGAAGCAGCGCGAGCTCGACATCCTCCCCTGGCTGATCGAGCTGCCCGCCTGCCCTTCGCGCGCGAGCGATTCCGCGCGCTCGACCCGGTGCCCAGCTGAGGGCCAGGCAGGCCCTCAGCTGGACTGAGTTCACACCCGGCGGCGGGTTCCGACGGCGAGCCCGATCAACCCTGCGCCCAGCAGGGCAATCGTGCCAGGCTCCGGAATCACGCTGGCAAAGAGCGGCGCGGTCTGGATCGGCCGGCTGAGGTTGTCGAAGAACGCGGTCGCGATCGGATCGCGCTCATTGGTCGAGAAGATGTCCGCGCCGTCATTTGCGACGCGAAGCACATGCGTTTGAAAGATCAGGCGTGCGAACGTGAGCGTGAGGAATGTCGGGCCCTGGCCGAGCGTGAAGCCATCGAAGCCGAAGGCCTGCCCCTCCGGCCCACCGAGTTCGCTCTCCTGGCTGCTCAGCAGGCCCGGAGCAAGCGGCTGCAGCGTCCGGGTCGCCTTCGCATTGCCCCAGCTCAGCGATTGCGAACTCACGAGATCGAGTTCGTTCGCGCCATCCGTATCGAACTCCAGATCGAGGCCGTAGGCCCCGATGCCCGCTGCGTCGGCGCCGATGACCAGATCCAAGGTCAGCAGCACCGCGCCGGCGGCGCCGCTGATGTCGACAACGTTCGTCCCAAGACCTAACACCGCAGCATCGGACGCTCCGGTCCAGCGCAGATTCACGGTGCTCGCAGACGCACCGCCGTGGATCGCCAGCGCCACCAGCGCTGCAACAACTGTCATATTCCGCATGGTCCCCTCCTTGCAAGCCCTCAGATACTGCACCGAATCGAGTGAGATGGGAAGCAATACCTTCGAAATTTCTCTGGGCAACACCCGACCCCCAGGGGGCCCAGCCTTGGGCGTCGGCCGAACGCGTGTCGTGTGACTCTCGAATCGCTCGATGCACTTCGCCGGTCGCGTCGAGCTACAACGTGCCGGCCGACGGCCGCGATCCGCGAAATCGCCAGCGCGACCCACGCGCGCCAATGGCCTCAGACGAACGCGCTCATGACCTCGCGCCGGAACCGCTCCAGTGATTTCACGGCGAGCGGGGGCGGGGTCTGCAGGATGAAATGCGTGACCCCCGCCTCGACATAGCGCTGGATCTGCGCGCACAACTGGTCGGAGTTGCCCGCCAGCAACGAGGCGCGTGCACGCTCCGCGGGCGACTCGCCGGCAACTGCAGTGCGCCGCTGCGCGGTATCCAGCATGCCGCGCGCCCCGGGCCCAGCCGCGGACGCCGCCCTGGCGTCCGGAATCGAGCGTGCGGCGAGCACGCGCTCGATCTCGGCGGGTGAATCGCTGAGCAGCAGGCCCGACGACTGCGCAAACTCGATCTCTCCGGGATCGCGGCCGATCGCCGCACACTGCGCCGCGATCGCGCTCACGCACTGCGCCGCGAAGCGGGGCGTGCTGACGCTGACCCACTGCTGCGCGCGGCGCGCGGCGAGGCGCAGCAGGCGCGGGCTCGCCCCGGCCAGCAGGATCGGTGCCCGCGCCTGGAGCGGCCGTGGGGCGAAAGGAGCCTCGAGCAGGCGGTAGTAGCGACCCTCGAACGAGAAGCGCTCGTGGCTCCAGAGCCCCTCGATCAGCTCGACGGCCTCCTCGAGGCGCGCGAGGCGCTCGCGCAGCTCGGGGAATGCGATGCCGTAGGCGACGTGGTCTTCGAGCGACCACGCCGCGCCGATGCCGAGCTCCGCGCGTCCGCCGCTGATGACGTCGAGGCTCCCGGCGAGCTTCGCGAGCATCGAAGGGTGCCGATAGGTGACTCCGGCGACGAGCACCCCGAGCCGCAGCGCGCGCGTGTGTCCGGCCAGCGCCGCGAGCAGCGTCCAGGGCTCCAGGAACGCTGTCTCCGCCGGGACACCGGCCACGCCGTGCATGTGATCCGACGCGTAGAAGCCCTCGAATCCGAGCTCCTCCGCGAGCCTGCACTTTTCGCATAGCCCCGCGAAGTCGTAGCCCATCGAGCCCGACAGGCTGAAGCGCGTGCGCCGGCGCGGTGTCGCCACCCGCAGCATCCTAACCCGCTCCGCCGCGATCGGTTGCGCGTCCCCGACATGGCGCGGAAGGGCGGGAAAACTGGCACCCGATCGCAATCGGCGCGATGGTTCGAGGCGCGTGCGAGACGCGCACGCAGGGAGGTCGCATGCTGTTTCGACAGCTCTCCGATCCCGAGACCTCGACCTACAGCTATCTGCTCGCAGATCCGGACTCGCGCGACGCCGCGCTGATCGACGGCGTGGCCGAGCAGTTCGAGCGCGATTGCGCGCTGCTCCAGGAACTCGAGCTGCAGCTCCGCTTCGCGATCGAGACGCACCTGCACGCCGACCACGTGAGCTCGAGCGGGCGCATGCGCGAGGCGCTCGGCTGCGCGATCGCGATCTCTGCGGCGGCCGGGGTGGAGAACGCCGACCGCGAGCTGCACGACGGCGACACGCTGCGGATCGGGTCGCTCCACCTCGTCGGGCGCGCGACGCCGGGACACACCAGCGGCTGCATGACCTTTGTACTCGCTGCGGCCGGAATGGCCTTCACGGGAGACGCGCTGCTGATCCGCGGCTGTGGACGCACGGACTTCCAGCAGGGCGATCCGCACGCGCTGTTCCGCTCGGTGCGCGAGCGGATCCTGGCCCTGCCCGACGCGACCCTGCTCTACCCCGGACACGACTACAAGGGCCGCACGGTCACGACCGTCGCGGAGGAGCGGCGCTTCAACCCGCGGCTCGGACTCGGGCGCTCCGAGGCCGAGTTCGCAGAGCTCATGGGCAAGCTGAATCTCGCCTACCCGAAGAAGCTGGACATCGCAGTACCGGCCAATCGGCGCAGCGGGCTCGGCTACGTACCCGCCGCCGCAGTTCCCGTTGGCGCTGCTGCGGCGCGGGAGGTCGCCGCGAGAGCGCGCGGGGTGGCCGGAGTGATGGAGGACCTCGGCCGGCAGGACAGCGAGAGCTGGCTCGGCGAGGGCATCTGAGCGCAACCGCGGCACGCGAATGGGGCGCCGTTAGCCTCGACGGGCCTCGATCTGGTCGCGAGGGGTTTCGCAGCGATGCGACCACAGCGCGGCGCTGGCGCCGCAGGCGCGCGCCCAGGCTTCCAGCGCTGCGCGCTCTGCGACCTCGCCGCCCGGCGAGAGCGTGACGACGCACTCGAGGGGGCGCGCCTGCCCCGTAAAGCTCGAGAGCACGCGCTGAGCGGCGCAGGCGCGAAGCGAGAGCAGCCCGCGCAGCAGACGCGGGAGCTCCCGCTCGACCAACGCGGCGAAATCGGCACCGACTCCGAGCTCGAAGAGCGCAATCAGCGCCTCGCGCGGAGCGCTCGGCCCCGCTGCCTGCGCAGGGCGCAGCACGCGTTCTTCGACCGCGACCGAGCGGTTCTGCGGCTTGTGCATGAACTCGAGCTCGTCTGCGCGGATCGCGCGCCCGGCGTCGCCGCGCATCGCGGCGGCCACGCGCTGCGCGTGCTCGGCGCTCGCGTACCAGAACTCGGTCATGCAGTCGAATCCGTCCGCGGCTTCGGCGCCCGGATCGAGATGATTGCGCACATAGCGCTCCACCCCGAGAAGCTGCGGCAGCGCGAGCGGAACGTGGATCTCTTCGTAGTGGCGCGCGAACTCGTCGCGCGAGAGGTCCGGCCGCCGCACCAGGAACGCGAGCGTCTTCTGCATCGGATCCAGCCTTCACGCGCAGCCGCTCGCGGAATCGCTCGGCCGCGCGTGCGTCCCGGGATCAGAGGGCCCGGGGTTCCAGACCGGCGCTCGCCGAGTCTACCGGAGCCGCGCGAGCTGCGGGGCGCCTGCGCGGCGCGTACCCGGCGCCGCTCGCGCTGCGGCCTGCGCTCGGTCAGACTCGCGGCGTGCCCGCCGCCCCGGAGCCCACCGCTGCAGAAGCGCTGCGCGGCCGGCACGCGGTGGTCTTCGGGCTGGTTTCGGTCGCGACGCTCTTCGAGGGCTTCGATACCCAGCTCGCGAGCCTCGTGCTCCCGTTCCTGCAGCGCGACTTCGGCGCGGGCCCGGCCGAGCTCGGCTCGCTGCTCTCGCGCATCGGCTGGGGCTCGATCCTCGCCTTCGCGGTGATCCAGCTCGCGGACCGCATCGGGCGGAGGCCGGTCTTCCTCGCGTCGCTCGCGGGCTACGCGTTGTTCACGCTCGCGACCGCCTGGGCGCGCAGCCCCGGCGAATTTGCAGGGCTGCAACTCTTCGCGCGGCTCTTCATGGTCAGCGAGCTCGGGCTCGCCTACCTGATCCTTTCCGAGGAGCTGCCCGATCGCGTGCGCGGCCGCGCGAATGGCCTGCTCGGCGGCGCCGCGGCCTTCGGCGCGGCACTGCCCGCAGCGCTGCTGCCCGCGCTCGAGGCTCAGGGCGCCGGCTGGCGCGGACTCTTCGGCATCGGCGCGCTCCCGCTGCTGCTGTGGCCGCTCTACTGGCTGCGGCTGCGCGAAACGCGCAGCTTCGAGTCCGGAGCCGCCGCACGCGCGGGCGGCCTCTCGCGCGCGGCGCTCCGACAGCTGCTGGCCAAGGGCTCCCGCGGCCGCTTCGCCGCGATCACCGGCATCTGGTTCGCAATCAACTTCTGGGCTGCCTCGGTGATGTACTTCTACTTCCAGTACGCGCTCGGCGAGCGCGGCCTCCGCAGCGCGGACATGGCATGGATTGCTCCCGCCGCGCTGCCCTTCAGTTTCGCGGGCTATGCAATCGCCGGCTGGCTGATGGATCGGATCGGCAGGCGCCCGGCGCTCTGCCTGTATCTCGCGCTCGCATCCGGGGCCGGCGTGCTCTGCTACCAGAGCACTTCGCGCACCGGCCTGCTTTCGTGTTATGTATTGCTCCAGGGAGTGAACGGCGTGTGGGCGATCGCGGCGACGCTCTGCGCGGAGCTGTTTCCGACGCCGCTGCGCGCGACCGCAACCGCGCTCTCCCACAACCTGCTCGGTCGCTTCGGGATGGTGATTGCGCCCTGGCTCGCCGGCCGCCTCGCGGAGCAGCTCGGCTCGACCGGAGACGCGATCTCCCTGCTCGCCCTGCTG
>CAYTJA010000088.1:0-83896 GCA_964437835.1 uncultured Spirochaetales bacterium
GCGGAGCCGAGCGAAGCGGGGTGGTCCGGGCTGCGCCCGGACCGGGCCCCCAAGGCTAGGCGTGCGCGTCGCGATCGCGAGCGAGTACACCCGGCCCTGGCCCGGCGGGATCTCGGAGCACGTGCACCACGAAGCCGTCGAGCTCTCGCGCCTCGGGCATGAGGTCGTCGTCCTGACCGGCCCGGACGCCGGCGCCGCGCCCGAGGGCGCTCTGCCGGAGCTCGATGTGTCGCGCCTCACAGCCGAAGAGTCCGACGGAGGCAGCGACTACCGCGTGCAGCGCTTCGCTGCTGCGCTGCGCTTCGTGAGCAATGGTGCCGCGTCGCGCATGATTCTCGATCCGCGCCTGCTCGCGCTGCGCCGGCGGCTGCGCGTACTGCGCGCGGAGCTCGTGCACGTGCACGCGCCGCTCGATCCACTGCTCGGCTGGGCGGCGGTGCTCGCGTCTCCCGTGCCCGTGGTCGGGACCTTCCACGCGAGCTTCGAGCCCGCTCCGCTCTGGGAGCTGCTGTACCGGCGCCTGCGGCCGATCACGGCGCGCGTATTCGCGCGACTCGCGGAGCGGATCGCGGTCTCGGCAGAGGCCGAGCGAAGCCTTTCGAACTATTTCCCGGCCGCGTACATGCGAATCCCGAACGGAATCGACCTCGAGCGTTTCCGGCCGGCGCTGCCGCCACCGCCCGGCTTCGCGCCCGGAGCTCCGCGGGTGCTCTTCGTCGGGCGCGCGGACCCGCGCAAGGGGCTCCCGCTGCTCTTCGCGGCGCTGCCCGAGCTGCTGCGGTGCGAGCCGGAGACGCAGCTCGTGGTCGTCGGGATCCCGCCGCGTGAGGGCGCGCCGCTGCTGGCCGGCGCCGCGCCGGCGCTGCGCGCGGCCGTCCGCTTCGAGGGCTACGTCGCGCCGGCGCTGCTGCCGCGCTATTACGCCGCCTGCGACGTGTTCTGCTCGCCGGCCACGGGCCAGGAGAGCCAGGGTCTGGTGCTGCTCGAGGCGCTCGCGAGCGGCACGCCTCCGGTAGTCTTCGACATCCCGGGCTATCGCGACGTCGTGAGCGACGGGCACGACGCTCGCATCGTCGCCGAGCGCGAACCGAAGGCGCTGGCCGCAGCGCTAGCAGGGCTGCTCGGGAATCCGGAGCAACGGCGGCGCCTCGCGCGCGCGGGGCTCGAGACGGCTTCGGGCTACGCCTGGCCGAGCGTTGCGCGCCGCCTCGAGAGCTGTTTCGAGCGCGTGTGCGGCGCGCATGCAGAGGAGACACGACGTGCTGCTCAGCGAAGCTGAGGTCGCGCATTACGAGCGCGAGGGCTGGCTCGCGCCGCGCCTGCGGCTGTCGCCAGAGCGGGTCGCGGAGCTGGTGCGCTGCTCCGAAGAGCTCGCGGCCGCGCCGGCGCAGCGCGGCGGCCCGATGAAGTACATCGACGACGCGGTGCGCGAATCCGGCGGCGCTCAGCTCGGCCGCATCGAGTACTTCCAGCACAGCCACGCCGGGTTGCGCGCGTTCACGCATTCCGAGCTCGCGCTCGGGCTGGTCGAGCAGCTCTTCGGCGAGCCGGCGCTGCTGTTCAAGGACAAGGTCAACTACAAGCTGCCGGGCGGCGCGCCCTTCGAGCCCCACCAGGACATCCAGGCGGGCTGGGGCAAGTACTGCGGCACCCACCTCACGCTGGTCGCGCACCTCGACGCCGCGACGCCCGAGAACGGCTGCCTCGAGGTCGCGCGCGGCGCGCCGCGCCAGCAGCTGCTGGGCGAGAGCTGGCGCCCGCTCGAGGCCGGCGGGCTGCGAGGTCTCGAATTCGTGCCCTGCCCGGCCGAGCCCGGCGAGCTGCTCTGCTTCGACTCGTACGTCCCGCACCGCTCGGCGTCGAACCGCAGCGCGAGCCCGCGGCGGGTGCTCTATCTCACCTACAATCCACGCTCGCAAGGCGATCACTACGAGCGCTACTTCGCCGACAAGCGGGCGGCCTATCCGCCCGACGCCGAGCGAGAGCCGGGCCGAACCTATCGCTATCGGGTGTAGCGCGATGCCGCAATCACAGGACTACGAGCGCGGCAGCGCGGGTCGCGTGCAGGGCGCGACGGCCGCCGGGCGGCTGCGCGCGCTGCTCGCGTCCGCGCAGCCCGAGTACCTGCTCGAGGCGCACAACGCGCTCTCCGCGAAGATCGCCGAAGAGGCCGGCATGGCCGGCATCTGGGCCAGCTCGCTCACGCTCTCGGCCTCCTTCGGCCTGCGCGACAACAGCGAGCTCACGATGACGCAGGCGCTCGAAGTGCTCGAGGCGATGACGGCGCGCGTCGAGATCCCGATCCTCTTCGACGGCGACACCGGCTACGGGCAGTTCAGCCATTTCCAGCATCTCGTGTACAAGCTCGAATCGAGATCGGTGGCCGGCGTCTGCATCGAGGATAAGCGCTTCCCGAAGACGAACTCCTTCCTGCGCTCCGAGGAGCAGGAGCTCGTCAGTGTCGACGAGTTCTGCGGCAAGCTGCGCGCGGGCGCCGACGCGCGCCGCGATGCGGACTTCGTGCTCGTCGCGCGGACCGAAGCCCTGATCACGGGGCTCCCGCTCGCAGAGGCGCTCTCTCGCGCCGAACGCTATGCCGAGGCCGGGGCCGACGCGATCCTCGTCCACTCGAAGGCGTCGACCTTCGCGCCGCTGCAGGAGTTCATGGCGAGCTGGAGCGGCAGGGTTCCGGTGGTCTGCGTTCCGACCACCTACTACGGGACGCCCCCCGAGAGCTTCGCGCGCGCGGGCATCTCGCTGGTGATCTGGGCCAATCACATGATGCGGGCCGGCGTCGCAGCGATGCAGCGCGTGGCCGCGCGCTTGGCCGCCGCGCAGAGCGCCCGCGAAGTCGAAGACGAAATTGCACCGGTCGCGGAGCTGTTCCGGCTCCAGGACGAGCCTGGCCTCGCTGCCAGCGAGCAGCGCTATGCGGCCGCGCCGCCGCAGCGCGCGGTGATCCTCGCGGCGTCGCGCGGCGAAGGCCTGGACGAGCTCACGGCGCTGCGCCCGAAGTGCATGATCCCGATCGCCGGGCTCTCGCCGCTCGAGCGCCTGGTGCAGCACCTGCGCGCCGAGGGCGTGCGCGAGATCTGTGCGGTGCGCG
The DNA here is from genome assembly GCA_964437835.1 of uncultured Spirochaetales bacterium. GTDB lineage: Bacteria > Myxococcota_A > UBA9160 > UBA9160 > SMWR01 > CAYTJA01. Next base: position 3,107 of record CAYTJA010000088.1, read on the forward strand.
GGTATCGGCCGGCGGCGGTCGAGCTTCCGGGCGTGCGCGGCATCGACAATCCGCGCTGGCAGGAGACCGGGGAGATCGGCTCGCTGGCCGTCGCACTTGGCGAGCTCAGCGGCGAGGTCGTGATCGCCTACGGCGACGTGATCTTCAAGCGCTACGTGCTGCACGAGCTGCTCGCCTGCGACGCTCCGCTCGCGATCGTGGTCGACGCGTCTCGCTCCTTCGTCTCGCATAAGCAGCGGGTCGACCGCGCGGCGGTCTCGGGGCGGCCGGAGGCGACCTTCGACGAGCACGCGTATCAACTCCTCGACATCGGCCCCGAGCTCTCGGACGCGCAGGCCGACGGCCAGTGGATCGGCCTGCTGCGCAGCCGGGGCAGCGGCACCCGAGCGCTCGCCGACGCGCTCCTGCGCCTGCTCGCACGCCCCGGGGGCGAGCGTTCCGACATGGCGTCGCTGCTGCGCGAGCTGCTCTCCTGCGGCGCGCAGATCCGCGTGCTCTACATCCACGGGGACTGGGTCGACATCAACAGCCTCGCCGACGTCGCGGCCGGGAACCTCGCGTCGTGACGCGGCCCGGGGAGCCGTCGCGCGCAGAGGCCGCGGGGCCGCTGCGGGAAGCGGTGCTGCTCGCGGCGGGCGTCGGCTCGCGCCTCGGCACGCTGGCCGGAGTACTGCCGAAGGGGCTGATCGAGGTCGGCGGCGAGAGCCTCGTCGGCCGCTCGCTGCGGCTGCTGCGCGAGCGCGGGGTCACGCGCTGCGTGCTCGTGACGGGCTACCGCGCGGAAGCCTATCGGGAGGCCTTCGGCTCGCTGCCGGGGGTCGAGTTCGCGCACAATCCGGACTACGCGCAGACCGGCACGATGGCCTCGCTCGCGTGCGCGCTCGCACGCGTCGACGGGCCCTGCCTGCTGCTCGAGAGCGATCTGTATTACGAGGCGCGCGCGCTCGACGCGCTGCTCGCGTTCCCGCACGCCGATGCGATCCTCGCCTCGCAGGCGACCGGCGCCGGCGACGAAGTCTTCCTCGAGGCGAAGGACGGCCTGGTGGTGAGGCTCTCGAAGCAGCGCGACGCGATCGGCGAAGTCGCGGGCGAGCTCGTGGGCCTGTCACGGATCTCTCACGCACTGGGCCGGCGGCTGCTCGAGCTGAACCGCGAACGGTGCCTCGCCTCGGGCCACGACCGCCTCAGCTACGACACCGACCTGCTCGACGCCGTGGCGCGGGAGCGAGAGATCTGGCTGCTCCGCGTTCCGGATCTGCTCTGGAGCGAGCTCGACGACGCGCGTCACTGGCAGCGGCTGCAGCGGGAAATCGCTCCGGCCATTGCGGCACGCGAGCGCGGGACGCGCTGACCCCAGCCGAGACGCGATGATCTTCCAGCTGCTGCTCGGCATCGCGCTGCTGTTCGCGCTCGGGGCGCTCTTCATCGGCGCTGCCCAGCTCACCGGCCGCATGCGGGGGTCTCGGGTCTGGAAGGCCTATGCCACCGAATTCGCGACCGTCGCGGTGGTCGTCTTGCCGGCCTGGCAGGGCGGGTTCTGGCTCTGCACGGCGCTGCTGCTGCTGGCGCTCTGCTGTGCGCGCGAGCTCTATGCGGTGCTCGCTCTCAGTGGAGATCGACCCGCGACGGCCGCCGGGCTCGCGCTGAACGCGCTCGCGGTGGGGCTCGGAGTCTCAGCGCCGATGGGTTTGGCCCCCGCACTCGCGGGGGTCGGCCTCGCGTTCGGCGTTCTCCGGTTGCCGCGGCTCTGGGCTCGGGCCCCCGTGCGCCGCGTCGGGAGCACGCTGCTCGGAGCGCTCTACCCAGGGCTCTGCGTCGGCTGTCTCGCTGCGCTTGCCCTACGTGAGGGTGGTTTCGGCTACGCGCTGTTTGCATTCGCGCTGGTAGAGATCAACGACTGCGTCGCCTTTCTGGTCGGCTCGAGCATCGGTCGGCGACAGCTGTTCCCAAATCTGTCACCAAAGAAGACCCTCGCAGGAAGCGTCGCTGGTGCAGCTGCGGCTCTTATCGCTGCGAACATGTTCTCATTTCTTGTTCCGCAGCTCTCGGGCCCCGCTCGCTTCGGGGCCGGGCTGCTGCTGGCGGTCGGCGGACCTGCGGGGGACCTGCTCGCCTCCGCATTCAAGCGGCGGGCAGGGGTGAAGGATTTTGGAAACAGCGTTCCAGTCGCAGGAGGAATTCTCGACGTTTACGACTCATTCATTCTTGTTTCGCCGTTGCTCTACCTCTACCTTGGCGCGCTGAACGTGTAGCCGGCCCCCTAGGAGATCGGATCCGCGTGCAATACATCCTTGCCCACGACCTCGGTACCTCGAGCAACAAGGCAGTTCTCACCACGGATCGCGGGGAGATCGTCGCCGCGACCCAGGTAGCGTATCCGCTGATTTCGCCGCGGCCCGAGATCGCCGAACAGGATCCCGAGCACTGGTGGGAGGCGGTCGCGCGGGCGTCGCGCGACGTCATCGCGCAGGCGGGCATCGCTCCCGAAGACGTCGCTGCGCTCTGCTTCGCCGGCCAGATGCAGTGCACGCTGCCGGTCGACCGCGAAGGCCAGCCGCTGATGAACGCGATGATCTGGCTCGATTCGCGGGCGCAGCGGCAATCGCGAGAGATCACGCGCGGCTGGCCGAAGATCGAGGGCTACGGTGCCATGCGGCTGTGGCGCTGGATCCGGCTCACGAATGGCGTGCCGACGCTCTCGGGCAAGGACCCGGTCGCGAAGATGCTCTGGCTGCGCGAGCAGCGACCCGATCTGTGGCGGCGCGCTCACAAGCTGCTCGATGCGAAAGATTTCCTGCTCTACCGCTGCGCGGGGCGCTTCGTGACGTCCTGGGATTGCGGCAACACGAGCTGGCTGATGGATACGCGTCCGGGCCGGATCGGCTGGTCGGAGCCGTTGCTGCGGATGCTCGGCATCGACGTCGAGCGCCTGCCGACACTCGTCCCCGGAACTGCACAGGTAGGTCCGCTGCTGCCGGCGGCGGCCACTGCGCTCGGAATCCCCGCGGGCGTCCCGGTCATCGCCGGCGCGGGTGACGTCGCGTCGATGGCGGTCGGCACCGGCACCGTGCGGGATGGCGCGGTGCACCTCGGAATCGGCACCAGCGCCTGGCTCGCAGCGCACGTCGATCATCGCACGCGCGATCTGCGCTCCTACATCGCTTCGATCTGCAGCGCCCATCCGGACCGCCAGCTGCTCGTCGCGCACCAGGAGACGGGAGGTGCCTGCATCGAGTGGCTGCGGCGCTCGCTCGGGCAGGCGATCAATTCCGGCCAGGGTCCGGCGACCTACAAGGACCTCGATGCAGTCGCCGAGCGTTATGAGCCGGGCGCCGGTGGCGTGCTCTTCTTGCCATGGCTGGCCGGCGAGTACGCGCCGGTCGACGACCCCTGGCTGCGCGGGGGCTTCGTGAACCTGGCACTCCGCCACGACGCAGGTCACATGGTTCGGGCCGTCTTCGAGGGGGTCGCGCTGAATGCCCGCTGGGCACTCGGCAAGCTCGAGCGCTTGCTCGGCGGTCCCGCGCGCTGCCTGCGCTTCGCCGGCGGCGGAGCCTCGAGCGAGCCCTGGTGCCAGATTCTCGCGGACGTCTGCGGGCGGGAGGTCGTGCAGTTCGATCGGCCGCAGTTTGCGGCCGCGCGCGGCGCGGCGCTGATCGCCGCGCACGCGCTCGGCAGGGTGCCGGATTTCGCGGAGATCGAGGAGCTCGTGCCCGGGCGCGCGCGCTACACCCCGCGCGCCGAGCTTCGCGAGCTCTACGACGAGCGCTTCGCGCTCTTCCTCGATTTCTACCGCCGCAATCGCAGCTTCTTCGAGCGCGCGAACGCGAGCCCCACGCCGGCGTCGCTATAGCCGCGAGCGCATCGCTTCGAGTTCGGCGCCGCGCAGGTCCGCGACGATGCGGCCGTCGACGAGGCGGATCACGCGATCCGCACCCGGGAAGACGCGGCTGTCCTGGGTGACCATCAAGACCGCGGCGCCGCGTTCTCCGACGCAGGTGCGGAACAGCTCGATCACTCCGGAGCCGCTGTCGCGGTCGAGCGCGGCGGTCGGCTCGTCGGCCAACACCAGCTCCGGCTCGTGGACCAGCGCGCGCGCAATCGCGACGCGCTGGCGCTGGCCGCCCGAGAGCTGCTCGGGCTTGTAGTGCAGGCGCTCGCCGAGCCCCAGCTGCGTGAGCATCGCCACTACGCGCGCGCGCTTCTCTGCGGGATCCAGGTCGAAGAGATCGAGCGCGAGCTGCACGCTCTCCGACGCGGTCAGCGCCGGGAACAGGTTGTGCAGCTGGAAGATGAAGCCGAGGCGTTGCCGATAGCGCTCGAGCGCCGGACCGCGCAGCTGGGAGAGGTCTTCGCCGAGCCCCAGCAGGCTGCCCTGCTGCGGGCTACGCAGCGCGCCGACGAGCGAGAGCAGCGTCGTCTTGCCCGAGCCGGAGGGGCCGGTCAGGATCGCGAATTCTCCGCGCTGCAGCACCAGATCGATTTCGAACAGGATCTGCCGGCGCGCTTCGCCGCGGCCGAAGGCATAGCTCACGCCGCGCAGATCGATCAGCGCCGCATCCGCTGCCCCGGGCATCAGAAGAGCTCCGCGGGGTCGAGCAGCGCGAGCTTGCGCAGCGCGAAGATGCCGGCGGCGCTGCACATCCCGAACGAGAGCACTGCGACGCCGAAGAGCGAGCTCCACGCGAAGTGCACCGGCAGCCCGGTCCACGCGCCGAGGCCCTGCTGCAGTGCGAGGCCCAGCAGGGCTGCCGGGAGCGAGCCCGCGAGCGATAGCAGCAGCGCCTGCGTCATCACGACGCGCGAGAGGAAGGGCCGGCCATAGCCCATCGCGACGAGCGTCGCGTACTCGCGCATGTGGTCGAGCACGTCGGTGTAGAGGATCTGGTAGCAGACGACGGTACCCGCGGCGAAGCCGAGCACGACGCCGACGAGCAGCACGATGCTGATCGGCGTGCCGCGCTTCCAATACTCGAGGTCGCGCTGCATCAGGCCTGCGTGCGTGTAGACCTCGACGTCGTTCGGGAGCGCTGCGCGCAGCGCAGGCAGCAGCTCGTGAGCGCGAATGCCCGGCGCGACCCGCAACGCCGCGAGCTCGATCTGCTGCGCTGCCAAGGGGTCGAGCGCGAGCGCGGTCGCCTCGCCGACGATCAGGTTGCCGTCGGCCTCGAAATCGCTGCCGAGCGAAAAGGTGCCGACGATCTCGATCGGGTGGCGCGCGAGCTGGCCGGGCCCCGCGACGAGCGGGCCGTAGCTGTTGCGCGAGCGCGCATCGATCAGGCCCGTCCAGGGCCGACGCAGCGCCTCCGCGGCCGCGGCGATGGCCGGCTCGCGGAAGATCGGATCCGGCGGCGCGAAGCCGATCACGCGGATCGGCCGCTCGGAGCCCGCGAGCGGATTCTTCCAGAACACGAGATCCAGCCAGAGTGGATAGGCCGCGGCAACGCCGGGCACCGACAGCGCCTGGTAGAGGCGCTCGCGCGGCATCGCGTTGCGCGCGAGGAAGGGGCGCTTCTCGCCGCTCATGACGATCAGATCCGCGTCGATCTGGCGCAGCAGCTCGAGCGAGCTGTCGAGCAGCGCGGCGCGAAACACCAGCTGCGCGATCATCAGCAACAGCGCGGCGCAGACCCCCGCGGCGCAGGCCGCGAGCCGCACGCGATCGTGGCGCAGCAGCGCGAGCGCCAGCCGGACCGCGACCCAGCGCTCGAACGCGGTGCGCATCAGTAGAGCTCCGCCGGATCCGCGCGGCGCAACCGGCCCAGGCAGAGCAGCGCCGCCGCGACGGACATCGCGAGCGTCAGCGCGCCGACGCCCGCGACGAGGCCCGCGCTCATCGAGATCGGCAGCAGCGTCCAGTGCTGCACCAGCGCGAAGCTCCCGAGGGCCAGGCACAGCGCGGGGACGAAGCCCAGCGCGACCAGGATGCCCGCCTCGGCCAGCACGAAGCGCCGCAGCCTGGCGTGGCTGTAGCCCATGGCCTTGAGCGTCGCGAAGAGCGGCAGCTGATTGCGGATGTCGGTCGCGAGCACCTGGTGCAGCACGACGAGCCCAACCGCGAAGCCCGCGAACGCGCCCATGCCGAAGATGTTGCCGACGGCCGTGTTCTCGACCCAGTGGCGGATCTGGAGCCGGGAGAGCTCGTCGCGCGTCAACACCAGCAGGTCCGGCGGCAGCAGCCGGGTCAGCTCCGCGGCGGCCGCGCGCGGCTCCGCACCGGGGCGAAGTTTGATCAGGCCGAGCTGCGCGCGGTCCAGGGGATGGCCCGCGAAATAGCGCGAGAAGGCGTCGTCCGAGAGCAACAGCGAGCCGTCGCCGAGGAAGCCGACACCGAGCGAATAGCGGCCCACGACGACCGCGGCCTGCTCGCGCAGCTCGACGCGCCCCGCTGGATCGAGGGGGCCGCAGACGCTCTGCGTCCGCGTATCGAGCAGCAGCGCGTCGGAGGCCGCGAGTGCGGGCAGCTGCTCCGCCAGACCCGGAACGCGCAGCGGCGCTCCGGCGTCGAGCGGAAAACCGAGCGCGAACAATTTGCAGTGCTCGCCGGAAACCGGATCGCGCCAGCGCGCATAGCGCAGGTACAGCGGGCGCGCGCTCGCGACTGCGGGCACGGCCAGCGCCTGGAACAGCCGCGCGCGGTCGATCTCGTCGGCCTCGGAGAGATGCACGAAGCGCGGCGAGACGAGCACGAGATCGGCGTCGAGGTGCGACGGAATTGCGGTCGCGGTGCGTACGACCGCGCGGTAGAAGCCGAGCTGCAGGAAGATCACCAGGATCGAGAACGCGATTCCGGCCGCGGCGACCGCGCTGCGCAGCTTCTGGTGCGCGACCAGGCGCCACGCGAAGGCGACGCGTCGCGGCACCCGCGCGGGCAGGGACGCGCTGCGGGAAGCGTCCGTCACTCTCCGACGAAGAGGCGCACCTGGCCCTCGAGGTTCGTGAAGCGCGCGGCGCGCTCGCTCTGCGTCAGGCGCACGCGCACTTCGAAGACGCGCAGTCCGCGCGGAGCGCTCGGATCCTCCCCGAAGATGCGGTTGTCGTAGATCGCGGCGCCGATGTCTTCGACGACGCCCTCGACGCCCTCGGGCAGGGCCGCACTCGTGAACAGCGCGCGCTGGCCGACCCTGACGTGGCGGATGTCGTTCGCGTGCACTTCGGCCACGGCCATCATCTGGCGCGTCTCCCCGAGATGCACCAACGGCTGGGCCCCCGCGCGCTCGCCAGGCCGCAGCGAGAGCTTCAGGACTTCGGCGTCGAGCGGGGCGTAGATGTGCGCCTGCGCGAGCAGCACCTCGGCGCGCTTTACAGTGTTGTCTGCGCTGCGGCGCTCGAGCTCGAGGCTGCCCTCGAGGCGCGAGAGCGAGGCGCGGGCTTCGGCCAGCGACTCGGAGGCGACACGCGCGCGCAGCTCGGCGTCGCGGAATTCCTGGCCGGTCATGAAGCCCTGTACCGACAAGCCGCGCTGGCGTTCGACCTCGGCCATCGCGTGTGCGCGCTCGGCCTCGCCGCTGCGCACGCGCGCGCGCTGGGCCTGGAGGTCGAAGGGCAACAGCTCGACGCGCTCGCGCGCGAGGCGCGCGGCCTCGAGCTCGGCCTCGCGCGCAGCCGCGGATGCGAAGGTCAGCAGCAGCTGACCCCGCTGCACGCGCTCGCCCTCGCGCACGTGGAGCTCGGAGACGACGTCGTCGATCGGCGCGCCGAGGCGCACGACGCGGCTCGCGGGCTCGAGCCGCGCGAGCGCGACGACGCTCTCGCGCGCCGGCTCCGCAGTGGGTGCAGCCACCGCCTCCGAGCGGCCGCGCTGCGACGGCAGCCACGCGGCGAAGAGCGCCGCCGCGCAACCGGCGCTGATGAAGCATGCGACGCGCGAAGGTTTCATGCGATTGGGCATGCTACCGCGCCGCGAGATCGCGGAGCAGGTCGAGCTCCACGTACGCGAAGACCCCGCACACGTAGACGGCCATCGCGAGCAGCAGCCAATCCATCCCGCCGAAGGCTCCGGCGGCGGCGATGCCGAAGATGTAGAGGTTCTCGAGGCCGGAGAGCGCGATCAGCGCGAGCCGTTTCAGCCCGAGCGGCCCGGCCGGCTGTACCGCGTGCGGCTGCGCGCGCGCGAAATGCTGCTCGGCGTGGTCGCGGCTCAGGCGGTTCAGCAGCACCAGCAGCGGCAGCGCGGTCGCGATCTCGAGCGCGTACTCGCCGAAGAGTCCGCCGCCGCGCTGCTCGGCGAGGATGCCGACCGAAACGAAGACCAGGATCCAGTAGAGCTGGCCGATCACGAGATCGAGCATCTGACCGTAGGCGCTGCTGCGGCCCGTCGCACGCGCGAGGTTGCCGTCCACGCAGTCGAGGATCTGGCAGGCGAAGCCCACGCCGAATACGAGCCAGTGCGCTCGCTCGCCGCCGAAGACGGCCGCGAGCGGCAGGCAGAGCGAGAGCGCGAGGGAGAGCCACGTCACGCCGGCGGGTGTGAAGCCCGCTCGCGCGAAGAGCGGGGTGACCCAGAACGAGAGCGGCCGGAACAGCAGCAGCGCGGGCAGCTCTCCCGAGAGCTCTTCCCAGCGTTTGTCGGCACCGTAGGAGCGGCGCACGTCTGCGACCGTCAGGCGCTTCGGTCCGGCGGCTCCCATCAGAGCGGCGTGTGCTGGCGCGCGGGCATCGGGGCCGAAGGGTAGCCAGCGGGTGGGCCGCGTCGCACAGGAGCCTGAGCTCCGCTGCGCCGGGCAACGCGATCGTGGACGCCGGCACCCACCAGCCGCGACAGCCCGGCTGGATGCCGTCTCCGAACGTCGACTGCGCCGAGGCTCGGTCTCCCGCGCCGCAGCGCTGGCGGAAGACCCGCGGGTATGGAGCCGCTCCATGGGCACGCCCGGCGCAAACGCGAGCCGCATTCGGGTCGGATACACCGGTGTTACACTTTCGGCCGAGGTCGCTCGATGCCTACTGCGAAGAAGCGTATCAACATCACCGTCGATGACGAGGTGTACGAAGCTCTCGAGCGCTTGTCTGCGGAGCGCAATCAGCCGGTCGCCGGCGTGAGCCTCAGCTTGATCGAACAGGCCCTCGAATACCAGGAAGACGTCTACTTCTCGCGAGTCGCTGACGAGCGATTGAATCGGAAGCAGAAACGCGTGCCCCACCCGAAGGCCTGGGGGTGATGTATCGCACCGAGAACCTCGCGACCGTGGCCGAGGAGGATATCCCGAAGCTCACCAAGTCCGTCCGCAACCAGGTCAAGGCCGCGATAGAGAAGAGGCTGGGCGCGTATCCCATCGAGTTCGGTAAGCCGCTTCGATACAGCTTGAAAGGCGCTCGACGTCTGCGTGTCGGAGACTGGCGAGTGATCTACAAGATCGAACGTTCTGGCGTCGTTCTCGTGCTGAAGATCGGGCATCGACGGGAAATCTACGAGGGGTGAGTGCCTAGGACGAATCGTGCGACCATCCTAGGTCTGACCACGGGGAGACGGACGACTCCAGCGGGCATATCCACCGGCGTGCGACGCACTGTTCGACGCACGTGAGTTGAAACCTCTGAGCGCCGCGTTCCTGCCCCGGCACACCCGGCATCGAAGCACCGTAGCGGCTTCCAGCGCATCGCTCTCGGCGACTCGGAAGCGCTTCACGCGCGCGAGCGGGGCGAAGCTCACGCTCGCGCTGCTCGCCGCGGCCGCGGCCGGCGCCGAGCCGCGCGAGCGTGCGCTGCCCGAGCCGGGCCCCGGGAGCTGGCGGGCGCTCGAGTTCCCGCGGATTCCGAAGCACACGCACTACGAGCGCGTGCAGGACGCAGGCCTCGAGGTGCTGCGCGCCCACAGCGAGTGCGCGGCCTCTGGGCTGCTGATTCCGCTCGAGGGCATCGATCTCGCGCAGACGCCGCGCCTGCGCTGGCGCTGGAAGGTCTCGCTCCCGCTCGAGGCCCGCGCGAACGAGCGCGAGAAGGCAGGCGACGACTTCGCCGCGCGCGTCTATGTCGCCTTCGCGTTCGAGCCGGAGCGCGCGAGCCTGCTCGAGCGAGCGCGCCACCGCGTCGCCGCGTCGCTCTACGGCGAAGAGATGCCGGGCGTTGCACTCAACTACGTCTGGTCGCGGCGCGAGCCCGCCGGCAGCCACTGGGACAACCCCTTCATCGCGAGCAGCCTGATGATCTCGCTCGGCCCGGGCGCGCCCGGCGCCTGGCGCGACGCCGACGTCGACGTGCTCGCGGACTACCGCAGGCTCCTCGGCGGCGAGCCGCCGCAAGCGCTCTTTGTCGCATTGATGACGGACAGTGACAACAGCTGCTCGCGCACGCAGGCGAGCTATGCGGCATTCCGGCTGGTCGGATCCGCAGCGAACTGAGCGGGCTGACGGCTCTCGAAGCGGAAGCCCTGGCGAGACGCAGGGAGATCTCTACTCGCATCTCGCGATGTCGCCGGGCGCGAAGCGCAGAGCGGGCGATGTTCGCTGATGCGGTCGTCGAGCTCGCCCGCGCCCTCCGCGACGTCGACGACATCGAGTCGATTCTCGAATCCGGGGTGACGCTCGACGAGAGCTACGTCGCGCATTGGGCCGCGCTCTGGGAGGTCGAGGAGCGCTGGGCCGCCCTGCGATCGCAGCGCCGCTGAGGGCGCTCCGCCGGGCCGCCTACGCGCGAGAGGGCTCCAGCACGCCGCGCAGCGCGCGCCCGGTGTGGCTCGCCTCGCAGCGCGCGACCTCTTCCGGCGTGCCCTCGACGACGATCTGCCCGCCACCTGCGCCGCCTTCGGGGCCGAGGTCGATCACCCAGTCTGCGCTCTTGATCACGTCCGGGTGGTGCTCGATCACGAGCACGCTGTTGCCGCCGTCGACGAGGCGGGTGAGCACTTCGAGCAGCTTCGCGACGTCGCCGAAGTGCAGCCCCGTGGTCGGCTCGTCGAGCAGGTAGAGGGTGCGGCCGGTCGCGCGGCGCGAGAGCTCGCGCGCGAGCTTGATGCGCTGCGCCTCGCCGCCCGAGAGCGTCGTCGCGGGCTGGCCGAGGTGCAGATAGTCGAGGCCGACCTCGTGCAGCGTGCGCAGCGGGCGCGCGATCTGCGGCACGTTCTCGAGCAGCGTCAGCGCGGCTTCGACCGGGAGCTCGAGCAGCTCTGCGATGCTCAGGCCCTTGTAGCGGATCTCGAGGGTCTCGCGGTTGTAGCGCCGGCCGCCACAGGCTTCGCAGCGCACGTAGAGATCCGGCAGGAAGTGCATCTCGATGCGCAGGATGCCGTCGCCCTGGCAGGACTCACAGCGCCCGCCCTTCAGGTTGAAGGAAAATCGGCCCGGCGTGTAGCCGCGCACGCGCGCCTCGGGCACCTGGCTCATCAGCTCGCGAATCGCGTCGAAGACGCCGGTGTAGGTCGCGGCGTTGCTGCGCGGCGTGCGGCCGATCGGCGACTGGTCGACGTCGATCACCTTGTCGATCTGCTCGAGGCCCGAGAGGCGCGCGAAGCGGCCCGGCGGCTCGGCCGCGCCGTGCAGGCGCGCGGCGAGCGCGCGGTAGAGTGTGTCGTTGATCAGCGTCGACTTGCCCGAGCCCGAGACGCCCGTGACGACGGTCAAGACGCCGAGCGGCACGCGCAGCGTGATGTCCTTCAGATTGTGCTCGCTGCAGCCGCTGAGCGTGAGCGCACGCGGGCCGGGCTTGCGGCGCCGCGGCGGCACCGGAATGCGCTTGCGGCCCGAGAGATAGGCGCCCGTCGGCGAGGCCTCGTTCGCGGAGATCTCCGCCGGCGTGCCTTCGGCGATTACGGCGCCGCCGTGCACGCCGGCGCCGGGGCCCATGTCGATCACCCAGTCCGCGGAGCGGATCGTCTCCTCGTCGTGCTCGACCACGAGCAGCGAATTTCCGGCGTCGCGCAGGCGAAACAGGCTCTCGAGCAGGCGCCGGTTGTCGCGCGGGTGCAGGCCGATCGAGGGCTCGTCGAGGATGTAGAGCACACCCATCAGGCTGGAGCCGACCTGCGTCGCGAGGCGGATGCGCTGGCCCTCGCCGCCCGAGAGCGTGGCGGCCGCGCGGTCGAGCGTGAGGTAGCCGAGGCCGACGTCCGCGAGGAAGCGCAGCCGGTTCTGGATCTCGGTCTGGATGCGCTGCGCGATCGCCTGCCGCGCGGGCGGGAGTGCCAGCGTCTCGAAGAAGCGCCGCGCGTCGCCTACCGAGAGCGCCGAGAGCTCCGCGATCGAGTGCCCTGCGATCTTCACGCCGAGCGCTTCGACGCGCAGCCGCGAGCCGCTGCAGCTCGGGCAGGGCGAGGCACTGCGGAAGCGCGCGAGGCCATCCGCGGCGTCGTCCGCCGCGGCTTCGTCGCGGCGCGCGAGCTCGGCCATCACGCCGTCGAAGCGCCGCGCGAGCGGCTGATCGCTGCCCGGGACCGGCAGCGGAATCAGCTCCTCGGCGCCGAACAGGATCGCGTCGCGCGCGAGCTTCGGGAGCTCGCTCCAGGGAGTGTCGAGATCGACACCGAAATGCGTCGCGAGTGCCTCGAGCAGCATCGCGTAATAGCGCGGCGCGCTGCGTCCGCTCCACGGCGCGATCGCCTTGCGCAGCGGCAGCGAGGGATCCGACACCACGCGCCCGGCGTCGAGGGTCTCGGCGATGCCCAGGCCGCCGCAGGCCGGGCACGCGCCGTGCGGGTTGTTGAACGAGAAGCTGCGCGGCTCGATCTCGGGGTAGGAGATTCCGCACTTCGAGCAGGCCGCGCGCTCGGAGAGCTGCCACTCCTGCTGGCCCGGCCCGACGTCGATGCAGATCCTGCCGTCCGCGAGCCCGACCGCCGTCTCGATCGACTCGGCCACGCGCGAGCGCGCGGAGTCCTTGACCGCGATGCGGTCGACCAGCAGCTCGATCGTGTGCTTGCGGCGCTTGTCGAGCTGGATCTCCTGGCCGAGCTCGACCAATGCGCCATCGACGCGCGCGCGCACGAAGCCCTGGCGCTGCCAGGCCTCGAGCTCGCGCCGGTACTCGCCCTTGCGGTCGCGCACGGCGGGCGCGAAGACCTGCACGCGCGTGCCCTCGGGCAGCGCGAGCACGCGGTCGCTCATCTGCTGGATCGTCTGGCTCTCGATCTCGCGCCCGCACTTCCAGCAGTGCGGCAGACCCGCGCGCGCGAAGAGCAGGCGCAGGTAGTCGTGGATCTCGGTGATCGTGCCGACGGTCGAGCGCGGGTTGCGGCCGACCGTCTTCTGCTCGATCGCGATCGCCGGCGAGAGCCCGTCGATCGAATCGCAGTCCGGCTTGTTCAGCTGCTCGAGGAACTGCCGCGCGTAGGCCGAGAGCGATTCGACGTAGCGGCGCTGTCCCTCGGCGTAGAGCGTGTCGAAGGCCAGCGAGGATTTGCCCGAGCCCGAGGGCCCGGTGACGACGACGAGCTGGTCGCGCGGGATGCGCAGCTCGAGGTTGCGCAGGTTGTGCTCGCGGGCGCCGCGGACGTGGATGCAGGACGCACCGCTCACTTGTTGACCTTCGCTCGCCTGCGGCTCGCTGCGCGCGGCAGGGCCGCTTGCGGGTTGACCTTCGCGCGATTGCGGCTCGCTGCGCGTGACGGGGCGGCTTGCGTGTTGAGCTTCGCGCGCCTGTGGCTCGCTGTGCGCAGCGGAGCCGCTTGCGTGATGAGCCTCGTATGCCTGCGGCTCACTGTGAGCGGCATGACCGCTCGAGGGGGAAGGGTTGCAGGCTTCAGCGCGGGGTGCGCTCCGCGGGCTCCGCGAGCGCGAAGCTGCCGCGGCGCTCGATGAAGGTGTTGCTGCGCAACTTCTCGAGCCAGATCTGATACTCCTGCACCTCGAGCACGCCGCGGATTTCGCGCTCGAGCATCGGGCGCGCGACTTCGTAGCTGACTGGCGCGTATTCCTGCCGGTCGACGAGCTGGAGCAGGGTGCAGGCGCCCGGGAGCTCGACCACGGGCGAGAGATCGCCGGGCGAGAGCCCAGCAATGACCTCGCTCATCCAAATCGCGAGCTCGGCCGCGAGGATCCAGCCGAGGTCGCCGCCGCGCTCGGGCGCGACGCTGCTCAGCTCCGCGGCGACGGCCTCGAAGCGCTCGCCGGCGGCGACGCGCGCGGCCGCGGTCGCGACGAGCGCACAGGCGTCGTCCTTGCTGCGGCCCGGCCCGTCGCCGTAGGGCACCAGCAGCTGACGCAGGTGCACCTGGTCGCCGCCGGTCGGCTGATTCCCGTAGCGCTCGTCGAAGAGGCGCTTCACGGCGTCCTCCTCGACCCGGATCTTCGGGCCGACCACGGCCGAGACGATGCGGCTGCGCTCGATCTCGCGCCGCAGCTGCGCGCGGTAGTCGGCGAGCGAAAGCCCCTGCTCCTCGACGTTCGCGATCAGCTCCTCGCGGCTGCGGTTGTTCTCCTTCGCGATCGCGTCGATCGCCTGGTCGACGTCGACATCGCTGGCCGCGAGCTCGGCCTGGGCGACGACGCCCTCGAGCATGCGCCATTCGATCATGCGCTCGAGCGCCTCGGAGCGGATCGCGGCGAGGTCGTCATCGCCCGCGCCGCGCTGGCGCAGGTCGGCTTCCATGGGCGCGACCATGCCCATCACCTCCGACACCAGCACGACCTTGGTGCCGACCTGGGCGGCGATGCCGTCGATCAGCTCTTCCGCGGCGCGCGCTGTGCCGGGCGCGAGTGCCGAGGCGATGCCAACGCAGAGCCCCGCCGTGGTGCACGCGGCGGCGCTGGCCACACGCGCCGAAGACCGGAAGGTCCTGCCGCGCGCGGAGCACGGGGGCGGGAGCGCGCGCTGCGGGCGCCGCGGGAAGCGCATCATGAGCCGGGAGCTTAGCCTGGCGGGTCCCGAGTGGCTCGGGATCGCGGTTTCCTGACTACACCACGTGGCTGTCGCGGCCGCTCCAGTGCGCGTCGCGCAGTTGGCGCTTCAGGATCTTGCCGAGCTCGTTGCGCGGCAGCACGTCGACCCATGCCAGCGAGCGCGGGATCTTGTAGCCCGCCAGCTGCTCGCGCAGGAAGGCGCCGATCTCTTCCAGCGAGGGTCGGCCCGAGCTGCGGCTGACGAGGACCGCGTGCACGCTCTCGCCCCACTCCCGGTCCGGAACCCCGAAGACCGCGGCCTCGGCGATCTGGGGATGGCGCGTGAGTGCGCTCTCGACCTCGGCCGGGTAGATGTTCACGCCGCCCGACACGATCATGTCGACCTTGCGATCGCAGATGTAGACATAGCCGTCCGCATCGCGGTAGGCGATGTCGCCCGAGGTGTAATAGCCCTCGCGGCTCACGGCAGCGAACGCATCGGGATCCCGGTGGTAGGACGTGAAGGCCCCCGGAGAGCGCGCGTACAGCTCTCCGGGCACGAAGGGCTCGGCTACCTCGTTTCCGCCGGCGTCGAAGAGCTTGATCTCCACGCCCGGCGAGGCCTTGCCGCAGGAGCCCGGCCGCGAGAGCTGGCCCTCGGGGTGCATCAGGGTCACGCCGCCGAGCTCCGAGGAGCCGTAGACCTCGAATAGTGAATTCCCGCCGAAATCACGCACGTAGTCCTGCTTGAGCGCGTAGGGCCAGGCCGCGGCGCTGCCCAGCACATAGCGCAGGCTCGAGCAGTCGTAGCGCGCCTTGACCTCGCTAGGCAGGTCGCAGATGCGTCTCATCGGCGTCGGCGCGCAGGTCGTACACGTCACCCGGTAGCTGGCGACCAGCCGCAGCCACTCCTCGGGATCGAAGTTCCGCAGCACCACGACCGTGTTGCCGAGTCGGTGCGCCAGCGAGAGCCAGCCCCCGGGTCCCGAGTGATACAGCGGCCCGGTCGTGATGTAGACGTCGCCCGGTACCGCGGCGATCGCGTCCAGCAACGCCTGCCCCTGCGCGGGGTTGCCCGGCGCCTCTCGCACCGCCCCCTTGGGCAGCCCGGTCGTGCCCGAGGTGTAGACCATCAGCGCGGCGAAGAAGCCGGCCGGAAGCGGCGCCGGCTCGGACGCCGAAGCCTGCTTCAAGAGCGGCTCCACGCTGAGCATCCGCGGCCCGGGCGGACCGTCGAAGACCAACACCTCGCGCAGCTTCCGCATCCGGGGTCGCAGCTCAGCGAAGAGGTCGGCGTACTCGGCATCGATCACGCCGACCACGGCCTCGGAGTGGTTGACGACATGCGCGGCCTCTTCGCCTGCGAAGCGGTAGCTCATGGGTACCGCGGTGGCGCCCAGCTTGCGCGCCGCGTGGATGATGCGAATCACGCCGGGCGAGTTGCGCCCACACCAGAGCAGGCGGTCCCCGGGCGCGACGCCGATCCCGCTCAGTGTGTTCGCGAGCCGGTTCACCTGCTCATTCAGCTCGGCGAAGGACCACCGGGTGAGTGCTACGCCCGGGCGATCGTCGATCACGGCGATTCGACCCGGATCGGCCGCGGCTCGTTCCGCGAGAAAATCCACAGGTCCTGCGACGCTCATGTCTGCCCTCCTGATCGGGGGAACCCGGGCGGCTGCGTCACGCGACGCCTGGCCGCGCTGCGACGCGCGTTGCGCTACCCGGTCAGCGCAGGAACACCGATCGGTGTCGAAGCCACCAGGCCCAGGGCTTCGAGCTCGGCGATTTCCTCGTCGCCGAGGCCAGCGACCTCGCGCAGGATGGCCAGGTTGTCCGCCCCGAAATCCGGCGCGAGCCGCCGGACGCAGCGGCCCGCGCCGGCGGGCCGCCACTCCCAGCCGTGCATGCTCCACGCGCCGCCGGCCGGGTGCTCCACCCGTTCGTAATATCCGCGCGAGCGCAGCTGCGGGTCTTCGAGCAGCTCGTCCATGCGTTGCACGGGCGCTGCGGGCACGCCCTCGGCCAGGCAGCGCTGGAAGATCTCGGTCTTCGAATGCAGGCGCGTCCACGCCGAGAGCCGCTGATCGATCTCCTCGCAGCGCGCCCAGCGCGCCTCGGAGCTCGCCAGGGCTGCGTCGCGCGCCCATTCCGGGTCTTGCATCGCGCGCTGCAAGCCTCGCCACTGCGCGTCGGTCTCGACGGCGATCGCGATCCATTCGTCGTCTCCGGCGCAGGCATAGGCGCCGTGCGGCGCGCAGCCCTCGCGGCGGTTGCCCTGCTGCTGCGGCTCCAGGCCAGAGTGACTCCACTCGACGAAGGCCTCGCCGATCATCGCGACCAACACGTCGAACTGCGAGAGGTCGACGTGCTGGCCCCGGCCGCTGCGGCGCCGGTGCAGCAGCGCAGCGAACGCGGCGGCGGCCGCCGCGATCGCTGCGACCGGGTCGCCATAGGCGTATCCGGTCGCCTGC
Organism: uncultured Spirochaetales bacterium; assembly: GCA_964437835.1. Taxonomy (GTDB): domain Bacteria; phylum Myxococcota_A; class UBA9160; order UBA9160; family SMWR01; genus CAYTJA01. The sequence continues at coordinate 20,325 of CAYTJA010000088.1, forward strand.
TGCGGGCGCCCGTCCCCAAAGCCCGTCAGGCTCGCGAGTCCGGACAGCTGCTCCATCACCGGCCCGTAGCCGGGGCGCTCGCGCTCGGGACCGGTCTGTCCGAAGGCCGCCATGCTGACGAGGATCACGTCCTCGCGCTGCGCGCGCAGCCAGTCGTAGCCGATGCCCAGGCGGTCGAGCACGCCCGCGCGGTAGTTCTCGATCACGAGATCGGAGCGGCGCACCAGCGCCGCCAGCACCTCGCGCCCGCGCGGCTGCGAGAACTCCAGGCCGAGCGAGCGCTTGTTGCGGCTGTACTCCTGGAAGTAGGCGCAGGTATTCCACCAGTCCTGCTCGCGGCCCGGCCCCGGCGGAACCGCACAGCGGTTCATGTCCCAGCGGCTCGGAGCCTCGATCTTGATCACGTCGGCGCCCTGGTCCGCGAGCAACATCGCGGCGTAAGGACCTGCCCACACCTGTCCCAGATCGAGGACACGCACACCGTCGAGGGGCAGGCCCTTAGGAGCGCTCCGCCGAGGCTCGGGCCGAGGCGAAGCCTCGCCGCGTGCCGGCGCACCCAGCAGCTCGCGCGTGTCGGCGCCGCTCGGCGCTGCCGCTGCGCGGACCCACTCGTAGGCATCGCTGCGCCAGAGGCGCCCCGGCTGGAGCAGCTGCTTCGATCCCTCGAATGCTACGCGCGTGAAGAACTCGCGGTGGGCGAGCTGTGCCGACGCCGCCACCTCGCGAACCGATCGCACGGCGCTGAGGGGCACTCGCGCGCTTCGGCCCAGGGCTTCGACCTCGGCGCAGCTGCGCTTGCGAAACCACGCCTCGAGCAGCGGAAACAGGATCGCCTCGTCCTGTTTGTTCCGCTCCATGAACGCCGCGCTGGCGGCGACTTCCGGCACGCCCATCGCCTCGGCCACGTGCGCGCGGTCGCGCGGCGTCGCGGAGAGGCCCGCCCAGCCGTCGGCCGTCTGGTAGAGGCGCCAGAGGATTCGCGGCCGCTGGCGCGGCAGCTTCACGCCGAGCTGGGAATAACGGCCCGTGTGGTGCCCGACGATGGCCGCGGCGACCTCGAAGGCCGCCACCTCGAGATCGCTGCCGGGCCCCGCCCAGAGTACGGTGAGCGCAGCCGCAAACGCGTGCAGGCCCGTCAGGTACTCCACCTGGTCGCCCCATTGGACGAGCGGCGGCCCGCCCGTGGTACCCGCGTGCCACATCAACCCGGAAAGCGCCGCGAGCGTGAAGGGGGTGAACGGGATCCCGGCATGCGGGCCGCCCCCGTCTCCGAACGGTGTCACCCGAACCCTCGGCAGGTCGGCGAGGCGATCCGGATCGAGGTTCCAGGTTCCGGCGCACCAGCCGGTTCCGTCGAGCACGAGATCGGCGCCCGCCAGCAGCGACTCGAGTCGCAGCCTTTCCTCGGCACTGCTCAGGTCCACGACGACGCTGCGCTTCGCCGTATCGAGATAGGCGTGCCGCGTTCCGCTCGCAGCCGCGCCGGGGCGCCGTGGCGTCCGCTCCCGCTGCGCGGGATCCCCTCCCTTCGGCTCGACGCGGATCACTTCGGCGCCGAGCCCCGCGAGCCACTTTCCCGCGAACGCGCAGGCGACGCCGCCCCCGAGCTCGATGACGCGCACACCCCGCAGCGGCCCGCCCAGGCCGGCTTCGCCTGCGCCCGCGGCAGACGCAGCGCGCTTCACGGAGCCCTCGCGGGGTCGGGGGTCGCGGCGGGTCTGAACAAGGGCAGGCTCAGCTCACTCGAGAGGTCTTCGAAGACCACGCAGACGGGCATCCCGATGCGAATGGAGTCGTTGGGGCAATCGATCAGATTCGAGACGATCCGGATGCCCTCTTCGAGCTCGACGAGAACGACGTTGTAGGGGACCTGATCGGCCCAGAACGGATGCAGCAGCTGGTGCACGATGGCGTAGCTGTAGATCGTGCCGCGCCCGGAAGCGGGCGCCCATTCGAATTCCAACGCATGACACTCGGGGCACATGGGCCTCGGGTCGTGGCGATAGGCCCTGCACTCGAGACACCTCTGGAGCACCAGGCGGTGATTCCTGGCGCCCTCCCAATAGCCTTGGGTGTCGGGAGTGGGATCCGGCCGCGGCCTGGTTGCCGCGGGTTCATTCGAAGCGGTCATGCAGAGGACCTCGCGTGGAAGGACGCTTCAGGACCGGCTCAGGATCAGCCCGCTGGTCGGTACCCCATCGGCGCTGGTGACCAGCACGTGCTCCGCATCTTCCACCTGGGAGGTCGAAGTGCCGCGGGTCTGGCGCACCGCCTCCACGATGTGATTGAAGCCGTGGATGTAGGCTTCGGCGACGAGTCCGCCGTGCGTGTTGACCGGCAATTCGCCGCCGAGTTCGATGCGGCCGCCTGCCACGAAGGGCCCCCCCTCCCCGGGCTTGCAGAACCCGAGGTCCTCGAGGCTCAGCAATACCAGCGGGCCGAAGTGGTCGTAGATCTGCGCGACGTCGATGTCGTCTCGACGCAGATCGGCCATTTCGAACAGGAAGTTCGCCATCTGGGCCGTCTCTTCCATTCCCGTCAGGCGCTTCCGATTGTAGGCGGTGATCGGATACAGGTTCGGGCCGCCGGAACCCTGGGCCATCGCCCGGATGTACGAAGGGGCGTGGCGGAGATCCCTGGCCCGCTCCGCAGTGGTGACCACGAGCGCACAGGCTCCATCCGTTTCGAGACAACAGTCGAAGAGCCGCAGCGGGTCCACGATCATCCGGGAGTCGAGATAGTCCTGCATCGTGATGGGCTTGCCGTAGAAGCGCGCCTGGGGATTGCGAGCGGCGTGTTTGCGCGCCGCGACTGCGATCGCTCCGAAATGCTCGTAGGTCGTTCCGAACTCGTGCATGTGGCGTCTGGCCCAGAACGAGGAGTAGTGCGCGGGAGTGAAGAAGCCGAAGGGAGCCAGGAAGGACGTGAATCCGGGAACCGGGGTGTCGAGGTCCTTGCGCGCCCGCTTCTTGTCGTATTGGCCGTAGCGGAATTCCGAGGAGCTGTTCAGCGCGCGGAAGCAGAGCGCGTACTTCGCCATTCCCGTGGCCAGGGCGAGCGCCGCGTGCCCCACGACGCCGCATGCGGATCCACCACCGTGACCGACCGAACCGAGATGGCTGAGGTTCCGGATCCCCAGGCCATTGATCATGGCGGCCTCGTCGACGGTCGTGGTCTGATAGGCCGGGATCGTGATGCAATCGATGTCGTGCGGCGAGATTCCCGCGTCTTTGCAGGCGGCGACGGACGCTTCGAGCGCCAACTGATATTCGCTCCTGCCCGAGCGGTTGGAGAACTCCGTACAGCCGATGCCCACGATGGCCGTCTGGTTCCGAAGCGCCCTGGCATCCATGGTCCCTCCTCGAGCGGTCGTCGTGCCGCTGCCGCGGCGCGCCGCAGCGTCGCGCGCAGCGGTGGTGGAGCAACCCCCCGCGCGCGTGGGTGGAAGTTCAGATGACTCCAGAGGCGCGCAGCTCGCACAGCCGTTCGGCGTCGAGGCCGAGCAGCGCCGCGAGCACCTGATCGGTGTGCGCGCCGGCCTCGGGCGCGGGCGCCGCCTCGAAGCGCTGGCCCGCGACGAGGATCGGCGGCCCCAGGCTGCGCAGCTTGCCGGCCACGGGATGCTCCTGTTCGAAGATCAGGCCTCGCGCGCGGAAGTGCGGGTCGTCGGCGAGATCCGCCGGATCGTTCACCGGCCCGCCGGGCACATTGTGCTCGATGAAGAATTTCACCCACTCCGCGCGCGTGCGCGTCGCGAAGATCCCGGCCAGGATGCCGCGCAGCTCTTCGTCGCCGCGGGCGTGCTCCGAGGCCTGCCGGTTCGGCGAGCGCGCGATCAGGTCTTCGCGCCCGATGCCCTCGCAGAAGCTGCGCCAGAACTTCCGCTCGCTGGCCTGGAAGATCACGAACTTGCCGTCGCTGCAGCGGTAGTACTGGTAGCGGACGGACTCCTGCATCCCCTCGTACCGCGTCTCGACCTGGTTCAGCGCGGCGTCGATCTGCATGGCCTGCCAGGCCGCAGAGCAGTCCATCTGCGCGATTTCCAGCTTGCGTCCCACGCCGGTCCGCTGCGCGCGCACGAGTGCCGCGGCCACGCCTAGCGCGGCGTAGAGCGCGCCCGCGACGATGCCCACCTGGGTGTTCTGCTGGATGTAGGGAACGCCGTCGGCCCGGAAGCCCGGCGGCGCCAAGCCCGCGTAGGCGTCGTAGGCCAGGCCGTGGGTCGCCAGCTCCCGGTAAGGCCCCGATTGCCCGGTGCCGTTCAGCGAGCAGTACACGATCGCCGGGTTGACCTCGCGCACGCGCTCGTAGCCGACGCCGTAGCGCTCGAGCGCTCCGGCGCGCAGCCCGTCGATCACCACCTGGGAACGCTCGGCCAGCTGCAGGAACAGCGCGCGCCCGGCGTCCTGATGCAGGTCGATCAGCACGCTCTGCTTGCCGCGGTTCCAGCGCAGGTGCAGCAGGCTGCGCCCGCCGAGGTGGCTGTTGCCGACGACGCGCACATAGTCGCCCTCGGGCGGCTGCTCGATCTTGATCACCTCGGCGCCGAGGTCGGCCAGGTGCATGCCCAGCGAGTCGGGCGAGAGCAGCGCCACCTCGAGCACGCGGATTCCGTCGAGCAGGTCGTACATGTCAGATTGCCGTAGGCCGCATCGAAGTCTTTTCAGTTTACTCACAGCATGAGAGGCTGTACTAGAGGAATCGCGCTTCTTTGGGCGCGGAGCCGCCGCAGGAGGGATCCGCCGTGAAGTTCGGTTACACATTATTCGGGGTCCGTCCGACCGAGTACGCGGCCGTCGCGCAGCGCGCGGAGACCGCGGGTTTCGAGTCGGTCTGGATGCCCGAGCACCTGGTGTTCCCGGCGGAGCTGCCGGCAACCTACCCCTACTCGGAGACCGGCCTGCCCCCGGTCTATGCAGGTTCACCCCTCTACGATCCGTGGGTGACCCTCGCGTACGTGGCCGCGAGCACGGAGCGGATCCGGCTCGGGAGCCACGTCTACATCCTGCCGCTGCGCCATCCGCTGGTGACCGCGCGCGCCTTCACCACCCTCGACGTGCTCTCGAACGGCCGCGCGATCCTCGGCGCAGGCGTCGGCTGGCTCGCCGAGGAGTTCGCCTTCGTCGGGGAATCGTTCCAGAACCGCGGCAAGCGCAGCGACGAGATCATCGGGCTGCTGCGCAAGCTCTGGACCGAGAAGATCGTGCACCACGTGGGCCCCAGCTACGAGCTCGGCCCGCTGCGCTTCGAGCCCAAGCCGGTGCAGAAGCCGGGCCCACCGATCGAGATCGGCGGTACCAGCGACGCAGCCGTCGAGCGCGCGGCACGGCTCGGCGACGGCTGGCTCGCGACGGGCCCGCTCGAGCTCGACACCCTGGCCGCTCGCATCGAGCAGATCCACGCGCTTCGCCGCGAGCGGGGTCGGGCCGAGCTGCCCTTCGAGATCTCGATGGGCAACCGGCTGCCGCTCGACCGGAGCAGCGTGCAGCGCTATGCGGAAGTCGGCGTGACGCGCCTGATGCTCGGGCCGCCCTTCCCGGCAGACGGAAAGTTTACGCTCCGCTACTTGACTGACTTCATCGACCGCTGCGGCGACGAGGTCATCTCCAACGGCTGATCGGCAGGGCGCCTGTAGAACGCCCGCTGCGCGTTCCAGCGCCCGCGCGGTGGCGCGCGCGCGCGGCCAGCTTCACGCGACTGGATGTCGTTTGACAGGAGGCAAACGTGCGTCATTATGACGCACATGCGCAGAGCGACGGTTCGTGAGGCTCAGCACAACCTTCCGAAGATCCTGCGGGCGGTGACCGACGGGGAGAGCGTCGAAATCACCCGCAGGAACCGGGTGGTGGCCCGGCTCGTGCCGGTGTCCCCTCGGCCTTCGCAGGGGCTCCCCGATTTCGTCGCTCGTGCCCGCGCCATCTGGGGCAGGCGCCCCGCTGGGCAGCCGACGAGCGCGACCGTGCTCGAGGCGCGCGACGAGCGACCGTGAGCCTGTGGCTCGACACGAGTGTTCTCGTTTCCCTGTATGTGCCGGAGGCGAGGTCCGACCGCGTGGCACGGCTCGTAAGGCGCGTGGGCGAACCCATCCCCTTCTCTCGGCTGCATGAATTGGAATTCGTAAACGCGCTCCGACTTCGCATGTTCCGCCGCGAAGCGAGGCCGAAGGCCGTGGACGCCACGCTCGCGCGCATCGCCGAGGATTTGCACGAGGGCGTGCTCCGGCGCTCCGAGATCGAGTGGCCCGCAACCTTCGCGAAGGCCCTCGAGCTGGCGAACCGATTCACCCCCCGTGTCGGCTCCCGGTCGCTCGACCTGCTGCATGTGGCAGCGGCAATCCTGGCGCGCAGTGATCCCTTCGTGACCGCCGACCGCCGCCAGAGCACGGTCGCTCGCCAGGCCGGCTTGAGAACGACCCGGATCGCCTGAGCCGCGTACCTCGGGCTCGGGTGCCGCATGGGATGAGCAGGGAGTTGGCGCGGCGGCGGTCACGCCTAGCGCATCCGGGCTTGCCCTCGGATCTGGCCTCAGAATTCGATCGAGAGTCCAACCGTGGTGCGGAAGTCGTTGCTCTCCGGCTCGACGCCGGTGGTCCCCTGCGAGGGGTTCTCGATGCGATCCCAGGTGAAAGAGACATCGAGGTCGAGCGGTCCCCAGATTTCGAAGGAGAGCGTCGAGAGGCTGTGGTGGTTGGTGTTTCCGAGCTCGGTGACCACCAGCTGGAGCTGATAGCTGCTCTCGAACTCGATTCCGCGCCTCGGATCCATGTCGATCGAAGTGCTGAACAGCACGGCGGCGTTCTCACTGACGGCGCTCTGCGAAGCGGTGGAGGCGAAGCGCGTGTGCTGGAGGCCGGCACCCAGGGTCACGTCCCATTCGATCCGGGGGCGGTCGACGACCGTGTAGCCGAGGCCCGCGCCGGCCGTGATCCGGGTCTGGATGTTCTGGAATTCGTCGGTGTAGTACTCGAGCGACGGAACCGTCACGTAGAGGCGCCCCGTCAGGTAGAGATCGAAAGCCGACGTGACGCGGTGATTGTTCGAGGTCTCGTCGCTCTCGACGCTGCTGAACCCGCCGTTGTATTCGTTTCGCAGGCGCGTGAGCGCCGTCTCCCTCAGGATCCGGGCCTGCCCGTCGAGGTCGAACTGATCCGTGTTGCCCTTGCGGGAGCTGAGGCCCAGGCTGAGCTTTCCCGACCAGTAGTCCCACTCGGAGCCCGTGCCCTCCGTGATCGCTTCGAGGTCACGGGAGGCGAACTCCACCACGTCGCCCTGCTCGGTGCGGATGCGGATGACGCCGCCCTGCAACTCCCCCGAGCCGCGCGCGAGCACGCGCCCGGTGAAGCGGAAGGTGTGAGGCCGCTGCAGGCGAAAGGCCGCCACGTCCTCCCAGTCGATTTCGAGGTCTTCGAGCTCCTTGCTGTCGAAGTTCAGCGATTCGTCGCGCAGGCGCTCGAAGTCACCGCGCAGCCACTCTCCCGAAGTCAGCTCGAGCCAGTCGTCGGCGCCCGGCTCGGGCGGGGACGGCTGCCACGGTACAGTGGCGCCGTCCTGATTGGCGGCAGCCGCGGGCGCGTGGCATAGCGCGGCCGCCAGGGCGCAGGCCCGCAACCCGGCGCTGCCGGCGCAGATCCACCGCTCGAGAAGCGGCGCGCGCCCCGAAGCAGTCCGGCGCGATTTGCTAGTTCTGCCATGGGGGGAGATTCGCCAGCACCGCGCTGGCCATCTGGAAGAGAGCTGGGCTCCGAGCAGCACAGCGCGCGGATCTCTTCCGAGGGGCTCCTGCACGCGGGCCGAGGATCGGTGGCCGGCGCTGGCAGCGCAAGGCCGCCGCGGCGCAGCAGAGGGCCCGCGCTTGCCGCGGCCTCCCCACGGCTGGCTGCTCACCCTCCGCGCCCCCTCACTCGCTGCAACGCTTCCCATCTGCCCACGGCTCCGGCGCTTCGACCTATCGGGCGCCCCCGCCCGTGCCGGATGCGCGCGCCGGCGTCGCGGAGAGCGGCTCGATCCCCGCGCGTACGAGCCACTCGGAGCGCACTGCGATGAACGAGTTCGCCGCGACGGCGCCGCCCGGAAACCACTCCGATCCGGTCACGACGTTGCCCCATTGCAGGTCGACGGCGGTGAAGCCCAGCGCAGCGAGCTCCGAGATCCGCTCCGGAGGCCACCACCACAGGTCGAAGAGCAGGTCGGGCTCCGGAAGGCCGCAGCGCTTGCGAGCCGCAGGTAGCTGCTTCAGGAACTGCAGCGAGCTGACTGCCAGACCGCCCGAGGTTCTGCGCGCGCGCGCGTAGACCGGGCAATCCACGACCGAGCGCTCGACGAGACCCGCGTAGTCCACGAAGTGGAAGCGCCCGAAGGACGCGCGCGCGAGGTGATAGGGCACGATTCCCATCTGCAGGCTCGCGATCACGACCGGAACCTGCTTGTGCGCAGCGATGCGCTGCGCGAGCTGCTGCAGGCGGCCGATCACCGCGAGATCGCGCAGATTGGGCCGCGAGCGCCGCTCGAACCAGCCGAGTTTCCGGCCGAGCAGCGTATCGGGCAGCTCGGGCCGCACCCAGATCGGGAGGCTGGTCGACTCGCGCGCCGCGAAGCGCAGCGTGTCTGCGACTCCGATCGCGGCGAGCAGGGCGACGGCTGCGGCGAAGCTGCGCCTCCCGCGCAGGATGCCGTCGAGGCCAACCGCTGCGAGCGCGAGCGAGAGCGGCATGAACATCGCGAAGAAACGCCCACCTTCCATCCAGTCCCCGGTGCCGAGCACGAAGGCCGCGCAGGCGCCGAAGCACAGCAGCGCGAGTCGAGGCGCCGGGTCCGGCAGCGCTCCGCGCAGCGCCCGCCGCGCGAGGCGGGCACAGCCCAGGGCCGCGAGCAGCGCGAGGAACAGCATCCAGGGATGCGAGGCGACGCACCACGCGTAGTACGCGAGTCCCTGCTGCAGGGACGCCCAGGCGAGGCCTGCGGACTTCGCGTAGACGGGCTGCGGGAGCAGCCGCCCGAAATACAGCCAGCGGAAGCCGAGCAACAGCGCGGTCTCGAGCGCGGCGACGAGCGCGAGCTGCGCGAGTCGCCGCAGCTGCGAGTCGCTGCCTTCGCGCGCTCGGGCGCCGCCGCGCGCGCGATCCAAGAGCGCCCATCCGAGCACTCCGAGCAGCGCGCAGCCAGCGAGGATCGGGCCCTCGGGTCGCACCAGCAGCAGCAGCGCCGTCGCGAGGGACGCGCGCGCGAGGCCCGCGCGCGTCGCCGCAGCCGCGCCGAGCCAATCGCTCCAGCTCGCGAGCACGGCCAGCAGCGAAACTGCGACGAGCGGCGTCTCGATCCCGCCGAAACACCAGTAGACGAAGTACGCGTTCGTCGCGAGCAGCAGCGCGCTGGCCCATCCTGCCCGTTCGGTCGCGAGGGCCCGGCCGAGCCGAAACGCGAGCGGGACCGCACACCCCCCGATCGCGAGCATCGCGACATGCCCGAGCGCGACCGGCTCGAGCATGCGCGCGCTCGCCAGCCGCAGGGCGGCGATCAGCAGCGTGGCCAGCAGGCTCGAGCTCTGCTCGACGCGCTCGCCATTGTAGTTCCAGAGCTCGCCGTACTCCGAGAGACTGAACGCGCTCCAGTAGAGGATGTGCGCGTCGTCGCGCCCGGCGGCGGGGAAGAGCGCGAAGCCCTGCAGCAGCAGCAGAGCGGCGGGCGCGAGCGGCGCGGCGCGGCGCAGCCGGCTGCGGCGGTCGCGGGCTGCGCGGCGCGCGACTTCCGGCTGCGACTCCGGGGGCCGGAGCGGCACTAGCCGATCAGCGATCGCCCGGTCATCTCGGCCGGCCTCGGGATCTCCATCAGCTGGAGCACGGTCGGCGCGAGGTCTGCGAGGCCGCCGTCGCGGAGCACCCGGCCGGGCGAATCGGCGGCGATCCAGAGCAGCGGAACCGGATTCGTCGTGTGCGCCGTGTGGGGCTCGCCGGTCGCGGGGTCGAGCATCTGCTCGCAGTTGCCGTGGTCGGCCGTGATCAGCGCGCAGCCGCCGCGCGCGAGCAACGCCTCGCAGATCTGCTCGAGCCCCTTGTCGATCGTCTCGACGGCTTTGACAGCGGCGTCGAGCACGCCCGTGTGGCCGACCATATCCGGGTTGGCGTAGTTGAGCAGGATGAAGGCGTAGTCTCCGTTGCGGATCCGCTCGACCACGGTCTCCGTGACCTGATAGGCGCTCATCTCGGGCTTGTGGTCGTAGGTCGCGACATCGCGCGGGGAGGGGATCAGCACGCGTTCCTCGCCGGGAAAGGGCGCTTCGACGCCGCCGTTGAAGAAGAAGGTCACGTGCGCGTATTTCTCGGTTTCGGCGATGCGCAGCTGCGGCAGCTCGAGCTCGGCCAGCACCTCGGCGAGGATCTGGCGCGGCCTGTTCGGTGTGAATACGACAGGCAGTCCGAATTCCGCGTCGTACTCCGTCAGGCACACGAACGCGGCAAGGCGCGGGGGGCGCTCGCGCCAGCTGCCGGCGTCCATGCGGCCGGGCAATGCGCCGGTCAGCGCGTTCGTGATCTGGCGCGCGCGGTCGGCGCGGTAGTTGAAAAAGAAGCAGACGTCGCCGTCGGCGATGGCCGCGCCTCCGGAGACGACGGTAGGCTGCACGAACTCGTCCGTCTCGCCGCGCGCGTAGGCCGCGCGCAGCGCGGCGACCGCGTCGGGAGCCTGCTGGCCGCGGCGCAGCACGAGCGCCGCGTAGGCGCGCCCGATGCGGTCCCAGCGGTTGTCGCGGTCCATCGCGAAATAGCGGCCGCTGACGGTTGCGATCTGGCCGCCCGCGCGCGCGACGACGGGCAGCAGCTGCTCGACATAGCGCAGCCCCGAAGCGGGTGGTGTATCGCGCCCGTCGAGGAACGCGTGCACGACCGTCCGGATGCCGCGCTCGCGGCAGAAGTCGAGGATCGCGTAGAGATGTTCCTGGTGACTGTGCACGCCGCCGTCCGAGACGAGGCCGAGCAGGTGCAGGCGTCCGCCGCTCTGCGCGAGCTTCGCGAGCGCATCCTGCAGCGCCGGATTTCGCGCCAGCTCGCCGCGCGCCAGCGCGCTCGTGATGCGCGTCAGGTCCATCTCGATGATGCGGCCCGCACCCATCGTCATGTGGCCGACTTCGGAGTTTCCCATCTGGCCCGGCGGGAGGCCTACGGCTTCGCCCGAGGTCTCGACCTTCGCGTAGGGGTACTGGCGCCGCGCGCGGTCCAGGAAGGGGGTGTGCGCGAGTGCGGTTGCATCGCTGGGGCCGGCATCCCCGATCCCGAATCCATCCAGCACGATCAGCATCACCGGCTGCGTCATCGCTGCAGGGCTCCCCGCTCTGCGGCCTCCGCTTCCGCGACACTCGGCAGCCGCAGCTCGGTCGCGTCGCTCCAGAGCCGCTCGAGGTCGTAGTGCTCGCGCACGTCTTCCTGGAACACGTGCACGATCAGGTCGCCGAAGTCGAGCAGGATCCAGCGGCCCTCCTCGTAGCCCTCGTGGCCGAGCGGCTGCTCGCCGGTCTCGGCGAGCGCGTGCTTCACTGCGTCGGCAATCGCGCGCACCTGGCGGTCCGAGCCGCCGGTCGCGAGCACGAAGGTGTCGGCATAGGAAGTCAGCTCGCGCACGTCGAAGGCGACGAGCTTTTGCGCCTTGCGCTCGAGCGCCGCACGCGCGGCGCGGTCTGCGCGCGCGAGCTGTGCCTCGGGGGTCGGCCCGCCGGTCGGGCGCGGCTGCGCACTGCGCGCGGCCGCATTTCTGGGCGTCGGGATCGGCTCCCTATTCTGAATGCGTCGACCCGGTGTCATGCGTAGACCCCACTGCGCTCCACGGCAACCCGCACGGCTTCCGGGAGCAGATAGCGCACCGAGCGCCCCTGCCGCAGGCGCGCTCGGATCTCGGAGGCGGAGATGTCGAGTGCGGCGATCTCGACCAGGCAGAGTTCGGTACCGGCCGCGCGGTGCCGCCCGCGCTGCCCGCCCGGCTCGAGTTCGACATCGCCGCGCAGCGGCTCGGGCAGCCAGTCCGCGAGGGTGCCCGTCCGGGCCGGCGGGCGAGACATCACCGCGAAGTGCGCGAGCTCGAGCAGCTGGCGCGGCTGCTTCCAGCTGCCGAGCTCGGCGAAGGCGTCCTGGCCGATCACGAAGGTCGGGAGCTCCGGTGCCGTCTGGCGGCCGATCTCGCGCAGCGTGTCGACCGTGTAGGACGCGCCCTGGCGCGCGAGCTCGAGCTCGTCGACCTCGAAGCGAGGATTGTCGGCCACAGCCGCGCGCACCCAGGCGAGGCGCGCGTGTGCGGGCGCGAGTGGCCCCGACTCCGCAATGCCGGCCGGCGCGCCCGCGTGCGCAGCGTGGTCGCCCTTGTGTGGAGGCACTGCGCAGGGCACGAAGAGCATTCGATCGAGCTCGAGGCGCTCGGCGATCTCTTCGGCCGCGCGCAGGTGCCCCAGATGGATCGGGTTGAAGGTGCCGCCGTAGATTCCGATGCGCCGGCCGGCGCGGCTCGTGTGCGCGCTCATTCGCGGAGCTGGCCGTCCCCGTAGAGCACGAACTTGAGCGCCGTCAGTCCCTGCAGGCCCATCGGGCCGTAGGCGTGCAGCTTCGAGGTCGAAATGCCGATCTCGGCGCCGAGTCCGAGGCGCTGGCCGTCGGCGAATGCGGTCGAGCAGTTGACGCCGACGGTCGACGAATTCACGCGCCGCAGGAACTGCTGGGCGTTCGCATAGCTCTCGGTGACGATGATCTCGGTGTGAGAGGAGCCGTAATGACGGATGTGCGCGATCGCGGCCTCGAGGTCGTCGACCACGCGCACCGCGAGGATCGGGCCGAGGAACTCCTCGTACCAGTCTTGTTCGCTCGCGGGGAGCGCCGAGCCGAAGGCGGCGCGCACGGCGTCGTCCCCGCGGATCTCGATGCCTGCTTCGCCCAGCGCCTTCAGCACGTCGGGCAGCAGGCGCGCGGCGGCGTCGCGGTGTACGAGCAGCGTCTCGAGCCCGTTGCAGACCGCCATCTGCCGGACCTTCGAGTCGAGCACGATGCGCCGACCCATCTCGAGATCCGCGCTCGCGTCCAGGAACACGTGACACACGCCGGCGTCGTGCTTGATGACCGGGATGCGAGATTTCTCGGTGACCGCGCGGATCAGGCCCGGCCCGCCGCGCGGAATGATCAGATCGATGAATTCGTCGAGCACGAGCAGATGCTCGATCACCGCACGATCCGTGACGGGCACGACCGCGACCGCAGCCTCGGGCAGGCCCGTCTCCCGGGCCGCGCGCCGGAGCGATGCGGCGAGCGCGAGATTCGAGTGGATCGCCTCCGAGCCGCCGCGCAGGATCACGCAGTTGCCGGCCTTGACGCAGAGCGCGGCGGCGTCGACGGTGACGTTCGGCCGCGACTCATAGACCATGCCGATCACGCCGAGCGGAATCCGCATGCGCCCGACGCGCAGCCCGTTCGGGCGCACCCAGATCGACTCGATGCCGCCCACCGGATCGGGAAGGGCCGCGACCTCGCGCAGGCCGCGCAGCATGTCTTGCCACTTGCCGCCCGCGAGCTCGAGGCGCTTGCGCATCGGCTCGGCCACGCCCGCGGCAGCCGCGGCCTCGAGGTCGCGGCGATTCGCCGCGAGGATCTGCTCGCGATCCTGCTCGAGGCACTCGGCGGAGCGCAGCAGCCAGGCGTCCTTCTCGAGCGAGCCGAGCTCCGACATGCGCAGGCAGGCGTCGCGCGCCTGCCGCGCGATCTCGCGCGTCTGCTCTGCGAGGTTCATGAGATTGCTCCTGTCCGATGCCCTGCGTTCGGCTACGACTCACTGCGCGGGGAAGCACCCCTTGCGGCTGCGTCCGGCGTCGTGAGCACGAGATCATCCCGGTGGATCACCTCGGGGCCGTTCGAATACCCTAGCAAGCGCTCGATGCGGCCCGTCGGTTGGCCCGCGATGCGGCGGATCGCGTCGGAAGCGTAGTTCACGAGTCCCCGCGCGAGTTCGGCGCCGCCGGGCGCGAGGCAGGCGACCGGGTCGCCGATCCCGAAGTCGCCGTCGACCCGCGAGATTCCGGCCGGCAGCAGGCTCTTGCCCTGGCTCGCCAGCGCGCGCGCCGCGCCCGCATCGAGCTGCAGCGCGCCGCGCGTCACGCGCGTGAACGCGAGCCAATGCTTGCGGCTGGCCAGGCGGCTGCCGGGCAGGAACAGCGTTCCGAGCTCCTCCCCTGCCGCGACGCGCAGCAGCGCGTTGCGCTCCCTCCCGTTGCAGAGCACGGTGGCCGCGCCGCTGCGCGCGGCCGCGCGCGCGGCTTCGAGCTTGGTCGTCATCCCGCCGCGGCCAAAGGCGCTGCGGGGCCCCGCGGCGACCGCCGCGATCTCGGCGCTGATCTCGGGCACGACGGAGAAGATCGGCGGCGGCGGCTCGCCAGCTCTTGGGGGTCGCTGATACAGGCCGTCGACGTCCGTGAGGATCACGAGCAGCTCCGCCTCGACGAGGTTCACGATCGTCGCGGAGAGGTTGTCGTTGTCCCCGAAGCGGATTTCTTCGGTCGCGACGGTGTCGTTCTCGTTCACGATCGGGATTGCGCCGAGCTCGAGCAGGGTCAGCAGCGTGTGCCGCGCATTCAAGTAGCGCTCGCGATTTTCGAGGCCGCTGCGCGTGAGCAGCACCTGGCCGACCGATAGGCCGTGGCGCGCGAAGCGCTTGCGGTAGAGCTCCATCAGGCCGACCTGCCCGACGGCCGCCGCGGCCTGCTTCTCGGGCATCGAGCGCCCCGGCTGCGTCCAGCCGAGCGCGTGGCTGCCGGCGGCGATCGCGCCCGAGGTCACGATCACGACCTGGCGTCCGTCCTCGCGCAGCCCTGCGACCTGGCGCGCGAGCTCGGAAAACACGCGCGAGCGCAGGCCCGAGCTGTCGGTCAGCGTGCTGCTGCCGATCTTCACCACGAGGCGCCGGGCCTTGCGCGCGAGCGCGCGTTCGGGCGCGCTGTCTGCAGGAGCCACGACGCGGGTCGCGCTGCGGCGCGGTTTCGCGCTCACGCCGCGGCCCGTGCCTGCGAGAGCGCACCCGCCATCGCGCGCAGCAGCGTGTCGATGCCCTCGCCGGTCGCCGCCGAGACGCAGAGCACGGTCTTGCCCAGCGCGGCGAGCTCGCGCAGCACGCCCTCGAGGCAGCTGCGGTCCGGAACCAGGTCGAGCTTCGAGAGCACGACGAGCTCCGTGCGCTGCAGCAGCTCCGCCTGATAGGCTTCGATTTCGGCTCGAATCACCGCGTAGTCGGCCAGCAGGTCGCGCTCTTCGAGCACGACCGAGCCGGCGTCGAGCAGGTGCACGAGCACGCGGGTGCGCTCGACGTGGCGCAGGAACTCGTGCCCCAGGCCGATGCCTTCGCTCGCGCCCTCGATCAGCCCCGGCAAGTCCGCGACGACGAAGCGCTGATCGTCCCACTCGGTGACGCCGAGCGAGGGCGTGAGAGTCGTGAATGGATAGGCTGCGACGCGCGGTCGCGCCGCCGAGATGCGGCGCAGCAGCGTCGATTTTCCGGCGTTCGGCAGACCCACCAGGCCGATGTCCGCGAGCAGCTTCAGCGACAGCCGCAGCTCCCGCAGCCCGCCCTCGCGCCCGGGCTGCGCGAAATCGGGTGTCTGCCGCGTCGAGGTTGCGAAGCAGGCGTTGCCGCGCCCGCCGCGCCCGCCGCGCGCGACGACGAAGCTCTGGTCGTGTGCGGTCAGATCGACGAGCGGCTCCGCGGGCGACGCGCAGTCGTAGACGAAGGTGCCGACCGGCAGGCGGATCGTCAGCGTTTCGCCGTCGCGTCCGTCGCGCCGGTTGCCGGTGCCCTGCGCTCCGGCCTCCGCGCTGTACTTCCTGCGCAGCCGCTGGTCGACGAGCGTCGAAAGGTTGCGATCCGCGCGCAGACAGATGTCGCCGCCTCGCCCGCCGTCACCGCCGTCCGGGCCGCCGCGCGGCACGTACTTCTCGCGGCGCATGCTGACGCAGCCATCGCCGCCGCGGCCGGCTGCAACCGTGATCACGCACTCGTCGATGAAGCTGTCGGTGGTGTTCACGCGGAAGGGACTCCATCGGCCTGCGCCGGAGCCACGCCGCGGCCAGCAGAGCGACTCGACAGTCGCTCGCTCTAGCCTGGCCCTGCGGGTGATTTGCCTGCAGAGCCGGCCTGCCCGCACGGCAATCTTTCGGCTCGCAGGCCTTGCGGGTCAGCGGCCAGCACCGCCGACCTGCCCGCACGGCAAGCCTTCGGTTTGCCTCGGTTGCGAGCTGGCGGCCGGCACAGTCGGCTTGCCTCTGACGCGCCCTGGTCGGGCCGAGAAAGAACGTGCGCGCCCCGGGTCGGGCTACGCAAGGACCTGCGCGACCACGCGACCCCGGGAGCGGCCGTAGCTCACCTTGCCGTCGATCAGCGCGAAGAGCGTGTAGTCACGGCCGAGGCCGACGTTGCGACCCGGGTGGATCTGGGTGCCGCGCTGGCGCACCAGGATCGAGCCGGCGCTCACCTGCTCGCCGCCGAAAATCTTCATGCCACGGCGCTGCCCGTGGCTGTCGCGCCCGTTGCGGGAGCTTCCCTGCCCTTTCTTGTGTGCCATGGCCTAACCCTCGATCGCGTCGACGCGAATTTCGGTGTAGAACTGCCGGTGACCCTGCTTGCGCCGGTAGTTGTTGCGCCGCTTGACCTTGAAGAGCGTGAGCTTCGGGCCGCGTGCCTGCGCGGTGATCGTGCCGAGCACGCGCGCGCCCGCGAGCGTGGGCGTGCCCACCTTCGCGTCGCCTTCGCCTGCCACGAGCAGCACATCTCCGAGCTCGACGCTGTCTCCCACCTGGCCGGGGAGCTTCTCGACGCGCACGCGCTTGCCGGGCTCGACGCGCAGCTGCTTGCTGCCGGTGCGGACTACCGCGTACATCAGTTTCCCTCACTCGTGTCGGGGCGCGGGAGTCTCGCGCCATCCCCGTGGGCGTCAAGGTCCCCTGCCACCGCTTCGTCGTCGTCGCCGAAGACGTCGAAGAGCTCGGGCTCCGGGAGATCAGCCCGCGGCTCCTCTTGCGCTTCCTCGGCCGCCGGGGGGCTCCAGCCGAGAGATGTTTCGGCTTCCGAAGCTCCGGCTTCGATCCCGTCCTCGTCCTCGGGCTTGTCGTCGTCGAGGTCGTCGACACCGCGCGCCGCCGAGCTGTCCTCGAGGTCGCGGTGCTCGACGAGCCAGCGGAGCTTCAGCTCGACCGGGGGGCCGGAGTCGAGGGCCGTGACCTCGAACTGCTCCTGGTGCAACCCGGGGACCGCGCGCACCTCGATCTCGCGCCCGAGCTCGCGCGAGAGCTCGTGCAACGCCTTGCGCGCAGGCCCGAGCAGCTGCTCGGCGACATAGGGATTGACCGACACCGCGATCTGGCGGCCGCAGAAGCGCGGCAGGTCCTTGCGGATCTCGCGCATCGCCTTGAAGGCCACGCTCTCGGGCGAGAGCACGTAGCCGCGCCCCTCGCAGTGCGGGCAGGGCTGGCACAGCTGCTGCACGAGATTCTCGCGCGTGCGCTTGCGCGTCATCTCGACCAGTCCGAGCTCGGAGATCTTCAGGATGTTGGTCTTCGACTTGTCGCTGCGCAGCGCTTCCTGGAGCGCGCGGTAGACCTTGTCGCGGTTCTCCGTGCTCTCCATGTCGATCAGGTCGATGATGATCAGCCCGCCGATATTGCGGAAGCGGAGCTGACTCACGACCTCCTTGACCGCCTCGAGGTTGGTCTTGAGCACCGTCTCTTCGAGGTCGCGCTTGCCGACGAAGCGGCCGGTGTTCACGTCGATCGCGGTCAGCGCTTCGCTCTGGTCCACGATCAGGTAGCCGCCGGACTTCAGCCAGACCTTCTTCCCGAGGTTCTCGTCGATGCGCGACTCGAGGCCGAAGTGGTCGAAGATCGGCAGCGCGCCCTGGTAGTGGTCGAGCACCGGCTTCGGCTCGGCGACGAAGCGATCCAGGAATGCCCTCATCTCGGAGTGAACGCCGGGATCGTCGATCGCGATGCGCTTCGTGCGCGAGTTCGCGAAGTCGCGCATCACGCGCAGCGGCAGCGACAGCTCGGTGTAGAGCCGGGCCGGCGCGCGCGCGGTGTCGCGCCGCAGCTTGATCTCGTCCCAGACGGAGGTCAGGTAGCGGACGTCGGCCTCGATGTCGGCGTCGGTCGCGCCGTCGCCGGCGGTGCGGATGATGAAGCCGAGGCCCGGCGGGCGCACCCGGTTCACGACGTCTCGCAGGCGGCGCCGCTCGCGGTCCGACTCGATGCGCCTCGACACCCCGACCTTGCCGACCCAGGGTGTGAGCACCAGGTGGCGGCCCGCGATCGAGAGGTGCGACGTGATGCGCGCGCCCTTGGTGCCGATCGGGTCCTTCGCGACCTGCACCACGATCTCCTGGCCCTCGCGCAATATCGTTTCGATCTTCGGGGGCTGCGGGCGCTGGCCATTGCGGCCGCGGCGCCTCGGAGCACGCGCTGCGCCCTCGTCGTCGGCGTCGGCCTGGTCGCCGTCGGGCGCGTAATCGCCGACGTACAGGAATGCGGCCTTCTCGAGCCCGATGTCGACGAAGGAGGCCTGCATGCCGGGCAGTACGCGCGTGACGCGGCCCAGCACGACCATGCCGGTCACGCTGCGCTCGGCTTCCCGCTCGATCTGCAGCTCGGAGAAGACGCCCTGCTCGAGCATGGCGACCCGGGTTTCCCCGGCCATTGCGTTGATGATGATCTCGTTGTGGCCGGTTGCCCTGGCCTGACCACTGCTGCGTCCACTGCGCGAACCCCGCACGGGATTCTGCCTCCGGCGTTGGCGCGCCAGACCGTCGCGGGATCCAGTGATCGCAGACTGTCGATTCACGCGCCGGAGCCGGGCCCCGGCGCAGCGGCGGGGCTCAGGGCGGGCTGGACGCTCCAGTCAGAAGCACCAGCTGGACGGGACCGCATCGACGGGTCCCGAAAATCCTCACGAACGGGCTGACTCGCACAGGAAGTCGCTCTTTCAGTGCGGTTCCGCCGGGCGGCCCAGGCTCACAGAGCTCGAATCTCGAACTCCGCCGAATGCCCGCAGCTACCACTTCCGTCGCCCGCTGGCCCGGTGAACTTTTCGACCGGGACCGGCTGTCGAGTCCTCCCCGGTAGCTGCCCCGCCACCCGTCAGGCACTCGATCCCGAGCTGTCGGAAGTCGCGTGTCCGCTCCGCGGACCGCACAAAAACCTAGACTCAGATCTTATGAGCCCGTTCCGCGAGCGCAAGCCGGACGCCCGGCGCCACCTGCCGGCGGTCGATCGGCTGGCCGATACCGTCGCCGCGACTGCGGCGGAGCTACCGCGCTGGGCGGTGCTGCGTGCGGTCCGCGAGGTCCTGACCCGAGTTCGCACAGCGGGGGGCCTGGATCCGCATACCGCGGCCGAACATATCGAAAAAGTCCCGCTAGAACAGGAACTTGCCACGCACGCACGTGAGCGCGCGCGGGTGCTCGCGCGGGTGCGGCCGCGGGCCGTAATCAATGCGACCGGAATCGCATTGCATACGAATCTCGGCCGCGCGCCCCTCGCGCCGGGCGCGATTGCAGCCGCGGTCGAGGCCGCCGGATTTTCGGACCTCGAGCTCGATCTGGAGAGCGGGGCGCGGGATTCACGCGAGGCTGCGGTCGCAGAGCGCCTCTGCCTGCTGTCGGGCGCGGAGGCCGCCCATGCGGTCAACAACAACGCAGCTGCGCTGTTCCTCGCGCTGGATACGATCGCCGCGGGCCGCGAGGTGATCGTCTCGCGCGGCGAGCTGGTCGAGATCGGTGGCTCGTTCCGGGTTCCCGAGATCATGTCGCGCGCGCGCGTCCGGCTGGTCGAGGTCGGCACGACGAATCGCACTCGTTGCGAGGACTACGCGGCCGCGATCGGTCCGGAGACGGGTCTGCTGCTCAAGGTCCACCGCAGTAACTTCGAGCTGCGCGGCTTCGTCGCCGAGGCATCGCTGTCCGAGCTCGCGGAGCTCGGCCGCGCGCGCGGGCTGCCCGTGGTCGAGGATCTCGGCAGTGGAACGCTGTTGGATTTGCGGGATCGCGGTTTCCCGGCCGAATCCTACGTCCCCGCACGGCTGAAGCTCGGTGCAGACCTCGTCTGCTTCTCTGGCGACAAGCTCCTCGGGGGACCGCAGGCAGGCATCCTGCTCGGGACGGCCGAACGTGTCGCTGCATTGGCGCGCAACCCGCTGGCTCGCGCACTGCGCCTGGATAAGCTGACACTGGCCGCCCTCGACTGGACCCTCGGGGCATACCTCGACGGCAGCGCAGAGCGCGAGATTCCGCTGCTCCGGATGCTGCTCGCGGCGCCCGAGCAGCTCGAGCGCCGCGCGCAGAGCCTCTCGGCGCGCCTCGCGGACGCTGCGGCGGGGCGCCTCGCGCTCTCGGTGCGGCCGGAGCGTGCGGAGATCGGGGGAGGGACGCTCCCTGGCGTCGCGCTCGACACCTGGGTCGTCGCGCTCGAAGCCCCCGGAGGCGCCGAGGCGCTCGCCAGGCGCCTGCGCGCCGCTCCCATGCCCGTCGTCGCGCGGATCCGCGACGATCGCGTGCTGCTCGACCTCCGGACGCTTTCCGAGGCGGACGAGACCGCGCTCGTCTCGAGCCTGAAGGCCGCGCTAGATGCAGCCGGATAGGATTTCTCGACGGGGGCTGGCGCTCGGACGCAACTTCCGGGCTAACATGGTGTCTCGACGGTGATGCTGAACTCCAGTGTTCTGGTTCTGAACCGCTCTTTCTTGCCGGTCCATGTGACTTCGGTGCGGCGCGCTTTCGCCCTGATCTTCCAGGACGTCGCAAGAGCCGTGAACGAAAACTATGAGACCTTCGACTTCGAGGCCTGGATGCTCCTGCCGGCGGAGGCAGCCGAGACGATTGGAACGCCCCGCGGGCGGATTCGCGTGCCGCGCGTGATCGCGCTCCCGGGCTTCGACCGCGTCCCGCGCCGCAGCGTGCGCTACAGCCGCATGAACGTACTCGCGCGCGACAAGTTCACCTGTCAGTACTGCGGCGAGCGCCCGCACCGATCGCTGCTCAATCTCGACCACGTCGTGCCGCGCGCGCTCGGTGGCAGGACGACCTGGGAGAACGTCGTCTGCAGCTGCGTCGAATGCAATCGGCGCAAGGGCGGCCGCACGCCCGAGCAGGCGAAGCTGCGGCTCCAGAGGCACCCGGAGCGCCCACACTGGATGCCGCTCTTCAGCCTCGGGCGTCAGTCGGGGCAACAAGCGGCGTGGCGGCCCTTTCTGGGGGTCGTCGACGGCGGGGTGAGAAGCCATTCACCCGGGAGCGACTAGCGCGGTACTGCGCGACATGAACTAGACCGAGAGAGGCGAAGGGGGGTGTCTCTCATGGCCGCAATCTACACGAGCGATGGATCCGATCGGATCATGCGCGGGCGCGCCGCCCACGTGATCCCATTCGGCGGCGGCAAGGGCGGGGTCGGGAAGACTTTCCTCGTGGCGAACCTCGCGGCGTCACTCGCGCGCGCGGGCTACAAGGTCGTAGCCGTCGACGCCGATCTCGAAGGTGCGAATCTCCACACCTGCCTCGGGGTGCGCGAGCCCCCCTGCAGTCTGTCGGACTACGTCGCCCAGCGTCAGGACGACGTCGCAAAGCTGGTGCTCGATACGCAGATCCCGCATCTCTCGATCCTCGCGGGGACACACGCCAACGCGTCGGCGCCGCAGCCGTCGCAGCAGCGGCGCATCGAGCTGCTCGCGGCGCTGCGGCGGCTCAAGGCCGATTTCGTGCTGATCGACCTCGGCGCCGGCACGCACCCCGCGGTGATGGACTACTTCATGGTCGGCGACGACGGCGTGCTGGTGATCGCGCCCGAGCCGACCTCGGTCGAGAACGCGTACGCGTTCTTGCGCGCGGCGTTCTATCGCCGGCTGCGGCTCGCGATGCTCTCGCTCGAAGGGCGCAAGCTCGTGACGCTCGCGATGGACCAGCGCAACGAGCGCGGCATCCGCACACCCTTCGATCTGCTGCGCGAGATCGAGCTCGCGGATCCCGAGGAGGGGGCGCGCTTCGCGGAGACGATGCGCGCGTTCCGACCTCAGCTCGTGATCAACGAGGCGCGCACCGCCGACGACATCCGCCTCGGATTCTCGATCCGCAGCGTGTGCCGAAAATACTTCGGGATCGAAGCCGATTATCTCGGTTACGTGAACCACGACGAAGCCGCACTGCGCGCCGCCCGCGCTCGGGAGCTGGTCGTGCTGGCGAGCCCGAAGAGCGACGCCGCGATCTACGTGGAGCGCATGGCGCGCAAGCTCGCGCAGCAGCGAACGGCGCAGGTGGGCGCGGCAATGGAGCAGCCTGCATGAAGCCTTTCTGGGAGCTCGACCACTATGGGGTGCTCGAGACGAGCCGGAGCGCGAGCGGATCCGAGCTCGAGCGCGCCTATCGCCTGGCGCTCTTGACCTACTCCGACGACTCGTTGGCCGGCTACTCGCTCTTCGGCGAGGGCGATGCAGCGGCGCTGCGAGACCGCATCGAGACGGCCTATCGGGTGCTCTCGACTCTCGACGCACGCCGGCTCTACGATGCCTCGCTCGCCGCGGGCGAGCCGGAGCCGGCCGAGTTCGAGCCGGCGGTCGTTCCGGCGCTGCGCGCCGAGCCTTTGCCCGCGCCAGGGCTCTCGCCGCCGCGCGCCCGGAGCCCGATTCCAGCTCAGTTGTTCGAAGAGGAAGACGAGCGCGGAGACTACAACGGCGCACGCCTGCGCCGCGCCCGGCTGCGCCGTGGCCTCGAGATCCAGAAGATCGCCGAGCTTACGAAGGTGAGCCCGCACAACCTCCAGCTGATCGAGGAGGAGCGCTACGGCGCGCTGCCCGCGGCCGTCTATGTGCGCGGCTTCGTGCAGGCCTACGCGGACTGCCTCGGCCTGGACGGCCGCGCCGTCGCGCGCAGCTACCTGCAGGGCTTCGAAACCGCCCGCCGCGAAAGCCCGAAGCAGCGCCGCTAGCACGGACCGGAGCGGTCGCAGGGACGGCCCGATGCTCCCAGGCAGCCTTGCATGGCTACGGGCTTGCCCGAGAGAATCCGAGCCTCCCTACAATGGCCTGCGTGCCGGCGATTGCTCGCGGCGAGGGGGCTCCAGTGCTCGAGTTCGTGGTCGGGGAGGACGCGGAGATGCAGCGCCTCGATCAGGCGCTCGCGGCTGCCGCCGGTGTGACGCGCTCGCAGGCGCGCCGCTGGATCGACGCGCGCCGTGTGCGACTCAACGGTGCCGATTGCCGCGCGAGTCAAAAGCTGCATGCCGGCGACCGCATCGACGCCGATCCGCCCGAAGCGATTCCCGCGCCGCAGGGCGCAGAGCCGCTCGAACTCGCGGTGATCCACGAGGACGCCGACTTGATCGTCGTCGACAAGCCGGCCGGGATGGTCGTGCATCCTGCGCCCGGCCACAGCAGCGGAACACTCGTGAACGCGCTCCTGTACCACTGCCGCACGCTCGCCGGCGTCGGCGGCGTGCTGCGGCCGGGTATCGTGCATCGGCTCGACCGTGGCACTTCCGGCGTGATGGTCGCTGCCAAGAGCGACGTCGCGCACCAGGCCCTCGCCGAGCAGTTCCGCGACCACTCGATCGAGCGACTGTATCTGGCCTTCGCGCGCGGGCTGCCCAAACAGGACACGGGACGTGTCGACTGGCCGATCGGGCGCCACCCGCGCGACGGCAAGCGCATGAGCGTGCACACGCGACACGGCCGCGAGGCGCACTCGGCGTGGCTCGTGCGCGAGCGCTTCCCGGCCGCGGGTGTCTCGCTGCTCGAGGTGCGGCCAGAGACCGGCCGCACGCACCAGATTCGCGTTCACCTCGCAGCCTCGGGCCTTCCGCTGCTCGGGGATCCGGTCTACGGGCGCGCTTCGGGCGGGCCGCTGCTCGCGCGGCCGGCTCTGCACGCCGCGCGGCTCGACTTCACACACCCGCGCAGTGGAGCGCGGCTTCGCTTCGAGTCGCCGCTCGCGCCGGATCTGGGCGCGCTGCTCGTCTCGCTGCGCGAAGGCAGCGCGCGCCGATGAGCGCGAGTGCCGAGGCACTGCGGCATCCGCTGCTCGAATCGCCGGTGGTGCCGCACGGCTTCGGCGTGCGTGGCGCGCCCGAGCCGCAGGGCGCGCTGCGCCCGCAGCAGGTGCACGGCCGCGACGTCGTGCGCGCCGAGCAGCTCGGCGCGGGCGAACGCCCCCGCGCCGATGCGATCGTCTCGTCGCGTCCCGGCCTTCCGATCGCCGTCGTCACGGCAGACTGCGTGCCGATCCTCGTGGCCGCGAGCGGCGGGCGCGCGGTGGCCGCGATCCACGCCGGTTGGCGCGGCCTCGCCGTGGGGGTGCTCGAAGCCGGCCTCGACATGTTAGGCAACGCCGTGCCGGGCGGCAGCACTTGCGCCGCGGAGTGGATCGCCGTCATCGGGCCCCACATCGGCCCCTGTTGTTACGAAGTGGACGAGCCCGTGCTCGACGCGCTCGCGAGCCGTTACAGTGGCGAGCTCGCGCGCTGTCTGCGGCCGTCGCGGCCCGGTCACGCGTTCCTGGATCTCGGTGAGCTCGCGCGCTGCACGCTGCTGCGCGCCGGCCTCCGCTTCCTCAACGTGGGGGCGATTCCAGGCGCGTGCACTCGCTGCGATGCCGAGCGCTTCCACTCGTTCCGCCGCGATGGTCCCGCTGCCGGGCGCCTGCTGCATTTCATCGCGGCCCGGTCCGAGGCGCCAGAACAGGGTTGACACGCCCAAACCTCCCGCATAGGATTTCGACGATTCCAAAGCAGCTGTGCCGCGGCCTGTAGAGGCCATCCCAGGCGAGCCCTGGAACCACGGAGTCGGTACGCCTCGAAGCTGCGGGCGCCGCCGATACGGGGTCACCCCCGATCCCGAACGAGCCTGACCGCCGAGCATCGACCCCTTGGGGTCTCTCAGCCGAGGCAGGGCGCAGATTTCCAATCAACTTTTTTTGCAGGGGATCCGAAGCTAGAGGAAACACAGGGCTCCATCAGATCGCGCTCGTGGACCGGTCTCTGCCAGGCCGCCCATCCCCCGGGCCAAAGCTCTGCACGTGCCGCGTGCAGCGCAGCGCCCCCGCGGCTCCACCGCAGATTCGGGCTCGAGAGCGATTCCCCCGCCTGACTCCCGATTTCCCTGGGAATGACTCACGCGACACAGCTTCTTCCAACCACACTCATTGATTCGAATCCAACCTCACACCCCGTAACGATCCCAGCGATCGCGAATCAACTGGAAAGCGAGACACCGTGACTAGCCAGCGAATCCCGGAAGCCAATTCCCAGCCCGGCCCTGGAGCAGGGGGCCCCGCTGGCGGAAATCGCTCGCGCCGCGGCCGCGGCCGCCGCTCGCGCGGAGGCAATGGACGCGACCCGCGCGACCCGCGCGATCCCCGCGATTCCCACGATCCCCGCGATTCCCACGATCTCCGCGATTCCCGCGATCCGCGCGATTCCCGCGATCCGCGCAGGCTGCGGATGGACTATCCGGAAGACGATTCGCTCGACGACTTCGTCGACCGCGGCGACGACGAAGACGACACCACCGAAAAGCTCCACGTCAACGACCTCAAGGCACGGTCGATGCAGGACCTCACCGACCTGGCAGAGTCCCTGCTGGTCGAGAACGCCGCCGGCAAGCGCAAGCAGGATCTGATCTTCGAGATCCTGAAGGCGCAGACCGCCAAGCAGGGCAAGATCTACGCGGAGGGCGTGCTCGAGACCCTGCCGGACGGCTTCGGCTTCATGCGCGCGCCGGACCAGAACTACCTCGCCGGTCCCGACGACATCTACGTCTCGCCGTCGCAGATCCGCCGCTTCAACCTGCGTACCGGCGACACCGTCGTGGGTCAGATCCGACCTCCGAAGGAGGGAGAGCGTTATTTCGCGCTGCTGAAGGTCAAGTCCATCAACTTCGAGGCGCCCGAGAAAGCGCGCCACAAGATCCTGTTCGACAACCTGACGCCGCTGTATCCCCAGGTGAAGTTCAACCTGGAGGCGCGCACGGGCGGAGTGACCACCCGCATCATCGACCTGATCTCTCCGATCGGTAAGGGACAGCGCGCGTTGATCAATTCGCCGCCCAAGGCCGGCAAGACGATGATCCTGAAGGACATCGCGAACGCGATCGTCGAGAACCACCCCGAGGTCTACCTGATCGTGCTGCTGATCGACGAGCGGCCCGAAGAGGTGACCGACATGAAGCGCAACGTGAAGGCCGAGGTCGTGTCCTCGACCTTCGACGAGCCGGCCACGCGCCACGTGCAGGTTGCCGACATGGTGATCGAGAAGGCCAAACGCCTGGTCGAGCATCAGCGAGACGTAGTGATCCTGCTCGATTCGATCACGCGCCTGGCGCGCGCCCACAACACCGTGGTGCCGCATTCGGGCAAGATCCTCTCGGGTGGCGTCGACTCGAACGCGATGCACAAGCCGAAGCGCTTCTTCGGCGCGGCGCGCAACGTCGAGGAGGGCGGCAGCCTCACGATCGTGGGCACCGCACTGATCGACACCGGCTCGCGCATGGACGAGGTGATCTTCGAGGAGTTCAAGGGCACCGGAAACAGCGAGCTCGTGCTAGACCGCAAGCTCGCCGACCGGCGCACCTACCCGGCGATCGACATCAACCGCTCGGCGACGCGGCGCGAAGAGCTGCTGCTTCCCGAGAAGACGCTGAACCGCATGTACATCCTGCGCAAGGTGTTGCAGCCGCTCTCACCGGTCGACTCGATGGAATTCCTGCTGGAAAAGATCAAGGCGACGGACACCAACCAGGAGTTCCTGGAGTCGATGAATTCGTGACCCCAGGCCGCTCGGCTCGGAATGCCTGTGTCGGAGCTCCTCGACAAGATCGAAGTCTTCGAGCAGCGGGCGAACCGACTCGAGGAACAGCTCGCAGATCCCGCCATCGCGACGCAGGCCGGCGAATACGCGCGGCTCGCGAAGGAGCTTGCGGCGCTGCGCCCGGCCGCGCACTGCGCCGCGCGCTACCGCCGTTTCCTTTCGGAGCAGGCGAGCGCGCGCGCGATGCTGGCCGAGCCCGACGCCGAGCTGCGCGAGCTCGCGAAAGTCGAGCTGCGCGAGCTCGAGGCGCGGGAGCCCGAGCTCGAGCGCGAGCTGCGCGGGCACCTCATCCCGCGCGATCCGAACGACCAGAAGAGCGCGATCCTCGAGATCCGGGCCGGCACAGGCGGCGACGAGGCCTCGCTATTCGCGATGGAATTGTTTCGCATGTACACGCGTTATGCCGAGCGGCAGGGCTGGAAGGTCGAGCCGCTCTCGCTCTCCGAGAGCGAGGCCGGCGGGATCAAGGAAGTCGTCGCCGGTGTCTCCGGCCTGGGCGCCTTCAGCCGGCTCAAGTACGAGCGAGGCGTGCACCGCGTGCAGCGCGTGCCAGCGACCGAGAGCCAGGGCCGTATCCACACCTCGACCGTCACGGTCGCGGTGCTGCCCGAGGCCGAAGAAGTCGACATCCAGATCGATCCGAAAGATCTGCGCGTCGACGTCTTCCGTTCCTCGGGCCCGGGTGGCCAGAGCGTGAACACGACAGACTCCGCCGTGCGCATCACCCATATTCCGACGAACGTCGTGGTGCAGTGCCAGGACGAGGAGTCGCAGCACAAGAACAAGGCGCGCGCGATGAAGATCCTGCGCTCGCGCCTGCTCGAGGCCGAGCAGGCGCGGGTAGACGCGGTGCGCGCGAACGAGCGCCGCTCGCAGGTAGGCCACGGCGAGCGCAGCGAGAAGATCCGCACCTACAACTATCCGCAGTCGCGGGTGACCGATCACCGGGCCGGCGTCACGCTGCACCAGCTCGAGAAGATCGTGCAGGGCGATCTGGATCCGATCCTCGACGCCGTCCACGTCCACATGACTTCGCAGGCGCTCGGAGAGAAGCGATGAACGGGGATCCGCCGCTCGCGGACCTTCGCGGTGTTGCGGAGCGGGCGGAGAAGCAGAGCTGGACGCTGCTCGAGCTGCTGCGCTGGACCACGGCGCATTTCGAGGCGCGCGGAATCGAGAGCGCGCGGCTCGACGCGGAGTGCCTGCTCGCGGGCGCGCTCGGAGTCGACCGGCTGCGCCTCTACCTCGATTTCGAGAAGCCGGTGCTGCCGGAAGAGCGGGCTGTGTACCGCGAGCTGGTGCGGCGCCGCGCGGGCGCGCGTGTGCCCGTGGCCCAGCTGCTCGGCCGCAAGGAATTCTGGTCCCTCGACCTCGCGATCACCCCGGACGTCCTGGTGCCGCGGCCCGAGACCGAGGTTCTGGTGCAGGCGACGCTCGATACGCTGCCCGACCGCGCTGCCCCCGTGCGAGTGCTCGATGTGGGAACTGGATCGGGGGCAATCGCCCTCGCTCTGGCCCGCGAACTCCCAGCGGCTTTGATTACGGCCACCGATATCTGCGAAAAAGCGCTGGAGGTTGCGCGCTCGAATGCCGATCAGCTGCGGCATGCAGATCGAATCGAGCTCCTGTGCGGGCGCAGCTACGAGCCGACAGCCGGCCGCCGCTTCGACCGGGTGGTTTCAAACCCACCGTACCTGGCGGACTCGGAGCGGGGGGAGCTGGCGCCGGAGCTGTGCCACGAGCCCCCGGGCGCGTTGTTCGCAGGCGTGGAGGGCCTCGACGTGCTGAACGAGCTGGTTTCGGGAGCCGCCGCGATGCTCGAGCCCGGCGGCTGGCTGCTCGTCGAGCTGGCCCCGCAGCAGGCTCCCGGAATCGCAGTACGCTGCCGCGCCGCAGGGGCGGAAAGCGTGCAGATCCACCGCGACCTGGCCGCTCGGCCGCGCGTCGTGGCGGCACGCTTCGGAGGTCGCTAGCGCATGGATCGGATCGTCGTGACCGGCGGGGTTCCGCTCGCGGGCGAGGTTGCGGTCTCGGGTTCGAAGAACTCGACGCTCGCGCTGATGGCCGCTGCACTGCTGGGCAGCGGCGAGACCCGGCTGCGCAACGTCCCGCGCCTGCGCGACACGCTGGGCATGCTCGAGCTGATCCGCGCGCTCGGCGTCCGTGCGGACTGGGACCCGGAAGATCCCCACTGCGTGCGCATCGACGCGCGCCGCATCACGAACCCCGTGGCTCCCTACGAGCTCGTGCGCAAGATGCGCGCGTCGTTCATGGTGCTGGGCCCGCTGCTCGCGCGCTGCGGACACGCGCGCGTGTCCGAGCCCGGCGGCTGCGCGATCGGCGTCCGGCCGGTGGACCAGCACCTGAAGGGGCTCGAGGCGCTCGGCGGCAAGATCCGGCTCGACCACGGCTACGTCGAAGCTACGAGTCACGGCCTGCGCGGCGGCTCGGTGGCCTTCGACGTGACGACCGTGAACGGCACGCAGAACGTCATGATGGCGGCGACGCTCGCGGACGGCGAGACGGTGCTCGAGAACGCCGCGCGCGAGCCCGAGGTCGTCGAGCTCGCGTCGGTGCTGCTCAAGATGGGCGCCGAGGTGATCGGCGCCGGCACCGACCGCATCGTCGTGCGCGGCGTGCGCTCGCTGCGCGGCGTACAGCATCACGTCGCGGGCGATCGCATCGAGGCCGGCACGCTGCTCGCCGCGGGCATCGCGACTCGCGGCAGGGTCACGCTGCGCGGCATCGACAGTGCGCTGCTCGAATCTACGCTCGACAAGCTGCGCGAGCTCGGCGCCGAGATCGAGAGCGGACCCGACTGGCTGCGCGCGCAGATGGCCACCTCGCCGCGCGGGATCCGCGTCGTGACAGCGCCCTTCCCGGGCTACCCGACCGACATGCAGGCGCAGATCATGGCCGTGCTGTGTCTCGCCCAGGGCTCCTCGGTGATCGAGGAGCGCGTGTTCGAGAACCGCTTCATGCACGTGCCGGAGCTGCTGCGCCTGGGTGCGGATATCCAGGTCTCCGGGCGCGCGGCCCACATCCATGGCCGATTGCACCTGCAGGGGGCGCCCGTGATGGCCACGGATCTGCGGGCCTCCGCCGGGCTCGTCGTCGCCGCGCTCGCGGCCGAAGGCGAGACGGTCGTGAACCGCGTCTACCACATCGATCGGGGTTACGAGCGAATCGAAGAGAAACTCTCCCATCTGGGAGCTCGGATCCGACGCGAGGGATGAACATGGCGAGTCGAAACGCGAAGAGCCCGAAGCCGAAGGCTGCCGCGGGCAAGCTGACCATTCCGCTGCTCAAGACGGACGAGGCAGGCTTTGCCGCGGCCTTCCACAGCTTGTGCAATCGGCGCATCCACGACGCAGGGGAAGTCGAACAAAGCGTGCGCGAGATCATCTCCGACGTGCGCCGCCGCGGCGACGCTGCGGTCTTCGAGTACACCCGCCGCTTCGACGCTGCGAAGCTCGAGCGGCTGGAGCTCAAGCAGGACGAGTGGGACGCGGGGATCGAGCTCGTGGATCCGGCCGACCGCGCGGCGCTCGGCAAGGCCGAGATGCGCGTGCGCGCGTTCCACCGCAAGCGCATCCCGTCGAGCTGGGAAGTGCGGGAGGAGGGGGGCGGCATGCTCGGCTACCGGCTGCGCCAGCTCGAGCGCGTCGGCATCTACGTGCCCGGCGGTACCGCGCTGTATCCGTCGAGCGTGATCATGAACGCGGTTCCGGCTTCGGTGGTCGAGGTGCCGGAGATCGTGATGGCGACGCCGCCCGGTCCCGACGGGCGGATTCGGCCCGAGGTGCTGGTCGCGGCCCGCATGGCCGGCGTGCACAGGATCTTCAAGATGGGCGGCGCCCAGGCGATCGCCGCGCTCGCCTACGGAACCGAGTCGGTGCCGCGGGTCGACAAGATCGTGGGCCCCGGAAACGTGTATGTGGCGACTGCGAAACGCCTTGTCTTCGGCGAGGTCGCGATCGACGGGGAAGCCGGCCCGAGCGAGGTCGTGGTCGTGGCCGACAAGAGCGCGACACCGGCGTGGGTCGCGGCCGACCTGATCTCCCAGGCCGAGCACGACGAGCTCGCGAGCGCGATCCTGATCACCCCGGTCAAGGCCCTCGCGGCCAAGGTTCTCGAGCAGCTGAATAAGCAGCTGGAGGGCCTCGCGCGGGCGAAAATCGCGCGCAAGGCGCTCCAGACCCGGGGCGCGATCATCGTCGCGCGAGATCTCGCCGAGTGCCTGGCGCTGGCCAACGACTTCGCGCCCGAGCACCTGGTTCTGGCCATGGATGATGCCGAAGCGCGCTCCAAGCCGGTCAAGAACGCGGGCGCGATCTTTCTCGGGCACTACACTCCGGTGGCCGTAGGCGACTATCTGGCGGGTCCGAACCACGTGCTGCCCACGGGCGGGACGGCGCGCTTCTTCTCTCCGCTCGGAGTCGACGACTTCCTGAAGCGGACCAGCATCGTCCGCTTCGAGCCGCCGAAGCTGCGCGAGCTCGGCTTGGACGTGATGCGGCTTGCCGAGCTCGAGGGGCTGACCGGCCACGGCAAGTCGGTCGATCTGCGGCTGCAGAAGATCCGCCGCGCGCGCCGCGAGCGCGAAGCGGCCCGCGAAGCCG
This sequence comes from uncultured Spirochaetales bacterium, assembly GCA_964437835.1. Lineage (GTDB taxonomy): Bacteria > Myxococcota_A > UBA9160 > UBA9160 > SMWR01 > CAYTJA01. Next base: position 51,786 of record CAYTJA010000088.1, read on the forward strand.
AGCTGGAGCTCTGACGCAAGGGGCCCTGCCCCGCGCAGTGAGCCGAAGGCGAACGAAGATCGTGAGGCTTGCAAGGGGCCCTGCCCCGCGCAGTGAGCCGAAGGCGAACGAAGATCACGAGGCTTGCAAGGGGTCATTCCCCGCGCAGTGAGCCGAAGGCGAACGAAGGTCATGAGATGAGCGCGGAGCGAAAACGCAGCGCCTCCGTGGTGCGTTCCACCAAGGAGACCCAGATCCAGGTCGAGCTCGATCTGGACGGGCGCGGGGACTATCAGATCGCGACGGGCATCGCGTTCTTCGATCACATGCTCGAGTCCTTCGCGCGCCACGGGCTCTTCGACCTGCGTATCTCCGCAAAGGGCGATCTCAGCGTCGACACCCATCACACGGTCGAGGACGTCGGGATCACGCTGGGCCAGGCCCTGCGCGAGGCGCTCGGGAACGCGTCCGGGATCCGGCGCTACGGAAGCTGCGGGCTGCCGATGGCGGAGTCGAAGGTCGAGGTGTCGGTCGATGTGTCCAACCGGCCCTATCTCGTATACCGCGTCGAGCTCGGCAACGACCGCATCGGAAATTTCGACGCGACGCTGACGGAGGACTTCCTCTACGCCTTCTCGCAGAACGCCGGGCTCGATCTGCACGTGGAGCTCCGCTACGGCAAGAATCCGCACCACATTGTCGAGGCGGTCTTCAAGGGCGTGGCGCGCGCGCTGCGCGAGGCTCTCGAACTCGACCCGCGCCAGCGCGGACTGCCCACCGTCAAGGGCGCGCTGTAGCCGGAGCGCAGCCGCCCGCGAAAGCCCCCCGAATGTCCTCCCCCCGCATCGCGCTCGTCGACCATGGATCCGGCAATCTGCGCAGCGTCGCGAAGGCGCTCGCGCGTTCGGGTCTGGATCCGGAGATCACGGCCGACCCGCAGCGCCTGCTCGCGAGTCGGGCGGTCGTGGTGCCGGGCGTCGGCGCGTTTGCCGATGCGGTCGCGAACCTCGGAAAGAGCGGCCTCGCCGACGCACTGTTGCGCTGCATCGAGAGCGGCAAGCCCTACCTCGGGCTCTGCCTCGGGCTCCAGGTGCTCTTCGAGGAGGGCGACGAGCACGGCGTGACGCCGGGTCTGGGACTCTTTCGCGGCCGCGTCGAGCGCTTCCCCGATCGCGACGCTGCGGGCGCGCTGCTGCGCGTGCCGCAGATCGGCTGGAACCGCGTGCACTTCTCGGGCGCGCACCCAATGCTCGCGCGCCTGCCGGCGGCCGACGATTTCTACTTCGTGCACTCGTACCGCGCCGTGCCACGCGATGCGGAGCTGGTCGTCGGCCGTGCCGACTACGGCGCTCCCTTCGCCGCGGCGGTGGCAAGCGCAAACGTCTTCGCGGTGCAGTTTCATCCGGAGAAGAGCCAGCGAGCCGGCAAGCGCCTGCTCGACGCCTTCGCCGCGTGGGTCGCGGAGTCGGGCTGATGCCGGCGACTGCGGCCGGAGCAGGCGTGGGGCGCAACGTCGATCGCGGCAACCGCGGCTTCGAGGTCATCCCGGCGATCGACCTGCTCGAGGGCCGCTGTGTGCGGCTGGCCCAGGGCGACTATCAGCGCGCCACAATCTACGGCGAGGACCCCGCGGCGGTTGCGGCGGGCTTCGCCGCGTACGCGATCTCGCGCCTGCACGTGGTCGATCTCGACGGCGCGCGCGCGGGCAAGCCCCTGAACTCGGCGGCGGTCGCGGCGATCGCGGCGCGCGTGCGGCCGCTGCCGGTGCAGGTCGGCGGTGGGATCCGCAGCCTCGCCGATGTCGCCGCAAGGCTCGAAGTCGGTGTCGAGCGCGTGATCCTCGGCACCGTCGCGCTGCGCGACCCGGAGCTCGTGAAGCGCGCTGCGCGATTGTACCCGGGCCGAATCGCGGTCGGGATCGACGCGCGCGACGGGCGCGTGGCCGTCGAGGGCTGGCTCGAGGCGAGCGAAGCTTCGGCCGTCGAGATCGCGCGCCGCTTCGAGGACGCCGGCGTCGCTGCACTGATCCACACCGACATCGCGCGCGACGGCATGCTCTCGGGGCCGAATCTCGAGGCCACGCGGGCGGTCGCGCTCGCGGTCGCGATTCCGGTGATCGTCTCGGGCGGCGTTTCGTGCGACGACGACCTCGTCGCCGCGGCGCGGCTGCGGAGCTCGGGCATCGCGGGCGCGATCGTCGGGCGGGCCCTCTACACCGGCGCGGTCGACCTCGCGCGCGCGTTGGCGCGCGTCGCGGCGGAGGCCTAGCTCGGTGTTGTGGAAGCGCATCATCCCCTGTCTCGATGTCGACAAGGGCCGCGTGGTCAAAGGCGTCCAGTACCTGGACCACGTCGACGCAGGCGACCCGGTCGAGGTTGCCAAGCGCTACGACGAACAGGAAGCCGACGAGATCACCTTCCTCGACATCAGCGCGAGCCACGAGGGCCGGCGCACGCTCTTCGAGGTCGTGAGCCGCACGGCCGAAAGCGTGTTCATGCCGCTCACGGTCGGAGGCGGCGTGCGCTCGCTGCAGGACATCCGCGACCTCTTGAACGCGGGCGCCGACAAAGTCTCGATCATGACCGCGGCGGTGCAGAACCCGGACCTGGTCGGCGAGGCCGCGCTCAAGATCGGCAGCGCGAACCTCGTGGTCGCGCTGGACGTGCGCCGCCGCGAGGGCGCGGAGGCCTGGGAGGTCTGCACCCACGGAGGCCGCCGGCCCACCGGCATCGACGCGGTCGAATGGGCGAGCCGGATGGCGCGGGCTGGCGCCGGGGAACTCCTGGTCACGAGCATGGATCGGGATGGAACGAAGCGGGGCTACGACCTCCCACTCCTGCGCGAGATCACGGCTGCGGTCTCGATTCCGGTGATCGCTTCGGGAGGCGGGGGGAGTGCCGAGGACATGGCCGCAGCGCTTTCGGACGCCGAAGACGGCGGCCACGCCCAGGCCGCGCTCGCGGCTTCCATCTTTCACTTCCGCGAGACTACGGTCCCACAGGTAAAGCGACGCTTGATCGAGCTCGGGATCCCGTTGCGTCAACCATCGGTTGATGCCCGCTAGGGCCTGCGCTAGCGTGCTCTTCAGGCGCTGCGGAGCGCGAAAAAGATCATAGAAAAAAAGGGGTTACCCGCTCGTGCCCGGCGCGGCAAGCGGGCCTGGAAGCGGCCGAGGGCGGGGCGTGGATCGATCGGATCGAGGCCGATCGAGACCACATCGAAAGAATTCGAACGGAACGGGTTGGCACCGAACGGGATGCGACCCGAACCGAGTCGGACCGAGCGGGTTCGAAGGGACCGAACGAGATCGAATCGAGAGATCGAATCGAGGACTTGGAGCGCGCCTTCGCGAGCCGTCCTCCAGCGAGGAGAGCGAGCCTGCATGCCGGTGATCAAGCTTCGCGATAACGAGCCCTTCGAAGTGGCGATGCGCCGCTTCAAGAAGCAGTGCGAGAAGGCCGGCGTGCTGTCCGAGCTCAAGCGCCGCGAGTACTACGACAAGCCGAGTGTCCGAAGGAAGAAGAAGGCCGCGGCCTCGCGCAAGCGCGCGCTCAAGAAGGCCCGGAGGATGACGCGCTGAGGAGTCGCCCCCGCGCGGGTGCGCGGGGGGTTGGGTCGGGTTCAGGTGGTCGGCGACTGGCCATCGGGTCCGGGGGCGCGCTTGGGTCGAATCCCCGATGAAGTCATCCAGCAGCTCCGCGATCGGGTCGACATCGTCGATCTGATCGGCCGCTTCGTGACGCTCAAGCGCGCTGGGCGCAGCTACAAAGGTCTGTGTCCCTTCCACCAGGAAAAGACCCCTTCCTTCCACGTCAATCCGGATCGCCAGGCCTTCTACTGCTTCGGCTGCCAGGAGGGCGGCAATGCGATCAGCTTCTTGATGAAGGTCGAGAACCTGACCTTCCCGGAAGCCGCGCGCGTGCTGGCCAAGGAGATCGGCATCGAGATCCCCGAGACCGACGGCTCGGCTGAAAACGGGGCGGATCGGCTCTTCGACGCGCTCGAGCTCGCACAGGATTGCTACCGCGCCGCACTCGCCGCACCCGGCAATCCCGGCGCCCATTATCTCGAACAGCGCGGCATCGATGCCGCGACGATCCAGCGCTTCGGGATCGGCTTCGCGCCGGATCGCTGGGATACGCTCGTCACCGCGCTGCGCCAGCGCGAGCTTCCGGTAGAGATCGGCGAGCGCGCGGGCCTGCTCTCGGCGCGCGAGCGCGGCGGGCACTACGACCGTCTGCGCGGGCGCGTGACCTTCCCGATCCGCGACGTTCGCGGCCGCGTGATCGGCTTCGGCGGCCGGGCAATCGCAGCGGGCCAGGATCCGAAGTACCTGAACACCCCCGAGACCCCGATCTTCCGCAAGCGCGAGAGCTTCTACGGCTTCCCGCTCGCGCTCGAGCCGATCCGGCGCCGCGACCGCGCGGTAGTCGTGGAGGGCTATTTCGATCTCGTCGCGCTGCACCGCGCCGGCATCGAACACGTGCTGGCGACCTGCGGTACGTCGCTCACGCTCGAGCACGCGCGCAACCTGCGCCGGCGCTGCCGGGACGTCGTCCTGCTCTTCGACGGCGACGAAGCCGGCCAGCGCGCGATGCAGCGCTCGCTCGAGGTCTTACTGCCCGAAGGTCTGCGCGTGCGCGCGGCGTTGCTGCCGGGCGGCCTGGATCCGGATGACTTCCTCCGCGATCACGGCGCGGACGCGCTGCGGGCACTCGTGGACGGCGCACAGCCCGCCCTCGATCAGGTGCTGCGCCGGGCCGCGAGCCGCGGAATTGCGACTCCCTGGGAGAAGGCCGACGCCGTCGCCGCGGTGGCCCCGCTCGTCGCGCTGATTCCTTCCGCGGTCGAGCGCGCGGAGTTCGTGCGGCAGCTCGCGCTCGCAGTTGGGAGCGAGGCCGTGCACGTCGAGGCCGCCGTGCGCAGCGCGGCCGCGGGCGCCTCGGGCGAGGGGCCGCGGGAGGCCCTGCCGCCGGCTCCGGCGCGCAGGGCGCTGGACACCCCGGAAGAGCGCAACCTGCGCCGTATAGCTCAGTGCCTGCTGGATTTTCCGTTCCTGGCTGCCGAAATCGAGCTCGCTCTGTTGAGCGATTTGCTGCCGGCCGACCACCCTCTCCTGGACGTGGTGAAGTTGCTGATGTGCGAGGACCTACGCGCGAGCGATGCTCTGGAGCGTGCGGTGGCTGGCCTGCGTCCGGAGGCCGCCGCGCTGTTGCGGGGTCTCGCGGCGGAGGGCATCGAAATCGACCTGGCCGGGGCGCAGCGAATCCTCGTAGACACTGAATTCTGGCTGCGCCGGCGCGCAGCGAAGCGGCGACAGCGAGAGCTGACGCAGCAGCTGCGCGAGCCCGGCGCCGACATCTCGCGCGTGCTGCGCGAAAAGGAAGCCCTGGTCCCCATTTCCCGCGGGCTCTCCGGTCCTCCCGGAGCGCCGCAGCCGTGATCGCAAACCCATGAGCTGAGGTCTAGGAGCACACCCCCCATGCCCCCCACCGCCCCCCGTCCGCCGGAGACCCCTGCCCAGATCCCGGTTGCCAGCGCCAACGGCAAAGCCGCGCGCGCGAGGCGCAACGGCAATGGCCACGCCAACGGCCACGCCAATGGCCAGGCGACCAAACCGGGCAGCTCGGCCGTGGCGGCAACCACGGCGTCCGGCCTGGTGACGAAGGCGGTTCCGAAGGCGGCGGTGATGTCCGCGAAGGGCTTGCTGCTGTTGCCGTCCTCGGGCAGGAGAAATGGTCCGATTCGCGCGTCCTCGGTGCTGCACGGCTTCGACGCGGGCGACGGCGAAGATTCGGGCCCTGCGCTTCGCCAGCCGAACCCGCTGCGCCGCGGCGTCGCGAGCGAAGCGCCGACCAACGATCCGGTCCGCGTGTATCTGCGCGAAATGGGGCAGGTGTCGCTGCTCACGCGCGAGGGCGAGGTCGAGATCGCCAAGCGTATCGAGTCCGGCATCCACGATCAGGAGATGGCGACCGTCGGAACGCCCTTCGGCATCCGCGAAGTCATGCGCCTCTCGGAGCAGCTGAAGCGCAACGAGATCGATCTCAAGAGCGTGCTCGACAACGTCGACGACGTCGATCGCGGAACTCCCGAGGAGCGGCGCCGCGACTTCTTCCTGAAGATGAACCGTCTGCGGCGCCTCGATCTCCAGGTCACGAAGAAGCACGCGTCGATGGCGAACTCGCGAACGACGGAGGACACGCGCGCGCGCCTGCGCGCTGAGATCACCGATCTCTACCGCGAGATGGTGGCGTTGCTGCGCGAGACCCGCTTCGCGAAGAGCCGGGTCGAGGAGATCAGCCGGAAGCTCAGCGAGGTCGGCGTCGAGCTGCGCAAGCAGAACGTGCGCGCGCGGCGGATCACGCAGGGCTTCGGTGTGTCGACCGCGGACTTTCGCGAGCTCGCGGCGCAGGCCGCGCGGCCCTCGGCCGCGGGCGCAAAGGCGCTCTCCCGGATCGGCGGCGACGCCGCGAAGATCTCCGCCGCGCGCGATCGGGTGCTCGAGATCGACCAGCACGTCCGCAAGATCGAGTCCGACCTCAAGCTCACGCGCACTGAAGTCATGAGCGCGCTCGAGCGGCACAGCGAGGCTCGCGAGCGCGCGCTCGCGGCCAAGAGCGAGCTCGTCGAGGCGAACCTGCGCCTGGTGGTGTCGATCGCAAAGAAGTACACGAACCGCGGACTGCAATTCCTGGATCTGATCCAGGAGGGCAACATCGGGCTGATGAAGGCGGTGGACAAGTTCGAGTACCAGCGCGGCTACAAGTTCTCGACCTACGCGACCTGGTGGATCCGGCAGGCGATCACGCGTGCGATCGCGGATCAGGCCCGCACGATCCGCATTCCCGTGCACATGATCGAGACGATCAACAAGCTCGTGCGCGCGACGCGCTATCTGGTGCAGATGCTAGGCCGCGAGCCGACGCCGGAAGAGCTCTCGGTGAAGATGGAGATGCCCGTCGACAAGGTGCGCATGGTGCTCAAGATCGCGAAGGAGCCGATCAGCCTCGAGACGCCCGTCGGCGAGGACGAGGACAGCCATCTCGCCGACTTCATCGAAGACCACAGCGCGCCCTCGCCGCAGGAGGCGCTGCTCGACAACAACCTGACCGAGAACACGCTGCGCGTGCTCTCGACGCTCTCGCCGCGCGAGGAGCAGGTACTCAAGATGCGCTTCGGCATCGGCGAGCGCGCGAACCACACCCTCGAAGAGGTCGGCCAGGACTTCGAAGTCACGCGCGAGCGCATCCGCCAGATCGAAGCCAAAGCCCTGCGCAAACTCCGCCACCCGAGCCGCAGCCGCATGCTCAAGAACTTCCTCGACGGCTGACCCCGAGCGGAGAGGCCCGTCCCCGGGTCGAGGGCCGTCCCTGGGTGGGTGGCTTCAGGCCGGCGGGGGGACCTTGCCTAGCCAGGCGGAGTAGTCACCCTCGTAGCCGACCTGCTGCTGCCGCTCGCATACGCGCTGGCGCACGCGCGCGAGCGCGTCCTGCGCGATCCGCGCCTGCTGCGTGATCTGCGCGGCGATCGCGTGCCCCTCCGCGCGGGCCGCCGCGTGTGCACCTGCCGAGCTGCCTTCTTCTCCGGCGTGCCCATTGGGGCCGAGGCCGAGGAAGGCCTCGCTGATCTTCGCCGTGAGGCTGCGCGCGTGCTTGCGCGACGCGACGATGTTGCCCTTGCCGGTCACGACGTTTCCGGCCGAGAACACGGTCGGATACTCGGCGAGGCGCCCGAGCTCCCAATCGCTGAATGCGAACAGCTCGCCCTGCATCGGAATGCCCGGGATCGGCTCCGGGATGCTGCCGATCGAGCTGATCACATAACATCCTCGGCGCTCGAACGTCTCTTCCGTCGGGAGGATCTTGCCGCCCTCCGCGCGCGTGCGCCGGAAACGCAGGCCCACCAGGCGTCCCTGCTCGACGATCAATTCCTCCGGCATGCACAGCGGCTCGATGTCGAAGCCGTATTTCTCCATCGCCTTCTCGAGCAGCTTCTTGCGGCTGCCGCGCACCTTCGCGGCGCGCTCGGGCGTCGCGTCCTCGGGGATCTCGGCCAGCGGCATGTCCTCTTGGCGCCGGCGGTAGTAGATCGTGCAGCCCGCGAGGCCGAGATCGGAGATCTTCAACCCGTGGCCGGCCAGGATCTTCGGGATGCCCTTGGTCTCGAGCTCGAGCATTGTCGCCGCGATGCCGCGCTCGCGCAGCTTCTGCTGCGTCGTCTCGAGCATCAGCGCCTTCGCGACGTCGATCGACGCGAGGCCCCCACCGACGACGATCGCGCCGTCCATCGGCACGAAGCGCGGTCCGTCGTAGTTCGGGTCCTCGGCGTGGTTGAACCAGATGATGAAAGGATTCTGGTAGATCAGGCCCTTGCCGAGGAACGCATCGGCGCCCTCGACCGGAAGCGGGCGGTCGCGCCAGGCACCGCAGGCCAGCACCACGCCGCTGAAGCCCCAGTCGCGCGCGAGCGCGGTGAAGTCGACGTCGCGCCCGATGCGCGTGAGCGGAAGGAAGTGCACGCCGGGCAACGAGAGGCGCTCTCCGATCGCCTCGTATTCCTTGTTGCGGAGTGCGACGTGCCAGCGCGGAAGCCCGTCTTCGATCTTCCCGAAGGGCCGGGCATTCTGTTCGAAGACCACGACTTCGACGCCCTGCTCGGCGAGGGCGCCGGCCACCTCGGCACCCGCGACGGCGCCCCCGATGACCGCGACGCAATGGGACGGAGACGCGTGCTGTGACATCGAAGGGCATCATACCAGGAGCGCGCGCGCAGAGGCTACGCTCCGCGTGTGCTGCGTAATGCCGGCATTCCGGCGGCCTTGTGTCTGCTCGTGGCTGGTGTCTTCGCCCAGGTGCGAAACCACGCATTCGTCCACTACGACGACGACTACTACATCCTCGACAACGCGGTGCTGAAGCAGGGCCTCTCGGCCGAGACGGCCTGGCACTGGCTGATTACGCCTTTCGCGACCAACTGGACGCCGCTCTCCTCGCTCTCGATGCAGCTCGATTTCGAGCTCTACGAGCTGGAGCCGCGCGGCTGGCTGCTCACGAACGTGGCCCTCCACGCGGCCTCGACGCTGCTGCTCTTCGCGGCGCTGCGCCGCTTGACCGCTTCGACCTGGCGCAGCGCCTTTTGCGCGGCGCTCTTCGGCATCCACCCGCTGCACGTCGAGTCGGTGGCCTGGGCCTCGGAGCGCAAGGACGTGCTCGCGGGGCTGTGTTTCATGCTCGGCCTCGTCGGGTATTCGCGCTACGCCGAGCGACCCGGAGCGGCGCGCTACCTCGTGGCTGCTGGCGCACAGGCGCTGGGCCTGCTCGCGAAGCCCACGCTCGTGACTCTGCCCTGCGTGCTGCTCTTGCTCGACTTCTGGCCGCTCGGGCGCTGGCAGCGCCTCGGCGCGCGTCGCGTCGCGCTCGAGAAGCTCCCACTATTCGCACTCGTCGCCGCTGCGAGTGCGGTGACCTACTGGGTCCAACTGGACCAGGGTGCGATGCCGCTGCACGCGCCTCCGCTCTTCGAGCGCGCGCAGAACGCGGTCGACTCGTACACCGCCTATCTCTTCCAGAGCTTCTGGCCTACACGGCTGGCCTGCTTCTACCCGTATCCGCGCGACGCCGGCAGCGCGCTCGACCTCGCCGCGCGCCTGGGCTTGCTCGGCGGCATCAGTGCCGTGGCGCTCGCATGCGCGCGGACGCGCGGCTACCTCTTCGTCGGCTGGTTCTGGTTCCTCGGCATGCTCGTGCCGATGCTCGGCCTGGTGCAGGTGGGGCTGCAGGCGCGGGCGGACCGCTACACCTACCTGCCGCAGATCGGGCTTGCGATCGCGGTCGCATGGGGCGCCTGCGATCTCGCGGCCGGTCGTGTGCGCGCGCGGCGCATCGCGGCGGGTCTCGCCGCGGCCGCGCTGTTGCTGCTCGCGTTCGTGGCGCAGCGGCAGGTCGGAGTCTGGCGCGACACGCTCTCGCTATTCACGCACGCGGCACACGTCACCGAGGGAAACTACCTCGCCTGGAAGGTGATCGGAGACGAACACGTGCGCGCCGGCCGGAGCTCGGAGGCCGAGGCGGCCTATCAGAAGAGCATCGAGCTCAAGGCGGATTACTCGCTGAGCCACTTCGAGTACGCGACGCTGCTCCGCGAACAGGGGCGCGCGGAGCAGGCGCTGCGCCACCTGCGCTGGGTCGCAAAATCGGATCCCGAGCACGAGCGCGTCTTCGGGGCGCTCGGGTCGCTGCGGGTGGAGCAGGGCGACTTCGCAGCCGCGCTGCCGCCGCTGCGGCGCGCGTTGGCCCAGAAGCGCGCGGCCGAGCCGGCAGTGCGAGCGCTGCTGCTCGGCTACCTCGCGACGGCGGAGGTCGGCCTCGGCGAGATCGCGGCGGGGGCCGGTCATTACCGCGAGAGCCTGGCGGCCGATCCCGAGTACAGCCCCTCTGCGCTGAGCCTGGCGCTGCTGATCGCGGGCGATCCCTCGCTCGGAAGCCCGGAGGAAGCCACCGCGCTGGTGCAGGGCGCGCTGCTGCGCGCGCAGGGAGACAGCCGCCAGATCCGCCTCGTGCTCGCGATGGTCGAGGCGGCAGCGGGGCGGCGCGAGCGGGCGCTCGAGGTCGCGGAAGCAGTCGCGCTCGAGTCCGATGCCGCTGCGGACGCCGAGCTCGCGGGCCGTGCGCGTGCGCTGCTGCAGCAGCTCGCGCGCGAGCCTCGGCACACCCCACAGAGGCAGCCGGCGCCTCGCTGAGGGCGCACGCACGAATGCCGGAGACGCGAGCCGAAGCACTGATGCAGCGCGCGATCGAGGCCGCGAGGCGCGGGATCGCCGCGGGCCAGAGCCCCTTCGGCTGCGCGATCGAGATCGGCGGGAAGCTCGTCGCGGTCGAACACAACCGCGTGCTGCTGACCACGGACATCACGGCCCACGCCGAGGTGAGCGCGCTGCGCGCGGCTTGCAAGGCGATCTCGAACATCCACCTCGAGGGCGCGCTCGTGGCGAGTACGACGGAGCCCTGCCCGATGTGTATGGCCGCGCTGCACTGGGCGCGGGTCGACGCCGTCGTCTACGGCGCGACGATCGCCGACGCGGCGCAGGCCGGCTTCAACGAGCTCACGCTGCCCGCGCAGGAGCTCTTGCGCGCCGGCGGCAGCGCGGTGCGCCTCGAGGGCGGCCTGCTCGCCGAGGAGTGCCGGCAGCTCTTCGCGGAGTGGATGCGCCGGCCGGGATTCCGGCCCTACTGACCCCGCACCTCGGCGGCCGCTCTGCTCAGCGACTGCCGTGCTCGACGATGCGCTCGTGCAGCTGCACCGGCGCGGGCGCCTTGCGGCCGAGGCGCAGATTCAGCGACTCGACGAAGACCGAGAAGCCCATCGCCGAGTAGAGGTAGCCCTTCGGCACGTGTTGTTCGAAGCCGTCCGCGACCAGCGCGGTTCCGATCAGCAGCAGGAACGAGAGCGCGAGCACCTTGAGCGTCGGGTGCTGATCCACGAATTCGCTGATCGGCTTTGCGACGAAGAGCATCAGCGCGACGGACAGCACGACGGCGCAGACCATCACTCCGACCTGCTGCGCCATGCCGACCGCGGTGATCACCGAATCGAGCGAGAAGACCATGTCGAGCAGCATGATCTGCACGATCACGCTGCGGAACGTAGGCCGCGCCTGGACCGAGATCTCGCTCTCCGAGCCCTCGAGCTTCTGGTGGATCTCGAGCGTAGCCTTCGCGATCAGGAAGAGACCGCCGAGGATCAGGATCAGATCGCGGCCCGAGATTTCGTTTCCGATCACGCTGAAGAGCGGGCTCGTGAGCCGCACGATCCACGACAGCGACAACAACAGTCCGATGCGCATCAGCATCGCGAGCAGCAGCCCCACGCGGCGCGCTCGTTCGCGCTGCTCGAGCTGCAACTTTCCGGCCAGGATCGAGATGAAGATGATGTTGTCGATGCCGAGCACGAGCTCGAGCGCGGTCAGCGTCACGAGCGCGACCCAGGCCGACGGATCCGCGAGCCAGTTCATGCCCACCTCCAGCGCGCCGATCCTATCGCCGCACGCGCCGCGCTGCCGGCACGCCGGCGGCGGCTGCGGCAGAATCCCGGGTGCAGATCCAACGAGGCTCCGGCACAGACCGACGAGACATGCAAGCCGACGAAGTCGGCGCGCAGCGAGGCGCAGCCGAGCGAAGCGGGGTGGTCCGGGCTGCGCCCGGACCGGGACCACAAGGCAAGGAGTGCGATGAGCCGCAGCCTGGGAATCCTCCGCTTCCGAACCGGTGTGCCGCTGCCCCGCGCGCGCCTGGCGCAGTGTCTGGGCCCCGGCTTTCGACTCGGTGCGGTCGAGCAGCACCGGACCTCGCGCATCTACCTCGACACCGTCGACGGCCGCCTGAAGCGGGCCGGCCGTCTGCTCTCGAGTGAGCGCGGTCCGCGCGGCGCGACCCTGGTGCTGGTGGATCTCACGGAGAAAGAGCGGGGATCGCCGGAGGCTCTCGAGCTGTCGATCGCGCCGCGCTTCGCGGCCCAGCTTCCCGAGGGGCGCCTAGCAAAGAAGCTGCGCAAGCTCGCCGGCGTGCGGGCGCTCTTGCCACGGCTTCGCGTCGAGTCCGACGAGGAACTGGTGCCCGTGCTGGACGAGCGCGACCTGCGGGTCGCCTGGATCGTCCAGGAGCAGGGTGGCATCCACGCTTCCGACAGCAATCGAAAAACTCCGCTGCCTGCAGTGCTCGAGTTGCGCGAAGTTCCCGATCAGCAGCGCGCCTTTCGCGCGCTCGAGCGGAGACTCGAGCGGCTCGGTCTCGAGCCCGAAGAGCGCAGCTCGATCGCGGAGGCACTCGGCGCGCTGGCGAAATCTCCACGCCGAGCGGCGCCGCGCGCGGACGCCGTACTGGATCCGGAGGCGCCTGCCGCAGCCACGGCCGGGCCGATCCTGCTGCCGCTCCTCGCCGCGATGGCCGAGCACGAAGAAGGGACGCGGCTCGACCTCGATCCCGAGTGCTTGCACGATTTCCGGGTCGCGCTGCGGCGCACGCGCTCCGCCGCGAAGCTGCTGCGGCCCTATCTCCCGCCGGAGGCGGAGACCCTGTGCGACGAGCTTCGCTGGTTCGCCCGGCTCACGAGTCCGGTGCGGGATGCGGATGTCCGGCTGCTGCGCCTGATCGCATTCCGGGACGCATTGCCCGAAGGCCTCTGGCCCGGACTCGCGTCGATCGCGAGCCACGTGCGGGAGCAGCGCCAGGAGCTGCGCTGCGCGCTCGAGGCGGCCCTCGAGGAGCCCCGCTATCGCGCGCTGATGCGCGGCTGGCACAAGCTGCTCGAACAGGTACCGGCAGCGGGCGCCCGAGCGTCGACTCGCGAACTGGCGCTGTCCAGCCTCGAGAGATTGCATGGGCGCGCGCTCAAGTCCGCTCGCCGCTACACGAAGGGCTGCGAGACGAGCGAGCTTCACGAGTTGCGCCTGCGCTGCAAGGATCTGCGCTATGCGATCGAAATGTTTCGCAGCTTGTTCGCCGAGAAGCGGGTCGATCGGGCGCTGCGCTCGCTGGCCCTGCTGCAGGACGACCTCGGAGACTTCCACGACTGCGAGCTGCAGATCGCCGAACTCGAGCGTCTGCCGTCGGAGCTCGCCGGCAAGGGGGATCCGAAGCGCGCACTCCTGGCCGCGGGAGCCATGATCGAGCACCTGGGCCGGCGGCGCGCCAGGGCACTCGAGAGGTCCGCCGAAGAGATCGAGCGCTTCTGTTCCGCGAAGACCGTGAAGCGCTTCCTGAACGACATTCCGGCGTCCGCAGCTCGAGACAGCAAGTTGCCGGCGCGCACAGAACCCTGAGCATGCTCGAGCTCTTCTTGTGGCGGCATGCGAAGGCCGTTCCAGCCGGCGGAAAAATCGAGGATTTCGAGCGCCCGCTCGCCGCGCGCGGGCACCGCGATGCGGCGCTCATCGCCAGGTGGCTCGCCCCGCGAGCGGCCAGGGCGCTGGTGCTGTGCTCTCCGGCGCGGCGCACGCGCGAGACGCTGGATGCGCTGGTCGAACAGCGGCCTGAGGGTTGCGAGCTGCGCTTCCCGCGCGTTCTCTACCTCGCGTCGCCCGAGCAGATTGCCGACGCATTGCGGGCCTTGCCCGAGACCGCGCGACGGGCCGTCGTGGTCGGACACAATCCCGGCATCCACCAGCTCGCACTCGCGCTGGTCGACTCCACTGCGCTCGAGCGCGAGCGCGCGCTCGGGGCGGGTTTTCCGACCGCCGCACTGGCACAGCTCCAGCTGCATTCGGAGCGCTGGGCGGACTTCGATCAGAAGCCGCGGAAGCTGGTCGAGCTGGTGCTGCCCCGGCAGCTGGCTTCCGCCTCGGATTGATTCGAGGCGCCGCCGCCCTGCGTCCGCGCGAGCGCGCAATCCCGCTCCGCATGCGGAGGGCGTATGCTGATCCCGCATGCTGCAGCTCCCCGGCTACCTCTTCTTCGACGCCGACAACCACTACTACGAGACGCGCGACGCCTTCACGCGCCACATCGAGCCACGGCTGCGCGAGAAGGCCGTCCAGGTGCGCCGCGGCGCGGAGGGCCGCGAGGAAATCTGGGTCGGCTCGCGGCCCTTCACGTTCCTGAACGAATACACCTACGACCGCGTGCCGCGGCCGGGCGCGCTGCGCCTGCTGCTGAAAAAGCACGAGATCCCGGACTACGAGAACCAGGTGATGCAGGACGTGCCGCCGGAGTACCAGACGCGCTCGGCGCGGCTCGCGCGCATGGACGCGCAGAACGTCGAGTCGATGTGGCTGTTCCCGACGCTCGCCGTCTGCGTCGAGCACTTCCTGAAGCAGGATCCGGAGGCGCTCGACGCGAACTTCCGCGCCTTCAATCGCTGGCTGCTCGAAGACTGGGGCTTCGGCCGCGACGGCCGGATCTACGGCGCTCCGCTGCTCTCGCTCTGCGACGCCCCGAGCGCGGTGCGCGAGCTCGAATGGGCGCTCGCGCAGGGCGCCAGGATCGTCTGCCTGCGGCCGGGTCCGGCTTACGGCCGCTCGCCGGCCGACCCCTGCTTCGATCCCTTCTGGGCGCGAGTGAACGAGGCGGGGCTGCTCGTCGCATTCCACATCGGCGAGTCGGGCTACAACGAGCTCGAGAGCGTGCACTGGGGCGAGGCGCCGAATCCGGCCTCGCACCGCCAGTCCGCGTTCCAGTGGACGAGCTGTTATGGAGACCGCCCGATCATGGACACTTTTTCGAATCTGATCTTCGGGAACCTGTTCGGGCGTTTCCCGAAGCTGCGCGTGGCGAGCGTCGAGAACGGCTCGATCTGGGTTCCCTACCTGTTGAAGGCGATGGACAAGATGGGCGCGATGGGACGCAACGGGCCCTGGATCGGTGGCCGCATCCGCGAGAAGCCCTCGGCGATCTTCCGCCGGCACGTCTTCGTGTCCCCGTACTACGAAGAGGACCTCGACGAGCTCGCGCGCGTGATCGGACCCTCGCAGATACTGTTCGGTTCGGACTATCCGCATCCGGAGGGGCTCGAGGTGCCGGCGCAGTACCTCGAAGAGCTCGAGAACTTTCCGGAGGCCGACGTGCGCAGGATCATGCGCGAGAACGCGGCCGGGCTCGTGGCAGCGCCCTAGCGGATTTACTTCGTTGGCCTGCGGCTCACTGCGCGCGGCAAGGCCGCTTGCGGATCTACTTCGTTTGCCTGCGGCTCACTGCGCGGGGCAAGGCCCCTTGCGGACTGATCTTGTGCGCCTGCGGCTCGCTGTGCGCGGCTCAGGCCAGCGCGTCGGGAGTTTCGAGCAGCTGCTTGACGCGCGCCGAGAAGCGCGCCGCGGCGACGCCGTCGACCGCGCGGTGGTCGTAGGCGAGCGAGAGCGTCGCGAGCCTGCGCACCGAGAGCTGGCCCTGCGAGGCGACGGCACGTTCCTCGACGGCGCCGAGGAAGAGCAGCACCGATTCGCCCGCGTTCAGCACCGGCGTGCCGCTGCGGATCCCGTAAGCGCCGAGATTCGACAGAGTCGCGGTGCCTCCGCGCAGCGCGTCGGGCGCGAGCGAGCCGTCGCGCGCCGCGTCGCGCAGCTCGGCAACCAGACGCGCGAGCTCGGGCAGCGCGAGCCGATCGGCGTTGCGGACGACCGGAACCACGAGGCCGCGCGGGGTGTCCATCGCGATCCCGATGCAGACCTCGTCCCAGAGCACGAGCTCGTCTCCTGCGAGCGATGCGTTCAGCTCGGGCTGCTCCGCGAGTGCCCGCGCAAGTGCAGCGACCGCGAGCTCGGTGATGCCCGCAGCCGCACGCGGATCGCCGTCCTGCTTCCAGCGCTGCCGCAGCGCCATGGCGCGCGTGAAGTCTGCATCGAGCATCTGTACGAAATGCGGGGCGTCGCGCCAAGCCAGCGCGGTCCGGCGAGCGGTGGCGGCGCGCAGCGGGGAGAGGCGCCGCCGCTCGCGCGCGCGTCGCTGCTCGGAAGGCACTGCAATCGCGGCCGCGCCAGGAGCAGGCATCGCGGCGCGCGCCGGCGCCGGAAGCTCGGGCTCGAGCTCTCCCGGCGCGAGCACGAGCGCGAGCAGCGCGCCGACCTCGAGCAGGTCTCCGGCCTCTGCGCGGTGCACGCCGAGCACGCCGTCGCTGGGCGCTTCGACGTCGTGCTCGGCCTTGTCGGTCTCGATCGCGCACACGACCTCGCCCGCGCGCACGACGGCTCCGGCCGCGACGCGCCACGCGACGAGGCGCCCCTCCGACATCGATTGGTCGAGGCGCGGCAGGCGGATCGGAGCTCCCACGCCGCGAGCATCGCTGGCAATCGCAGCCGCTGCCGCTGCGGCCCCCGCGCGCGCAGCGGCGGCGGGCTCGCGCTCCGGCGCTGCGCGCTCGGACCGCCGGCCGCGCTGCTGCGCAGGCCGCCTCGCGAGCTCGCGCCCCGCCGCGGCGATCGACTCGACGCTCGGGACCAGCGCGGCGACGAGGTGTTCGGCGGTCGGCACCGGCACGTCGGGCAGGCCGAGACGCACCAGCGGTCGCAGCAGCGCGTCCCAGGCCTTCTCACACAGCAGCGCGCCGATCTCCGCGCCGACGCCGAGCCGCACCGGCGCCTCTTCGACCACGAGACAGGCGCCCGTCCTCCGCACCGAGTCGAGCAGCGCGTCCTCGTCGAAGGGATTCAGTGTGCGCGGGTCGAGGACCTCGGCTTCGATGCCCTCCCGTGCCAGCAGCTCGGCCGCGCGCATCGCGCGCCGCAGCATGTCCTGCCAGGCGACGATCGTGAGGTCGCGGCCCGCGCGCCGGATCGCCGCGCGCCCGAAGGGCAGCGCGGTGTCGCCTTCCGGAACTTCGCCCACCCAGCTCTCGCCTGCGCCGGTCCACGGATACAGCAGCTTGTGCTCGAAGAAGAACACCGGGTCGGGCGAGCGGATCGCAGCGAGCAGCAGGCCTTTTGCGTCCGCCGGCGTCGAAGGCACGACCACGCGCACGCCGGGCTGGTGCATCAGGAAGGCCTCGGTGCACTGCGAGTGTTCGGGGCCGAAGCCCGAGCCGCCGCAGGCCGCGCGCACCACGAAGGGCAGCTGGTGCGCGCCGTCGTGCGCATAGCGCCAAGTGCCGGCCTTGAGGAAGACTTCGTCGCCCGCGCAGAAGATGAAGTCCGCGTACTGCAGCTCGACGACCGGGCGCAGCCCGCGCATCGCCGCGCCCACGGCCATCCCGACGATCAGGTTTTCGGAGATCGGGGTGTCGATCACGCGCTCGCCGCCGAATTCGGCGTGGAGTCCGCGCAGCACGCCGAAGACGCCGCCGTAGACGCCGACGTCCTCGCCCCAGACGACGACCCGCGGATCGCGGCGCATCTCCAAGGCCAGCGCCTCGCGGATCGCGCGCGCGTACTTGAGCTGGCGCGGTGCGGCCGGAGCGCTCATGTCGCGTAGACGTTCTCGAGCGCGGTCGCAGGCGCGACGAGCGGCTGCCGCCGCATCGCGGCCACCGCGTCGTCGATCTCGCGCTCGATCTCGGCTTCGAGCGCACGCAACGACGTCGGGTCCAGAGCGGCGCTTCGCAACAGCGCCGCCTCGAGCCGCGGCAGCGGATCGCGCGCGGCCACGGCCGCGCGCTCGGCCTCGCTGCGGTAGGGCTGGCTGTCGCCCAGATAGTGGCCGTGCAGGCGCTCGACCACGGCCTCGACGAGCGAGGGGCCGAGGCCGCCGCGCGCGCGCTGCGCTGCCTCGGCGGTGGCTGCGTAGACGGCGTCGGGATCGCCGCCGTCCACCGTCACTCCCGGCATCCCGTAGGCGGCTGCGCGCCGTGAGATTTCCGGCACCGCAGAGGCCTCCCGCACCGACACCGAGAGGCCCCAGCCGTTGTTCTCGCAGAAGAACACGAGCGGCAGGCGCTTGAGTGCGGCGAAGTTCGCGGCTTCGTGGAACTGCCCGCGGTTCGCACCGCCGTCGCCGAAGAACACGATCGTCACGGTTTCGCGGCCGAGCATGCGATCGGCAAGGGCTACGCCCGCTCCGATCACGAAATTTCCGCCGAGAGTGCCACTTTCGCCGAGGATTCCGCGCGCGGGATCCACGACGTGCATGATCCCGCCCTTGCCGCGATTCGTGCCGCCCTCGCGGTAGGCGAGGTCGCAGAGGATCGCGGTGAGCGGCAGCCCGCGCGCGAGGAAGTACGCGCTGCCGCGGTGGCCGTAGAGCATCGGATCATCGGGCCGCAGCGCCGCGAGGGCCGCGAGCTGACACAGCTCGTGGCCGGCTCCGGCATGCAGCGTCGCGCCGATCTCTCCCGCGCGCGAGAGCGTCTCGACGCGCGCCTCGAAGCGTCGCGCGCGCTTTGCGTTGCGGAAGATCCGGAGTCGCAGATCGCTGTCCAACATCATGGGTTCCGGGGCATGGGCGGCCGTATCATAGGCGCCCGCGACTGGGGAGGTGAGATGAAAGCCGACTACGAGCAGTACTCGCGCCGCTACCAGCACGTGCGCATGCAGCGCGACGCCGCGGGGGTGCTCGAACTCGCGCTGCACAGCCAGGGCGGGCCGCTCGTCTGGGGCGACGGCCCGCACACGGAGCTCGGCTACTGCTTCGCGGACGTCGCCTGCGACCCCGAGAACCGCGTGGTGATCCTGACCGGCAGCGGCGACGAGTTCATCGCGCGCCTGGACCAGAGCTGGGTCGGCGAGATGACGCCTGCGAAATGGGACAAGATCTACTTCCACGGCAAGCGCCTGCTCGAGAACCTGCTCGCGATCGAGGTGCCGGTGATCGCGGCCGTGAACGGCCCGGCCCGCGTGCACGCCGAGCTCGCGGTGCTCGCGGACGCCGTGCTCGCCTCGGAAGACAGCTATTTCCAGGACGCCCCGCACTTCAGATACGGAACCGTTCCCGGAGACGGCGTGCAGGTGGTGTGGCCGCTGCTGCTGGGCCTGAACCGTGGGCGCTATTTTTTGTTGACCGGCCAGAAGATCACGGCGCGCGAGGCGAAAACGCTGGGGGTCGTGAACGAAGTTCTGCCGCGTGCCGAGCTGCTGCCGCGCGCGCGGGCGCTGGCCGCGGAGCTCGCGCGCCAGCCGACGCTCACGCTGCGCCTCACGCGCGTTGCGCTGACGCAGGGGCTGAAGCGCCTGATCCTCGATCAGGTCGGGCCCGGCCTCGCGCTCGAGGGCCTCGGCGCCTGGTCCTCCTGGCCGACGGGCCCGAAGTGAGCGCAGCAGGAGTTTCCGAACAGCAGCGCCAGAGGACAGCGCTGGCCCCCTGCCTGGTGCGTGGCGCCGTCGAGTGTGCGCCGCAGGAGCGGGATTGAAGCCGTCGTCCGGGCCGGCAATCGCCGGCATGGCTCGCCGCCGCAGCGATCTCGGCCTCGCTCTCGTGCTCGTTTCGCTCGTGTGGCTGGTATTTCGCTGTGGCGGGAGCCAGGTCTCCGACTCGCGTTTCACCCTGCTGATCGCGGAGCGTCTGATCTCGGAGCGGACCTACCACCTCGACGCGGTTCCAGGCGTCACCGCCGATCCGGTGGCCGACCTCGGCCTCGAGCTGCTTCGCAACGTGAATGGGCATACCTATCATTACTTCCCGCCTGGTACGCCCTTGCTCACGGTTCCTCTATTCGGGGTGGGACGACTCTTCGGAGCGAGCGTCTTCGACGAGCGCGGGGTCTACGATCTCGGCCGCGAGATCCGGCTGCACAGGCGGATTGCGCCGCTGCTGATGGCCGCTCTGGTCGGCGTGATCTTCTTCACCAGCCGCCTCGCCCTCGATCCGCGCTGGAGCCTCGTCGCGGCTGGGAGTGCGGCCTTCGGCTCTCAGATCTGGAGTACGGCGTCGCGCGGCCTGTGGTCCCACAGCTGGGGAATCCTGCTGGTCGGCGTCGCGATCTTCCTGCTGTTGCGGGCAGAGAGTGGGGCGCGCTCGTCGCGTCCGGCACTCGTCGCCAGCCTGCTCTCGTGGGCGTGCTTCTGCCGCCCGCTCTTCGCGATCCCCGCGGCCTTCGTCGGCATGTATCTGGCGATCGCGCGCCGCTCCGAGCTTCCCGTGTACGCGGGTGTCTCGGTCGGGTGGTGGCTCGGCTTCGTCGCATTCTCTTTGCATTTCTTTGGCTCCTGGATCCCCGCCTACTATCAGCAGGCAGGGAAGCTCGGAAGCTCCCGCTTCGTCGAAGCCCTGGCCGGGAATCTCGTCAGCCCCTCCCGAGGTCTGCTCGTCTACACGCCGCTGGTGTGGGTCTGCGCGTTCCTCGTCGCCCGCTTCTGGCGGCAGATCGAGAGCCGCCGCCTCGCGCTGCTCTCGCTGGCGATCCTCACTGCGCATCTGCTCGCGATCTCGAGCTTCGGGCACTGGTGGGGCGGCTGGAGCTACGGATCACGCCTCACCACGGATCTGGTGCCCTGGTTCGCGCTGCTCGGCATCCTCGGCTTGCGGGGGTGGCGGAGACACCTCGAATCCGAAGCGAACGCGGCGCGTTCTCCAGCGCTGCGAGCGCTCGCGGTCGCGATCCTGGCTGCCAGCGTTCTGATCAACGCCAACGGCGCGCTGTGGAGCCGGGCGCTGCTCTGGAACGCAGAACCCGAGATCGACACCCATCCGGAGCGCCTCTGGGACTGGCGCCAGCCTCAGTTCTTGTTTCCATTCGTGGGCTCGGAGCGCCAGCGGATCGGAGAACCGCAAGAAAAGGAGATCCTGAAATGAAGAGACTCGAGCAATGGAGGGCCGGCCTCGCGCTGGCGGCGGCGGCGCTCGGCTTCGCCGGCTGTGGCTACAACGCGATCCAGGCCGAGGACGAACAGGTCACGGCCGGCTGGAGCGAGGTGGTGAACCAGTATCAACGCCGCGCGGACTTGATTCCGAACCTCGTCGCGACGGTCAAGGGCTACGCGCAGCAGGAGCGCGAGGTGCTCGAGAGCGTGACGAATGCGCGGGCGCGCGTCGGCAGCCTGCAGGTCACTCCCGAGCTCGTGAACGATCCCGAGGCGTTCCGGAAGTTTCAGCAGGCCCAGGCCGAGATGAGCTCGGCGCTGTCGCGCCTGCTGGTCGTGGCCGAGAACTATCCGCAGCTGAAGTCCGATCAGAACTTCCGCGACCTGCAGGCGCAGCTCGAGGGCACCGAGAATCGCATCACCGTCGCCCGCAAGCGCTACATCGATGCGGTGCAGCAGTTCAACACGACCGTGCGGAAGTTCCCGGTGAATCTCACGGCCAAGCTGTTCAGCTATGCGGCGAAGGCGAATTTCGCGGTGGAGAACGAAGCGGCGATCGCAAGGCCGCCCGCGGTCGACTTCTCGAAGCCGGCCCCCGCCGCAGCCGCTCCCGCCCAACCCTAGGAATGCCCCGAGCGCGGCTCTGGAAGGCGCTAGCCGTGGCGCTGCTGCTGCTCTCGGCGGCGGCCGCGGCGCAGTCGCCGGTTCCGGCGCTGCGCGCGCGCGTCACGGATCTCAGTGCGACGCTGAGCGCGGAACAGGCGGCGGCGCTCGAGCGCAAGCTCCAGGCCTTCGAGGCGCGCAAGGGCAGCCAGATCGCGGTGCTGATCGTCCCGAGCGCGCAGCCGGAGACGATCGAGCAGTTCGGGATCCGCGTGGCCGAGGCCTGGAAGCTCGGGCGGAAGGGCGTCGACGACGGGGCGCTGCTGCTGATCGCGCGCGATGATCGGCAGCTCCGGATCGAGGTCGGCTATGGCCTCGAGGGCGCGCTGTCGGACATCGTCTCGAAGCGTGTGATCGAGGCAGTCATCCTCCCGCGTTTCAAGCTCGGAGATTTCGCGGGCGGTATCGACGCGGGCGTCGACGCGATGATTCGCGTCATCGACGGCGAGCCGCTGCCGGAGCTCCCGCCGCGGACTGCGGTTCCCGCGCCGCGGGAGTCGCTCCAGCAACTGCTCGTGATCGGCTGCATCGCGGTCTTCGCGCTGGGCGGAGCTCTGCGTGCGACCCTCGGGCGCCTGCCCGCGGCCGCGCTCGTCGGCGGCGGCCTGGGCTGGATCGCGTGGGCGATGCTGGCCTCGCTCGGCGTCTCCCTGATCCTGGCGGCGATCGCGTTTCTGTTGACGCTGTTCGGCGGCGTCGCGGGTCCAGGCGTCGGATCCCGCGGCGGACCCTTCGGCGGCCTCGGCGGCAGCGGCTGGGGCGGCAGCTCGGGGGGCTTCGGCGGCGGCGGTGGCGGCTTCGGTGGCGGCGGCGCCTCGGGCCGCTGGTAGGGGGTCGCGATGGACTTCGCGCGGCTGATCCGACATCTCTGCACGCCGCCTCTGCGCATGCGGCGCGAGTTCCCGATCCGAGTGCGAGACTCGATCGAGACCGCGATCCGCGAGAGCGAGCGCGACCACGCGGGCCAGATCCGCTTCTGCGTCGAACACGCGCTCGAGCTGCCCGAGCTGTGGCGGGGCGCGAGCGCGCGCGAGCGCGCGCTCGAGGTTTTTTCCCAGCTGCGCGTTTGGGACACCGAAAATAACAACGGAGTCCTGATCTACCTGCTGCTCGCGGATCGCGACGTCGAGATCGTCGCGGACCGCGGCATCCACTGCAGGGCCAGCGAGGCCTGGGAGCCGATCTGTCGCCAGATGGAGCAGCGCTTCCGCGCCGGCCACTTCGAGGCGGGGGTTCTGCACGGTGTGAAGGCCGTGGGCGAGCAGCTCGCGCGGCACTTCCCGCGCGCGGCGGCGGCGCCCGCCGCCTCGGAGCTCCCGGATCGACCCGTCCTGCTCTGACGCTCGGCGGGCCCGCTATGCTCGCGCCCCGTCAAGCATGGGTGAGACGGCTCCGATAAGGGCTCCGATGCAGAAGACCCACGCAGCGCCGAGCGCGCGATGAGCGCCTTTGGCGCCAGCCTGCGCGTCTACCGGAACCCGAGGCTGCTCGCGATCCTGGGCATGGGCTTTGCGAGCGGCTTGCCGCTCGCGCTCTCGGGTCAGACGCTGCAGGCCTGGCTCACCGAATCGCGGATCTCCCTGACCGAGATCGGGCTCTTCGCGCTGGTCGGCTTCTCGTACAGCTTCAAGTTCCTGTGGTCGCCGATCCTGGATCGCGTGCCGCTGCCGGGGCTCACGCCGCTGCTCGGGCAGCGGCGCAGCTGGCTGGTCGTGATCCAGCTCGCGCTGGCAGCGGCGATCCTCGCGCTCGGCGCCTCGGATCCGGCCGAGGACCGCATGCGCACCGCACTGCTCGCGGCGCTGGTGGCCTTCCTCTCGGCGAGCCAGGACGTCGTGATCGACGCGTTCCGGATCGAGCTCTTGCGCCCCGAGGAACAGGGCGCGGGTGCCGCGGCGACGCAGTGGGGCTACCGCTTCGGGATGATCGCGTCCTCCGCGGGCGCGCTCTGGCTCGCGGAGGCCTTCGGCTGGCCGCGCGCGTATCTGGTGATGGCCGCGTTGATGGGGGTCGGTCTGCTGACGGCGCTGGCGAGCCCCGAGCCCGCGCGCGCGAATAGCTGGGCCGCGCAGAGCTGGAGTCAGCGCGTACAGACGTCGGTGGTCGCGCCCTTCCGGGAATTCGCGTCGCGCCCGCGCTGGGGGACGCTGCTAGTCTTCGTGGTGCTCTACCGCCTCGGCGACGCGCTCGCTGGCGGGCTCTCGAATGCGTTCTACATCCAGCTCGGCTTCTCGAAGGGGGAGATCGCGAGCGTCGCAAAGGTCTTCGGTGTGATCGCGACGATGCTCGGGATCGCGGCCGGCGGCGTGCTGGTGCTGCGCCAGGGCGTCGCACGCTCGCTGGTCTCGGCGGGCATCATCCACGCGCTCTCGAATTTCGCGTTCGTCGCGCAGGCCTTTGCCGGGCACGATCTGCGCGTGCTCGCGTCCACGATCTTCGTCGAGAACTTCACCGGCGGCCTCGTCTCGGCCGCCTTCGTCGCCTACCTCTCGGGCCTCTGCCATCCGGCCTTCACCGCGACGCAGTACGCGCTGCTCTCGTCGCTGACGGCCACCGGCCGCACGCTGCTGGCTTCCTCAGCCGGCTTGTTCGCGGAGCTGCTCGGCTGGCCGCTCTTCTACGCGCTGACCGCGCTCGCCGCGATCCCGGGCATCTGGCTCGCGCACTCGCTCGGGGGCTACGAGAAGCGCTCCGAGCTGATCTCACCGGCCGCCCCGGCGGCGGCGCCCGCCGCTCCTTCGTAGCGCGCCGCTCCTCCGCGCTCGGGGGGGTCCGGCGCCAGCGCAGCGCGGGTCCACGCAGTACGCCCGCTACCCTGCGCTGCCGTGATCGCGATCTTCGTCGATGCCGACGCCTGCCCCGTGAAGGACGAGGTCTACGTCGTCGCCACGCGGCACGGCCTGCGGGTCGCGGTGGTCGCGAATGCGCCGATTCACGTGCCGCGGGGCTTCGGCGCGGAGCTCGTCGTCGTCGGCCGTGAATTCGATGCCGCCGACGACTGGATTGCCGCGCAGGTGCGGCGCGGAGACGTCGTCGTGACCGCGGACATCCCGCTCGCCGCGCGCTGCCTCGTGGCAGGCGCGCGGGTGCTCGGCAACGACGGCCGGCCCTTCAGCGAAGACATGATCGGAGACGCGCTCGCGACGCGTGAGCTCAAGACGGAACTGCGCGCGATGGGCATCGCGGGCGGCGGCCCGCGGCCACTCGCGCAGAAGGATCGCTCGCGCTTCGCGTCGCAGCTCGACCAGCTGGTCTGCGCCTCGTTGCGCGAAGGTGCGGACTAGCTCCATGCCCCGATCTACCCGGACGCGCTTTGGTGCTCAGGAGGCCTTCTTGCGCCGGAGTTCCGTGACCTTCTCTGCCAGCAGAACCTTCATCAACGACTGATACGGGACGTCTCTGTCCTTTGCGAGGACTCGGATCTCCTGGAGCAGCCGGCGCGGCAACCGCAGCGTGATGGAACGCGTGGGGCGCTCGACGTCGGGATCGAATTCGATCCGCACCTGCTGCCCGGACCAGTTGATCTCCGCTGCGCTGTCGTGCGTGAGCCAGTACTCGGCGACTTCAGCCTCGCTCACTCGTTTTCGCTTCTTCGTAGATCGCACGCTCCCTCCGACTCATGGGTCTCGCCGACACGATCCGGATGCGACTCGAGCGGACCGTGAACGCGATGAAGAGAAGCCGTCCGTCGCTGGTCGATCCGAGCGCCACGTAGCGCTGTTCGCGATCGGAATGGCGCTCATCGACCCGACAGACAGGATCAGCAAGCAGCGCCTCCTCGGCTTCGGACGCGGCCACCCCGTGCTTCGCCTCAGACTTGCGCCAGTTCGCCTCGTCCCAGTCGAAGCCCTTGATGCCGCGGACGACGAGCCGCATCCCGCCCAGCATGCGGCGGGATGCGTACATTTACAACATGTACGCACTGTCGGCCTGGACTCAGGGCGACCCGAGCGGCAGCCCCGACCAGCTGCGCGGGTCGCGCGGGCCTGCCGCGCGCGTGACTTCGACCGGGATCGCGGTCAGGCGCGCCATGCCCGAGAGCGGCTCGATGGCGGCGGGGCCGTCGGCCGCGAGCAGGTTCACGTTCACGCCCTCGGTGGCGCTGGCGACCGAGAGGCCCGGGGCAATCTGGTGGCCCCAGCCGTGCGGCAGCGCGACGCTGCCGGGCTGCAGATCGGGCAGCAGCTGCACGGGCACGCGCACGGTCGCGGTTGCCGAGCGCAGGTCGGCGATGTCGCCATCCGCCAGGCCGCGCTTGCGCGCGTCTTCGGGGTGCATGTAGAGGTAGTTCGTGCGGCGCGTGCCCGAGACGAAGCTGGCCTCGTTGTGTGTCCAGGAGTTGTGCGTCTTCGCGTGGCGGCGCGTGATCAGGCGCAGGCCGCCGGAGTCGCGCAGCTCGCGCTCGAATAGCGCGGGCAGGCGGCCGGCCTGTTCGAGCAGTGCCGGGGGCGCGAGGTCGATGCGTCCGTCTGCGCTCGGCACGCGCTGACCGAGGAAGCTGCCCTCGCGCTTCAGCTCGCGGCGGCGTCCGTGCGGCTCGCGCAGCAGCTGCGCGAAGCTGCCGCTGCGCGTGAGGCGCAGCATCGCCGAGAGCAGGAACTCCTGCGCGACGGCGGGGTAGGGTTCGAAGCCCTTCCGCGCGCGCCGCCGGCGTCCCCATTCGAGCGCGCGCTGCGCGACGCGCGAGCCAAAGAGCGGCGCCCCGCAGGCGGCTGCCAGGTCGAGGTAGATCGTCGCCTCGTCGCGCTGTTCGCCGTCCGGCTGCACGACCGCCCGCGTCGCCTGCAGATAGGGGCGCGACTGCATGCCCATGAAGAGCGGGAACGCGAAGGGCAGGTCGGGGCGCTCGAGCGGCGTCGTCGCGGGCAGCACGTAGTGCGCGAGCGAGGCGGTCTCGGTCGGCAGGATGTCGATCACGACCAGCAGCTCGAGCGCTTGCAGCGCTTCGCGCAGCCGTGCGGCGTTCGGCATCGTCAGCAGTGGGTTGCCGCCGGTCACGAAGAGCGCGCGCAGCTGGCGCGGGCCGGGCGTCAGGATTTCGTCGGCGAGTACGCCGCCCGGGAACGCGTCGTTCACGGCCGCGAAGTTTCCGATCCGCGAGCGCTCGCGCGAGAGCCCGAAGCCGGTGCGGCGGCCGAGCTTCGCGAAATCGAGAATGCCCTGGCCCAGCAGCGTGCCACCGGCGCGGTCGAGGTTGCCGGAGACCGCGTTGATGACTTCCTGCAGCCAGAACGCGAGCGCGCCCTGGCCTCCCATGTTCACGCCGGTCGAGCTGTAGAGCGCAGCGCCGTCGGCCGAGGCGTAGGCCTCGACCATTTCGCGAAGGGTATGGGCCTCGATACGCGTGACGGCCGCGCTGCGCTCGGCCGGCCATGCGGCCGCGAGCTTGGCGACCGCATCGAAGCCTCGCGTGTGGGCGTCGACGCGCGCGCGGTCGCCGCCGCCGCGCGCGATCAGCTCGCAGAGGAACGAGAGGTAGAAGAACACGTCCGTGCCGGGCCGGATGAAGACGTGCGTGCCGGCGGCCTTCGCCGTCTCGGTGCGCCGCGGGTCGACGACGAACACACGGCCGCCGCGCGCCTCGATCGCGCGCAGGCGTTCGATCGGATCCGGAACCTGCAGGAAGCTCCACTTCGAGACCACCGGATTCGCGCCGACGACGATCAGGCAGCGCGTGCGGTCGACGTCCGGAAAGGGCTGCGTGAATGGGAAGCCGTACATCTCGCGCGCGACCGCGAATTTGTTGCTGCAGTCCTGGGTCGCGCTTGCATACAGGCTCTTCGAGCCCAGCCCCTGCATGAATCCCTGCGCGAAGATCGGGTGCAGCATCGAGAAGCCGGCCGCGGTGCCGACGTAGAGCCCGATCGAGTCGGGCCCGTGCTGCGCGCGGATGCGGCGCACCGCGGAGCCGATCCCATTCAGCGCGGCATCCCAGGAGGTCGGCCGCTGCAGGCCGCCCTCGCGCGCGAGCGGCTGGCGCAGCCGATCCGGCGAGTCGAAGAGCAGGTGCTGCTTCAGGCCCTTCACGCAGGCGAACCCGCCAGAAGCGACATGCGCGCGGTCGGGCCGGATCGCCGCGACGCGCCCGCTCTCGACGTCGACCTCCAGGCCGCAGAGCGATTCGCAGATCCTGCAAAAGGTGTGTTGTGTCACAGGCATGTTACGGGCCCCCGAGGCCAGGTGGTCAGCGACTGCGCGCGGCTCACTGCGCCGTGCTCGCGCGACACACAGCCGCTCCGTGGTAGGTGAGTACGCGTGTGGCCAGCCACGGCGCCACCGCGAGCAGCCCGCGCTTGGCGCTGTATTTGAGCGCCCCGAGGCGCCCCGAGCGCAGCATCAGCGACGCGCGCGCCGGAACCACCACCCGCTCGGCCACGACCTCGAGCCCACAGGTCTGGAGGAAGCGGCGCAGGGATTTCGGCGAGTAGAAGTTGATGTGGCCCACGCGATCCGGCGCGAAGCTTCGGGGCAGCCGCCAGGTGTCCTCGAGTGGAACCTCGACGAAGACCCGCTTGGCGACGCGGATCGCCTCCGCGAGCAGTCGCCTCGGATGTTCCGCGTGCTCGAGAACGTGACACAGGATGGCGAGGTCGAAGCTCGAGTCGCTCCACGGCAGGCTGGCTCCATCGAAGCGCAGCGCCGCGACCAGGCGCGGGAGCTGCCGGGACCGGATCGCGCGCAGGCCCGATTCCGAGATCTCGGCGGCAAAGAATTCCTCTCCGAAGCCGCGCTCGCAGAGCTCGGCCAGCACCGCGCCGTCCCCCGCGCCGATCTCGGCGATGCGCGCATGCGGCTGTCCGGCGCAGAGCGCCACCACGTTGTCTGCTTTCGCCGGAGCCCCGCTGGTGCGCCATGCATTCGGCTGGCCGCTGTAGTAGTGGTCGTAGTGGTGCTGCAGGCTTTCGGAGGTGGCGGCCGCATGCCGCGCCGGCGTCTCGGGTTCGCCCATGCGGGGCGAAGCTTAGCCTCGCGTCGTGGCTGCCGAAGCGGCGCTCCGATCTGCGAAGATCTGGCGGGGGCCCGGCCCTGGCTTTCGCCGAGGCACTGTGTCGCAGCCGATGCCCTGCGCGGCCTGCGGAGCGGGCATTCGGCCCCCGGGAGCTGCGGAGCAGGGGCAGGCGGAGGGGTTCGATGTCGCAGCAGATCGAAGCGGAGCTCGCGGAGCTGCGTGCGCGCGTGCGGGCGCTCGAAGACAAGGATGAGATTCGCGAGCTCACGAACCGGTACATGCAGGCGATGCACGACGCGCGCTGGGAAGACGCGCTCGCGTGTTTCGCGGACGACGCGAGCTACGACCACGGCTTGCTCGGCTACCTGCCCGACAAGGCCGCGTTGCGCTCCTTCTACACGCAGTTCATGCCGGCCTTCGAGAGCGCCGGCGGCTGGGCTTTCGACATCCTGGCCGACCCGGTGATCCGCGTGGACGGGGACGAGGCCTCCGGCCGCTGGTTCCTGCTGACGCTGCTCACGGATCCCGCCGATGGCGAAGCCGCCTGGAGCGTCTGCACGCTCGACTACGAGTACCGGCGCGAGCGCGGCCAATGGAAGTTCTACCGGAACCACTGCGTGCACGAGCACCTGCTGGTTCCCTACGCCAAGGGCTGGGGGAGCAGCGGCAGCAGCAAGCTGCCGGAGGCCGCCGCGGACGCTCCGCCCGAGCACTTCGCGCGGATCCGCGCGCAGGGCGGCAAGCAGCGGCCGGGCCGCCTGACGCGCTCGATTCGCGGCTGGAGCGTGCCGACTCTCGAGCCCGAGCCCGGTCCCGAAGCCGACCCAAAGCGTTAGGTTTCGATCATCTGCTGGTGCAGGTAGTGCGAGTCGATGTACTCGCGCACGGCTTGGATCTGGCCGCCTTCGAGCTCGAAGACGAGGCAGTGGTCGGTCTCGTAGGGCCGGCCGTTCAGGCCGGCGGCGCTGTGGTGCATCTCCACGACTACGCAGTCTCCCGCGGCGACGACCTTCCGGATCTCGAGGTCGTATTTCGACATGCCGGTCGTGAAGAGTCCCTTGTCGACGGCGAAGTACTCGTCGAAGATCGCGCGGCGCCCAAGGAAGTGCCCCGGCCAGGGCAGTGAAGGCGGGGTCGTCCAGGTCGCGTCCTCCGCGAAGGCCGCGTAGGCGCTGGCGTGGTCGCCGCGGCCGATCGCGGCGAGATAGTCGAGCACGTGCTGGCGGTTCGACTCGACGGACATGATCTACCTCCGCGGTTTCGCTGCGGCCGAGCGCCGACCGCGCGGCTCGCTCCCGATCGATCAGGGGCCCGGCACGACCTCGACGGCCTGACCCTCTTCGAGCCCCTCGACCTCGCCGATCACGAGCGCCTCGCCGCCCGCGAGCCCCTTCGCGATCACCGCGCGCCCGTCGGGCGTCGTGCCCGTGACCTCGAGGGGCTGGCGCCTGAGTGAGCCCTCGGTCACGACCCACGCGAAGCGCCCGCTGCCCTCGCCGCGCACCGCGTCTGCCGGCGCCATCACGACCGGCGCGGCCTCTGCCGCTCCCGCGGCGAGCGGCTCCGCTTTCGCGAGGAACGCGATCCGCACCGACATGTCCGGGCGCAGCCAGGCATCGGGCTCTCTTAGCTTGACCTCGACCTTGAGCGTGCCCTTCTGGCGGTTGATCTGCGGGTAGAGCTTCACGACCTGCGCCGCATAGCGCTTGTCCGGGTAGGCATCCGGAATCACGCTGGCCGGCTGGCCCAGCGAGATCCGCGAGAGGTCGGCCTCGTTCACGTCGATCTCGGCGCGCAGGTCGTCGAGATTCGCCATCCGGATCAGCTCGCCCGAGCCCTGGAAGCCGCCGGGCACCGCGATCTCGCCGACTTCCTTGAATTTTTCCAGCACGACGCCGTTCGTCGTCGCGCGCACGACGGTGTCTTCGAGGTCGACGCTGCGGCGCGCGACTTCGGCCTCGAGGCGCTTGACCTCCGCCTTTGCGACGCGCAGCTGATTCTGCTTCAGGTCGAGCTCGCCCTCGGAAGCGACCTGCTCCGCGTGCATCTCCTGCGAGCGAGCGAGCTCGCGTGCGCGCAGGTCGACGTTCGCACGCATCGACTCGAGGCTGGCTTTCGCCTCGCGCAGGGCGGCGTCGTACTGGCGCGCGTCCAGCCTGACCAGGGGCTGGCCCTGCTCCACCTTTTCCCCCTCTTCGACGAGGTAGGCCACGATCCGCGAGGGCACGCGCACACCGAGCGAGACGTAGCGGTCGCCCGTCACGATGTAGCCCGAGCCGGTCAGCACCGCGGATTCGGGAGCCTGCGCGGCGCGCTGCTGCTCGGCGTAGGCGACGCGCACTTCCAGGCTGCCGCTGCCGAAGACGAGCCACGCGAGCGCCGCAACGCCGAGCACGCCGGCGCCGGCCCCCGCGAAGAGCAGACCGCGCCTGCGCTTCGGCGGCGGCGCGGCGCTGCGATCGATGCGCAGCGCAGCGAGGTCGTCTCGGGGGTGGGGAGCGTTCTCCATCGGGCGGCGCGCGCTCAGGCCTTGCGCAGCGCTTCGACCGGCCGCATCCGCGCGGCGCGCACGGCCGGGAAATAACCGCCGAGGATGCCGATCGCGAGCGAGAGCACGAGCGCGATCGCACAGTCCGAGAGCCCCACCGAGATCTCGATCACACTGGTGCTGAAGGTGTTGACGCCGAAGCCGATTCCGCCGAGCAGCGCCGACAAGACGCGTCCCGCGATCGCGGCCAACGCGGTTCCGACCGCGAAGCCGACGAGTGCCAGTGCCAGCGATTCGAACAGGAATGCGAGCAGGATCGCGCTGCGCGAGAAGCCGATCGCGCGCAGCGTGCCGATCTCCGCGCGGCGCGCCTGCACCGAAGCGTACAGCGTGTTGACCGCGCCGAAGGCCGCGCCGATCCCGGCCAGCACCGCGAGGCCCACGACGATCAGCATGAAGGTGTCCGCAGACTCCGCCTGCTTCGCGTAGTAGTCGGTCTCGCGCGTGGCCTCGAGTGCGAAGCGGGGGTCGTCGGTGATGCGGCGCGCGAGCGCGTCGAGGTCGGCGCCGTCGGCGACGCGCAGGCGGAGGCCCGAGTAGGGCACCGGGCGCTTGGCGTCCTTTGCGAGCTCCCGCGCGTCGACCCAGACCTCGCTCTCGAGCGACGAGCCCTTCGCTTCGAAGACCCCGACAACCTTCCAGGTGCCGCGGCCGAATTCGAGCTGCGAGCCGAGCTCGGCACCCTGATAGCGGCCGGCGACGCCGCGGCCGACGAGCGCCTCTCCCGACGACGCGTTCAACATGCGTCCCTGGACGATCCGCAGATCGCGGTGCACTTCGAGCGCGATCGCCTCGACTCCGCGCACCAGCACGTTCTC
>CAYTJA010000089.1:0-49841 GCA_964437835.1 uncultured Spirochaetales bacterium
ATCGAGAAGACGCCGTCCACGACGATCAGGCGGCCCTTGTCGCTCCCCGCGTTCGCGAGCTTCTTCTCGAGATCCTGCATGTCGTTGTGCGCGTACTTGAAGTGCTTGCCGAAGCCGAGCCGGACGCCGTCGATGATGCAGGCGTGGTCGAGGGCGTCGAGGATCGCGATGTCCTGGCGCCCGAGCATGCACGAGAGGACTCCGAGGTTGACCTGGAAGCCCGTCGCGAAGGTGAGTGCCGCCTCGCGCCGCATGAACTCGGCGATCCGGCTCTCGAGCTGGACGTGGATGTCCAGCGTCCCATTGAGCAGGCGGGAGCCGGCGCAGCCGGTGCCGTAGATGGCCAGCGCCATCGCCGCGGCTTCCTTGACCTCGGGGTGACTGGTCAGGCCCAGGTAATTGTTCGAGCCCAGCATGATCAGCTGGCGGCCGTCGTGGGTGACGACGGGCTCCTGGGCCGAGCTGATGGTGCGGAAATAGGCGTAGATCCCGAGCTTGCGGGCCAAGGCCGGCCGCTCGTCCTCGCGACACTTGTCGAAGACGTCCACGCGTTCCCTCCGGTCACGGAAGGCGGGCGAGTCTACCAGCAGCGCAGAGGTCTAGTCCGACCCGCGCCGCCTGCACTCCCGACTCCCGATGCATGCGACCCGATCGCCAGCCCGAGCGGTGACCGAAGCCACAACGCTGACGCACGGGGAAGCAGTTTGTTCGCTCGTCTTCCGTTGGGGGACTCGGCCTGAGGGTGACTCGACCTCGGCCGGGGAACCGGAAGGTACCGTACCCGTCGGCCTCCAGCCGCTAGATCCTTAGGTTGGGTGTTTTAAACCTCAACCAGAGATGTAAAAAGGGGTGTGCAGCGAGGGTTGCAACAGATCCGCTCGCGCCCCGAGCGCCGTTTCCTTCTCTCCCGCGGCTCGGCTAAACTCCCCCGGCTCTCGATTCCTATCTACCAGGGCCGATTCACCTCGCTCGACTCGGTCTGCCCACGCGGAGGATGCATGCGCGACTGGCGGGCGCCGGCTCGAGAGCTGGCGAGTGGCCTCGGCTTCGCATGCGCGCTGCTTTGCGCGCTTTCGGCGCAGGCGCAGCCGGCACCTGGCAGTGGCGAAGCGATTGCGGCCGAGGCAGCGGAGCCCGAGGCAGATACTCTCGACTCGCTCTACGAAGACGAGCCCGGCGGCGATCCGGCCGCCGCCCAGGACCCGCTCGAGAGCCTGAACCGCCGTTTCTTTGCGTTCAACGAGTGGGTCGACCGCTGGGCCTACCGCCCGCTCGTCCGCGGCTACCAGTTCGTGGTGCCGAAATTTGCGCGGCACGCGGTACACCACGCGTTCGAAAACCTGAACGCGCCAGTGATCGTGGTCAACGCCCTGCTCCAGCTGCGGCTGCGCGACGCCTTGGAGAGCACCGGCGATTTCGTGCTCGATACCGCGTTCGGAGCCGGCGGGCTCTTCGAGGCAGGCGAGCACGCCGGCCTCGAGCGGCACAAGGCGGATTTCGGCCAGACCCTCGCGCGCTTCGGCGTCGACTCGGGTCCCTATCTCGTGATCCCACTCCTCGGCCCGAGCACGCTGCGCGACAGCCTCGGCGACGTCGTTGACCTGACGCTGCGCCCGCTGACGTATCTGATCGGCCCGGCACAGAATATCTTCGTCGGGAGCGTCTTGACGGGCAGCGGCGGGCTCTCGACGCTCGAGGCAAATTATGAGCGGCTCGACGCGCTGCGAGAGGCCTCGCTGGATTTCTACGCCGCGATGCGCAGCGCCTACATCCAGAACCGCGAGGCGATGATCCAGGC
Source organism: uncultured Spirochaetales bacterium (assembly GCA_964437835.1). GTDB lineage: Bacteria > Myxococcota_A > UBA9160 > UBA9160 > SMWR01 > CAYTJA01. The sequence continues at coordinate 1,799 of CAYTJA010000089.1, forward strand.
CTCGCGCGAGCCGCGCACGCCGAGCTACGAGGCGACTTCGCCGCCCTCGAGTCTCGAGATCTTTCCCTCGAGCGCCTTGATCAGCGCCTCGAGCCCGTCGCGCTTGATGATCGACGAATACTCGGAGCGCCTGAGCGCGAGCTCGGACACCGTCCCGTTCAGGTAGACGTCGATGATGCGCCAGCCCGAGCCGACCTGGCGCAGGCGATAGTTCAGCTCGGTGACTTCGCCGTTCGACTCCTGCAGCCGCGAGTAGACGAGCATCGTGTTCTGCAGCGACGGCTCGTCGCGCAGCGTCTCGAAACGCTCCCCGCCGTAGCCGTCGAAACGGCCGGCGTAGTTTGCGGTCGTGAAGCGGCGGAACGCGTCGACGAGACGCTCGCGGTCGGGTGCGGCAAGCACGGTCCATTCCCGCCCGATCGACTTCTCGGCCATCCACGGCGTGTCGAAGTGGCTGGCGAGCACGGGAGCGAGGCGCTCGTAGCGGCCCGGATAACCGAGGGTCTTGGCCTCCTTCATGACCGAGAGCAGGCTGGTGTGCAGGCTGTCGACGACCGCACGCGGCGTGGCGTCCGCGACGGGTGCGGCCGGCGGGATCGCGCTCTCGGCCGCGCTGCGCTGCGGCGTGAGCCCGTCCCACGACAGGACCACCAGGAGAGCCGCGATGCGTGCCGCCGCGCGGGTCCCCCGGAAGGGCTCCCGGCGCACGCGTTCTCCGTTCCGAGCTCGTCGATCCTTCACGCGATTCCCCTTGGTTGGTCGAAACCGCAAGTCTACCTCGACCCTCCCGGCTACTCCGCGAGCACGAAGGCGCAGAGCGCCTGCGCGAAGCCCTCGGGGTTGTCCGTCATGACCGAGTGCGCGGCCTTCGCTACGACGGCGAGGCGCCCGGCCTGCAGCACCTCGTCGACCATGCGATCGGCGACCTCGGGGGAGAGGATGTCGCTCGCGGCGCCGCGCACGACCAGCGTGGGGCAGGGCACGCGGGTCAATGCCTCCCACTGCTGCTGCACGAAGGCGCGCTCGCGTGCGGCCTCGTCGGTCTCCGCATCGCGCAGCGCCATGCCCTCGCGCAGCGCGGGGTCCATCTTCAATTCGAAGAGGCCGTCCGGCCGAGATCGCAGCCCGTGGCGGGCCATGCGCAGCAGCGCCGCGCGCTGCCCGGCCGGGTAGTTCCGCGAGAGCAGCTCCGCGTACTGCTCGACCGAACGGAAGGCCGGACTGCGCTGCTCCTCGACCTCCAGCCGGATTCGCAGCGTGCCGCGGGGGTCGACCTCCGGACCGATGTCGACTAGCACGAGACCCGCCAGTCGCTGGGGATGCCGACCCGCGAACACGGTCGCGACGCGTCCGCCCATCGAAAAGCCGACCAGCACGAAGCGCTCGATGCCGAGCTCGCGCGTCGCGCACTCGAGGTCGTCGGCCAGCGTCTCGGGGTCGTAGCGCCGCTCCGGATCCCAGCCGGAATCGCCGTGGCCGCGCGCATCCCAGGCGAGCACGCGGTAATAGGGAGCGACGGCCGGCGCGAAGTCGTCCCACAGGTGCGCCTCGTTGCCGAAGCCGTGGAGCAACAGCAGCGGCACGCCCTCCCGGCTCCATTCGAGCCAGTGCAGCTCGAGGCCGTGGGCGCCCTTCACGCGCAGGGATCTCGTTTGCATGGCCGCGCATGCTACCACCAGTCAGGCGACCGGACGGCGCGCTCGGGCCGGCCGCAGGCTAAGCCGCTTCGGCGCGCAGCGAGGCGAAGCCGAGCGGAGTGCGGGTGGGCCGGGCTGCGCCCGGCCCGGGCCCCGCAGGCTAAGCTCGTCGCGCGTGCCCGCACCGCCCGAAGTCCTGACGAAGCTGGAGCTGCGCTTCGAAGACAGCGTCGGGGAGCTGTCGGCGCTGGTGCGCACGCCCGGAGTTTCCGCGGCGGGTTTTCCGCCGGGCGAGCTGCTGCGGTCGGCCGAACAGGTCGCGGAGCTGCTCGAGCGCTCGGGCCTCGAGCACGCGCGCGTGCTGCGCTTCGCCGACGCCCATCCCTATGTCGTCGCGGACTGGCTGCACGCTGGGCCGGAGGCGCCTACCGCACTGATCTACGCGCACCACGACGTCCAGCCCCCGGGTCGCGAGGCGCACTGGAAGTCGCCGCCCTTCGAGCCGACGCGCCGCGCCGACGGCCGGCTCTACGGGCGCGGCGTCGTCGACGACAAAGCCGGGATCGTCCTGCACGCGGCGGCGATCCGCGCCTGGCTCGACGCCGCGGGCGCGCTCCCGATCAACGTGAAGTGGGTCATCGAGGGAGAAGAGGAGATCGGCTCCGATCACCTCGCGGCCTTCCTGCGCGCGCAGCGCGAAGCGCTCGCCGGCGACGTGATCGTGCTCTCGGACACCGCGAACCTCGACACCGGGATTCCATCGCTCACGACGAGCCTGCGCGGGATCGTCGCGATCGACGTCAGCGTGAGCTGCCTCGACCACCCGCTGCACAGCGGGATGTGGGGCGGGCCGGTTCCCGATGCGGCGACCGCGCTCGCCCAGCTGCTGGCGAGGCTCGTCGACGCGCGCGGCGCGATCGCGGTTCCGGGTCTCGAGGACGACGTGCCCGAGCCGAGCGCCGAGGAGCGCGCGCGCCTCGAGGCGCTGCCCTTCGACGCCGAGGCCTTCCGCCGCGACGCCGGCATGCCGCCCGGCACGCCCTTCAGCGGCGACCCGCAGCGCAGCGTCTACGAGCGGCTGTGGCTGCGCCCCGCACTTGCGCCGACGGCCCTCGAGGGCATGGAGCTCGCTCGCGCGGGCAACCAGCTGCTCGCGACGGCGCGGGCGCGCGTGGGGCTGCGCATTGCGCCCGGGCAGGACGCGGAGCGCGCTTCGCTCTGCCTGATGGACTTCCTGCGCCGCGATCCTCCGTTAGGCGCGCAGGTGACGCTCGAGTCGCGCTGGGCGGTGCCGGGCTGGAAGACGCGGCCCGAGGGCCCCGCCTTCGACGCCGCGCGCCGCGCGCTCGCGGCCGGCTACGGGCGCGAGGCCGCGCTGATCGGCTGCGGCGGCAGCATCCCATTCGTCGGCCCCTTCGCCGAGGTGCTGGGCGGCGTGCCCGCGCTGCTGCTCGGCCTCGAAGACCCTCCCTGCAACGCGCACAGCGAGAACGAGAGCCTGGACCTCGGAGATTTCCGGCGCTCGCAGCGGGCGTCGGCGCACCTGCTCGCGGAGCTTGCGAGTGCGCTCCGGCCGGGCGCGCGCGCCTGAAGCTCGCCGCGGCTCCCGGGCCGCCGCTGTGGCCCCGTGCGGCACCCGACGCGCTAGCGCGCGCCGGCCTCAGCGAGCATCATTCGGAACGCTTCCCCGAACCGAATCGCGCCGGAGAGTCTCATGCCTGCGATCGAAACCACCCCCGAGCTCGTCGCGCGAAGCTACGAGCGATTGTCCCGCAACGTCGAGATCCTGCGCCGCCGCCTCGGGCGACCGCTCAGCTACGCCGAGAAGATCTTGCTCGGGCATCTCGACGCTCCGGAGCGCGCCGAGCTCGACGCGGGGCAGAGCTACCTCGACACGCGCCCCGACCGCGTCGCGATGCAGGACGCGACCGCGCAGATGGCGGTGCTGCAATTCATGCTCGCGAAGCGCGACGAGACGGCCGTTCCGACGAGCATCCACTGCGACCACCTGATCCAGGCGCGCGTCGGCGCCGCAGCCGACATGCAGGTCGCGGTAGACACGAACCGCGAGGTCTACGAGTTCCTGCGCTCGGCTTCCGCGCGCTACGGAATCGGATTCTGGGGGCCCGGCGCCGGCATCATCCACCAGGTCGTGCTCGAGAAATACGCGTTCCCGGGCGGCATGATGATCGGCACGGATTCGCACACGCCGAACGCGGGCGGTCTCGGGATGTTCGCCTGCGGCGTCGGCGGCGCCGACGCGGTCGACGTGATGGCGGGTTTTCCCTGGGAGGTGCTCTACCCGCGCCTGGTCGGCGTGCGGCTCTCGGGAAAGCTCTCGGGCTGGGCCGCGCCGAAGGACGTGATCCTGCGCGTCTGCGAGATCCTGACGGTCGAGGGCGGCACCAACCGCGTGGTCGAATACTTCGGCCCCGGCGTGCGCGGGATCAGCTGCACCGGCAAGGGCACGATCACGAACATGGGCGCCGAGCTCGGCGCGACGACGTCGATCTTCCCCTACGACGAGCGCATGGCCACCTATCTCAAGGCGACCGGCCGCGAGGCGCTCGCCGATCTCGCGACCGCGCGCGCGGAGCTGCTCAGCGCCGACCCCGAGGTCGAGCGCGACCCCGACAGCTTCTTCGACGAGGTGATCGAGATCGATCTCTCCGCGCTCGAACCCCATGTCGTCGGGCCGCACACGCCGGACCTCGGCCGCCCGATCGGGCAGCTCAAGGCGGACGCGGCGAAACAGAACTACCCGCTGAAGCTGAGCTCCGCTCTGATCGGGAGCTGCACGAATTCTTCCTACGAGGATCTGGAGCGCGCCGCGGACGTCGCGCGCCAGGCGCGCGCGAAGGGCCTGAAGGCGAAGACGAAGCTCTGGGTCACGCCGGGCTCCGAGCAGATCTACCAGACGATCCGGCGCGACGGCCAGCTGCAGGATTTTTCGGACATCGGCGGCCTCGTGCTCGCGAATGCCTGCGGGCCCTGCATCGGCCAGTGGCAGCGCGACGACATTGCAAAGGGCGAGTCCAACTCGATCCTCACTTCGTACAACCGCAACTTCCGCAAGCGCAACGACGACAACGAGGGCACCCACGCGTTCATCAGCAGCCCCGAGCTGGTGGTCGCGATGTCGCTCGCGGGGCGCCTCGACTTCAACCCGCTTGCGGACGAGCTCACGGCCGCCGACGGCAGCCGCTTCCGGCTGAAGGCGCCCGCAGCCGCGCCCGAGATCCCGAGCCGCGGCTTCGTGAAGAGCTCGCAGGGCTATCTCGCGCCTCCGACCACGGCGGGCGAACGCCGCAAGCAGCAGGTGTCCGTCGCGGCTGCGTCGGAGCGGCTGCAGCTGCTGCAGCCCTTTGCGGCCTGGGACGGGCGAGATTTCGAGCGCGTGCCGCTGCTGCTCAAGGCGAAGGGCAAGTGCACCACCGACCACATCTCGCCGGCCGGCCCCTGGCTGCGCTTCCGCGGTCACCTCGACCGCATCAGCGACAACCTGCTGAACGGCGCCGTGAACGCATTCACGGGCGAGGCCGGCAAGGGGCTCGACCAGCTCTCCGGCGCGCGCGGGCAGGCCTTCGCGGCGATCGCGCGGCACTACAAAGCCCTGAGCCTGCGCTGGGTCGTGGTCGGCGACGAGAACTACGGCGAGGGATCATCGCGCGAGCACGCCGCGATGAGTCCGCGGCTGCTGGGGGCCGCGGCCGTGATCGTGAAGAGCTTCGCGCGCATCCACGAAACGAATCTCAAGAAGCAGGGTCTACTGCCGCTGCGCTTCGAGCATCCGGCCGACTACGACCGCGTGCAGGAGACGGATCGCGTGACGCTCGCGGGCCTGGCGCAGCTCGCGCCGGGCCGTGCGCTTCATATCGCGCTGCACCACGCGGACGGGTCGCAGGACGAGATCTCGGTTCTGCACACGCTGAGCGAAGATCAGATCGCCTGGTTCCGGGCCGGCTCGGCGCTCAATTCGCTGCGCAGCGCCTAGCGCTGTCCCACTCGGCAGCGCGCGCGTGAAACGGCGCACTCTCGCGATCGCGAATCCTCTCAGCGCGGGAGGCTCGACGGGTCGCCGCTGGCGCCGCATCGAATCCGAGCTGCGCGCGGCGCTGGGCAGCATCGAGGTCGAGTTCACGCGCGCGCCGCGCGATGCCGAGCGCCTCACGCGCGAGGCCGTGCGTGCGGGTTACGAGCGCATCGTTGTTGCGGGTGGGGACGGAACCCTCTCCGAGGTCGCGACGGGCCTGCTCTCCGCGGGGCTCGCACACCAGGCCGAGATCGGGATCCTGCCGTTCGCGAGCGGCGGCGACCTCGCGCGCATGCTCGGCATCCCGCGCTCGCTGCCGGCGGCAGTCGCGCTGCTGCGAGACGGCGTCGCTCGCCGCATCGACGCCGGTCTCGCGCGTTACGCGGATGCCGGCGGCTCGCAGCACAGCAGCTATTTCCTGAATGCCGCGAGTGCGGGCGTCTCCGGCCTCGTGATGCGTCTCGTGAATCGCAGCCGCAAGCCCTTCGGCAGTCGCGCTGCGTTCCTGCTCGGCAGCCTGCGCGGGATCGCCGCCTATCGCCCGGCCGCCGCGCGACTGCGCGTGGACGGCGCACTCGTCTGCGAGGGCGAGCTAGTGCTGGCCGCGGCGTCGAACGGATGCTATTTCGGCGGCGGCATGCGTGTGGCTCCGGGGGCGTGTCTCGACGACGGCCTCTTCGACGTGCTGTGGATCAGCGATCTGCCGCGGGCCCAACTGCTGGCATGGCTGCCGCGCCTGTACCGGGGGACGCACCTCGGCGTCGCCGGTGTGCGGCACACGCGCGGGCGCGTCGTCGAGCTAGAGGCGGCGGAGCCGGGAGCCGCCGCGGCTGCGATCCCGATCGAGCTCGACGGGGAGCCCCTCGGAGCACTACCGGCGCGCTTCGAAGTGCTTCCGGGGGCGGTAGCGGTCGTCGCGGGGCCGGCGTGAGCAGCGCCTGCGGCTCGCCGCTGGCCGAGACCGACGACGTCTTCGAGCGGATCCGCCGCAGCAGCGCGGAAGTCTCGCGCCGCGCGCGCAGCGTCCGCATCGATGCCGCGGCACTCTCGCGCCTGGCAGCGGCGCTGACTCCTGGCTCAGCGGTTGCGCTCGACCTCGACCCGGGTCACGTGGCCCTCGCAGACGAGGCGGCGACCCTCGCCTTCGTGATCAGCCTCGACGCAATCAACTTCGGCTCCGGCTGGTTTCCACAGCTGCGCAAGCGCGGAGGACTCTCGGGCTACCGCAGCATCGCGACCGCGCTGCGCGAGCGCTTCGAGCGAGGGCCCGCACTCCGAGCCGACGAGCTCGCGGTGCTGACGCCGGACGCATGTGCGGCGCTCTTCGGCCAGACCGGCGTACTCGAGGTCGCGGAGCTGATGCGCCTGTTCGCGCGCGCCCTCTCGGATCTCGGCCGCTTCCTGCTCGCGCGCTTTCGCGGCGACTTCGGCGTGCTCGTCGCCGCAGCGGAGGGACGCCCCGCTCGGCTGATCGAACTGCTGTGCGAGATGCCGCTCTACCGCGACGTCGCGAGCTACGAGGAGCTCGAGGTGCCCTTCTACAAGCGCGCGCAGATCACGGTTTCGGATCTCGCGCTCGCGTTCGCGGGGCGCGGTCCGGGGCGCTTCGAGAGTCTGTCGCGGCTCACACTCTTCGCCGACAATCTCGTGCCGCACGTGCTGCGCTGTGAGGGCGTGCTGATCGCGACGCCCGAGCTCGCGCAGCGCATCGAGCGCGGGGTGCTGCTCGCGTCCGGCAGTCCCGAAGAAGTGGAGCTGCGCGCCTGCGCCGTGCACGCGGTAGAGGGGCTGGTCGCGGAGCTCGGCGCGCGGGGTTTTCCGACGGAGCCGCGAGAGCTCGACCAGCGCCTCTGGAACCGCGGCCAGCGGCCCGAGTACAAAGCCCACCCGCGCCACCGCACGCGTTGCACATATTACTAGCGAGCACGGACCTCAGATTGTAGGGATAGTCAGATTCTCCCCCATTGGGGGGAGAATCTGACTATCCCTACAATCTGAGGTCCGTGCTCGCTCGCGGTGACGGGGGGGGAGACATGATCGACGGGACGTTGCTCGTGCTCGTGGCGTTGCTCGGACTGCTCGCGGCGGGGGCCTTTGCGAGCGGCGGCCGCGAGCTCCTCGCCGCGGGTCTCGCCGACGGCGCGGGTTCGCTGTTGCGCTTCGCACCGATGATCGTGATCTCGTTCCTCGCAGCCGGGCTCGCACAGGCGCTGCTTCCGCAGCAGTGGATTCGCATGAATCTCGGCAGCGAATCTGGCTTCCGGGGCATCGCACTCGCGGCTGCGGTCGGCCTCGTCACGCCGGCCGGCCCGTTCGTCTCGATGCCGATCGCGGCAGCGCTGGTGCGCGCCGGCGCGGGAGCGGGCCCGGTGGTCGCCTTCGTCACGAGCTGGGGCCTGCTCGCGCTGCATCGCCTGATCGCCTGGGAGATCCCGTTCCTCGGGCCGCGCCTCGCGCTGCTGCGCTACGGCGTCTGTGTCTGCGTTCCGCTGCTGGCGGGGCTCGCGGCCCGCGCGCTCGCGCGCTGAGTCAGGACCAGCATCAGCACGGCCTGGGAGAGCCGCTCTCGCGCCGGCGCACTCAGCAGCTCGCTGCGCAGCTCCTGCAGCGCAGCGCGGCGGATCGCGTCCAGCTCGAGGTCTTCCGGCAGCGCGACGACGAGACGCGCGATGCGCTCGCCGATCCGGTCGAGTGCGGGCCGCAGCTCCTCTTCGACGTCGGGAAGGGGCACCTCGTCGGGAATCAGCTCGTCGCGCAGTGCGGCGAGCTGGATCTGCTTCGCGGCGTCGAACTGCGCGCGGAAGAACTCGCCGATCGCGCTCGTCAGGGCATCGCTCGAGGCATCGCGGCCAGACTCACGCGCGGCGTTGCGCACCTGCGCCACGGCGGCCTCGAGCACCTCGGCCTCCCGCTCGGGGACGTCGATCGGAAAGCCCTCGCGCCGCTTCGCGGTGCCAACGATCGGCATCAGCGAGAGCCGCTCGTCGATCGCGGCGAAGAGCGCGGGCAGCGGCGTCGCGAGCGGCCGCGGCTCCTCGCTCTCGCCGAGCTTCTCGCTTCGCAGCGCCGCGAGCCAGCCGCTCGCCTCACGCGCGGCGAGCCATACATCGAAGTCTGCGGCGAGCTTTCCGGATTCCGGACGGAACAGATACGCCTTGCGGTCCTGGCTCAGCGGGCCGATCTCCAGGAGTTTCTCGCCGGTCTGGCTCTCGGCGCGCGCCTGCCAGGTCGGCGACTCACTGCTGTCCGTCAAGGCCGCTTCCGCGCTGCGCGCGAGCAGCACCTCGAGCACTGCGGAATTGTGGGTCACCGCGAGCACGGTCGCCTTCGGGAAGCGCTCCTTCGCGAACTGCTCGAGGTGTCCGCCGGCGTTCACGACGACGCGCACGTTGGTCAGGCGCTCGACGTCCTCCACACTGTGCAGGCTCGAGTCGGGCGGAACCAGGAGTAGCGCTCCCGATTGCGCGACCGGAACCCCGAAGCGCCCGGCAATCGAGCGCTCGCTGCGCATCGTGATGCCGCTCATCGCGACGTCGAAGCGCCGCTCGGCCAGTGCATCGAGCAGCTTCGGCCAGCGGAAGGGCACGAAGCGCAGCTCGAGATCGCGGGAGGCGGCGTAGGCCCTGGCGACGTCGATGTCGAAGCCCGCATACAGGGAAGCCTCGTCGACCTCGTGCCCAGGTTCGGGCGCGGGCGCTTTCAGGCTCCAGGGCGCGTAGTCCCCGCTGGTTCCGACCCGCAACGTCTTGCGCTCGGCTGCGCGCGCCGGGGCTGCCGCGATCAGGGCCAGCAGTGCGCACAGCAGGGCGCCCAGCGCTGCGGAAGACTTCGCGGAAATCATCTCGCGCGAAGCGTAGCTGCGAGCGTGCTGGCGTCCGAGTGCGCGGCTCCCCGCAGAGCGGGGCCGGTATTTGACCGTTCGGGATCTGGAAGTAAACTGTCGCATCGCGCTGCGTTTCCTCGCGGTGGCCTCGAGGTCAGAGTCATGCTTCCGATCCACGAAGTCGCAGGGGGGACTCGTGTCACCCACAAGAACACGGGCCTCCAGTACTCGGTAGTGGATGCGGGCGCGCAGGAGGTTCTGCTTTCGCCGGAGTCGCCCGGCATGCAGGATCTCGTGGTTCCGGTCTCGCTGTTCCAGGACGAGTTCGTGCTGACCGAGCGCTACTCCGCCGGAAGGGGCCGCGGCGGGCGCCGAAAGCCCTCGCCGGTGCGCGCGGCTCCCTCTGGCCCGAAGGTGCGCGGCCGGATCAAGAAACTGGTTCGCGATCGCGGCTTCGGCTTCGTGCGCGGGGACGACGGCAAGGAAGTCTTCTTCCACCGCTCGGGGCTCGGACCCACGGACTACGACTCGCTCTCCGAAGGCGACGTGGTCGAGTACGTGGTCCAGGAAGGCCCGCGCGGCGCGCGCGCCGAGAACGTCCGCGCCATCCTCGAATAACTCCTACCGATCCGTATAGCGCTGCACGATCGGAAGCCTGCGGCCCGAGCCGAAGGCCTTGGGGGATGTCCGCAGCACCAGCGGCGCCTGCCTGCGCTTGTACTCGTTGCGATCCACGCGGCGGTAGATCTCGCGGACGCTGCCGGCGCTCACGCCTGCGGGCGCAACGACCGCCGACGGGATGCGCCGCCCCTCGACGATCTGTTCGAGGATTGCATCGAGGATGTCGTAGGGCGGGAGGTCGTCGCTGTCCTTCTGATCGGGCGCGAGTTCGGCCGAGGGCGGCTTCTCGAGCGTGCGCAGCGGGATCCGCTCGCCGTTGCGGTTGGCAAAGCGGGCCAGCGCGTAGACGTCGCGTTTGTAGACGTCGCCGATCACCGCGAGCCCACCGGCCATGTCGCCGTAGAGCGTGCAGTAGCCGACCGACAGCTCGCTCTTGTTGCCGGTGGCGAGTGCGAGGTGGCCCTCCGTGTTCGAGATCGCCATCACGATCGCGCCGCGGATGCGGGCCTGGATGTTCTGCTGAGCGATGCCGTAGTCGCGCTTCGCTCCGAAGAGCGCGCGAAAGATCTCGAGATAGGCCTCGTAGATCGGCGTGATGTCGACGCGCCGCAGCTCGATCCCGAGCTCGTCCGCGAGTGCGACCGCGTCTTCGATGCTGTGCGGCGAGGAGAAGGGCCCCGGCATCGCGACTCCGAGCACGCGCTCGCGCCCGAGTGCCTGCACGGCGAGGTGCGCCGTCACCGCGGAGTCGATTCCGCCCGAAAGGCCTAGCACCGCTCCCGGGGGCAGCCCCTGTTTGCGGAAGTAATCGCGGATTCCGAGTACGAGTCCCGCCTCGAGCTGGGCAATGTTCGGCAGGTCGCGGGGGGCCTCGGCGGGAGCCGTCTCGGAGACCTCGACCACGCGGAAGGCGCTCTCGAAGAGCGGCAGGCTCGCGAGCGTGCGGCCGTCGCTCCCCAGCGCGAAGGAGCCGCCGTCGAAGATCAGCTCGTCGTTGCCGCCGACCTGATTCGCGAAGACGATCGGCACGCGGTGCCGCGCGGCGAGATCGGAGAAGAGCCGGCGGCGCTCCGCGGCCTTGCCGACGTGCCAAGGCGAGGCCGAGAGATTCAGCACCAGCGTCGCGCCCTGCGCGGCGAGCTCCGAGGTCGGATCCAGCTCGTAGCCGTGCTCGTACACCCAGGCGTCCTCGCAGATGCTGAGGCCGATGGAGTGCGATCCGAGCTTCACGATCTCGCGCCGCTGCGCGGGCCGGAAGTGGCGCTTCTCGTCGAAGACGTCATAGGTCGGGAGCAGCGATTTCGCACGCGTGGCCAAACGCTTGCCTCCGGCGAGCAGTACGGCGGCATTCTCGAGATGCGGCGGGCCGCCCTCCGGCGCAGGCAGGACCGCGCCGACGGCGATCGCGACCCGGCGCGATGCCGGCGCAAGTGCGTCGAGCTCGCGCAGCTGGTCGCGCACGAATCCCTCGCGCTCGAGCAGGTCCATCGGCGGGTAGCCCGTGAGCGCGAGCTCGGGCAATAGCACGAGCTCGGCTCCGGCGGCAGCCGCGCGCTCGGCGGCTTCCTCGACGAGCTTCCGGTTGCCCTCGAGGTCTCCGACGGTCGGATTCACCTGTGCGATTGCGACGCGCATGCTCACGCGAAATACACGCAGTGGATCTTCGCGATGCAGGGCGCCTTCGCCTGCCCCTCGAGCTCGAAGCGCACCGCGTAGGTGACGCGCACACCGCCGCCCGGCATCCGGCGCGCGTGCTCGATCGCGGCCGACATCCGCAGCCGCGAGCCGGAGGGCACGGGCGCCGCGAGCTTCACCTTCTCGGTCCCGGCGTTGATCACCGTCTTCGCCCCCGCCACGATTACGATCTGACTCAGCAGCACCGGAATCAGCGCGATCGTCAGATAGCCGTGCGCGATGGTCGTCTCGAAGGGAGATTCGCGGCGCGCGCGTTCGACGTCGCAGTGGATCCACTGCAGATCACCGGTCGCAGCCGCGAAGGTGTCGATGCGCTCCTGACTGATCAGGATCCATTCGCTGGTTCCGAGCGGCACCCCCACGAACTCGCCGATCCGCTTCAGGTCGGGAATCAGCGTGGCCGGCATTCAGGGACCGTAGCGAACCGGGTCCGGAATCGGCCGCGCCTAAGCGCGCTCGATTCCCAGGACTTCGTGCCAGTCGAGGCGCTCGGTCAGCGTGCGCGCGATCTGCGAGCGCGGGAAGCGGATCGGGAAGCGCCCGCGGTGGCGCAGCACGACGTAGGCGTCTGCGTGCTCGCGCACCTCGGCGACGTCATCCACGACTTCGATCCCGCGCTCGGTCCAGGCCAGGAAGCGCAGCCGAAAACGCGGGGCCAGCTCGAGCCGCACCCGCGTGCCGCGGACGCGCTCGAGCAGCTCGGCGGCCCGCAGCGCGGAGTCGATCAGCTCGCGCGGATTGCGCGGCGCGGCGACACGACCCGCGCGCAGGAGCCGCAGCACCTTGCCGAGGCCCTGCACCGCCTCGATCGACATCCCCGGGCCGAGCTCGGCGAAGTCCTGGATGCGATCGCTGATGAGCCGCGTGCGCTCGGGGTGGAACACGAGCTCGACGCCGATGCGCTCCGTGTCGCAAACCGGTGTCGCGTCGCCGAAGCGAGCGATGGCGCTGCGCCTGGAACGCATCCAGACGAATATAGCCGTGACGCTTATACTGGTCCCGATCCGAACGCCGCTGCCCCGCAGGAGGAGCACTCGTGACCCGCAAGCCCGGCGCCCATCTGGCCGCGATCGCCGTTCTCGCCGCCCTCGCAGGCTGGCTCTGGACCGGCCACTACTTCTACAAGGGTCCGATCGGCCTGGATCCCTCGGGCTTCTGGTTCGGGGACTGGGTACAGCGCATCGCGTTGCGTTCGAATCCCGCGCTCGAACACAGCGTCGTCTGGATCGCGATGATTCCTGTGTCGCTGCTCGCGATCGCTGCCGTCGCGTTCGTCTGGATGCGCCGCGCGGTGCGCGCGCGCGCGATCGCGGTCGATGCCGAGCGCCGCAATTTCTTGACCGGCGCCGGCGCCGGAGCAGGCGCGGCGCTGGCCGCAGTCGTGAGCGGCGCCGCGGGCGCCGCTGCGCGCGGCGTGCTCGGCATCGGCGAGGGCAATCAGGGCTGGCTCCCGACCGGAACCAAGATCCAGGCCAAGGCCCAGTACACCGATCCGAATCCCCGGGTCGAGTGGCAGGGCAGCCGGATCGAGTCCACCCGCCGCTTCGGGCGCACCGGCTGGCAGGTTTCGGACATCGTGCTCGGCACCGGCCGCATCACGGCCGCCAACGGCGAGCAGATTGCGCGCGCCGCGATCGAGCGCGGCGTCAATTACTTCGACACCTCACCCGACTACGCCGGCGCAGGCAGCGAGCAGGTCATGGGCCGCGCGATTCGCGGCGTGCGAGACAAGCTCTTCATCGCGACGAAATTCTGCACGCCGACGGGCCACCTGCCGGCAGGCAGCTCCGTCGCCGCGTACAAGCAGGCGATCGAGGCGAGCCTCTCGCGGCTCGGCACCGACTACGTCGATCTCGTGCACGTGCATTCCTGCGACGAGGTCGAGCGGCTGATGGACCCCAATGTCCACGAGGCCTTCGATCGCCTGAAGCAGGAAGGCAAGGTGCGCTTCCTCGGCTTCTCGACCCACACACCGAATCTGGTGCGCGTGGCAAACCAGGCCATCGAATCCGGTCGCTTCGACGTGATGATGTTGGCCTACCACCACGGCATCTGGCCCGAGATCCCCGATATCATCCGCCGCGCGCGCGGCCAGCAGGACATGGGCGTCGTCGCGATGAAGACCTTGAAGGGCGCCAAGCACCGCGGCCTCGAGAATTTTACGGCCTACGCCGACTCGTATGCTCAGGCGGCGCTGAAATGGGTGCTCTCGAATCCTGACGTCTCCTGCGCGGTGATCTCGTTCTTCGAGCGGCAGCACGTGGACGAGTTCCTGTTCGCGTCGGGCAAGCCCTTCGGGTCGGCGGACCAGGCCGTGCTCGATCTCTACGACCGCCGCATCGCGGGCAGCTACTGCGCGCCGCACTGCGGCGCCTGTCACTCCTCGTGCCCGGAAGGCCTGCCGATCGCGGACGTGCTCCGCTACCGGATGTACTACGAGGACTACGGGCACCAGAAGGAGGGCATCGCGCAGTACGCGCGCCTGGCGGTGAATGCGTCGGCCTGCCTCGGCTGCTCCGCGCCCTGCATGGGGCAATGCCCGCTCGGAGTCTCGATCCAGGATCGGATGTGGGGAGCGCACCAGCTGCTCAGCTGACGCAGGGGCGCTGGATCAGTCGCCTTCGCCGTGGATCGCTGCGACGAAGGCGTCGAAGAGCGCCGCGTGGATCGTCGGGCGCTTCGTATCTCCGAAGCGCGCGCGGAAGCTCGCGAGCGGGATGATGCCCTTGGCCATCGTGCGGTGTCCGCCGCCGACGCCGAGGCCCTCGACGATCGCGCGCACGACGTCCCCGGCCGAGCGCACGTGTCCGACGTTGCGCACCGAGAACACGAGGTCCGAGCCGACGATGCCGGCCGCGACCGCCCACTCTGCGCCCTCCGCCTGGAGGCCCATGTCGGCCACCTGAGGGATCACGTCTTCGCGCACGCGGCCTAGCACAAGCAGGTGGATCCCTTCCGAGATCCGCGTCCGTGCAAGCGCGCGTCCGAGCGCGCGCAGCCCGGTCGTCGGCAGTGCGGGCCGCTCGATGCGGCGCAACAGCGCCGGGCTGTGGTTCGCGTGGAGGTACGCGAAGGCCGTCATGTCGTTGCGGCTGGTCTCGCGTCCGAGCAGCTGGGTGTCGCTCTTGATCCCGTAGACGAGGGCGGTGGCGAGGCGCGGCCCCAGCTCCATGCCCGAGGCGCGGATGTACTCGGTGAAGATCGTCGAGGTGGCTCCGTAGCTCGGGCGGATGTCGCGGATCGCGGCGTCGTAACCGCTGCGCTCCGGGTGGTGATCGACGACGACGTCGACCGAGCGCACGCGCTCTGGCGCGTTCTCACCGAAGACGCTCGGCTGCACGTCCACGAGTGCCAGTGCATCGAACTCCGAGAGCTCGTCGGGCGTCACGGTGCGCACGTCGATTCCCAGCGCCGCGATCATCGCCTGGTTCTCGGGTCGCTTGACCTCCCCGAAGGAGATCAGCGGGGCCGTGGTGCGCTTGCGGCCGAGCAGCGCGCGCAGCGCGTAGCCGCAGGCGATGCCGTCCGGGTCCGGATCGGGCTGGAGCAGGATGCCCACCTTCTCCCGGGGCTCGAGCCGCGTGCGGATTTCGACCACGCGGCGCAGGTTCGCGAGGTGGGAGAACTCCTCGTCGATGTCGTCCCGGATCAGGCTGCGGAGCCCGGTGTGGAGCAGGCAGCGGTGATCCGGAAGCTCGTCGGCGGGCACCTTGTCCGTGAACAGGAGCACCGAAGATTCGGGAGCGGCCTGTCGCAGCACGGTGACGGCCGCGCGGGCGAAGGAGGTGTCCTCTGTGACGAGTGCGAACTCGTCCTCGAGCTTGGGTCCGAGTCTCGAGATCGCCTCGGGCGAGAGCCCTCCCTGGAGCGAGTGGAAGCCCGGCGGCCGCGCGCGGGCCTCCTTCTCGCGAGGGATCCAGGTCAGGACCTCGTCGTCGCCCGCGCCGATGCGACCCCAGAGTCGAGCGAGCTCGGCCCCATCGCAGACGATGATCCGACGCGCCAAGCATCCCCCGACGCCATGCCTACCCGCGACCTGCCCTGGAGATTCGAGACGCTGCCGCCGCCGGAAAAGCGGCTGCAGCGAGTGCGCAGCTCCGATGACAGGGGGGCGATTGCGTGGCGCTCAGTGTATCAGTGGCGCCGGGTCCGACGGATCCCGCCGGCCGGCGCCCCACCGCCTGTCTTTTCGGCCGCCCCGGGTAGACGGGGTGACCCCTGGGGGAGTACTCGTTTTTGCAGCGGATATTCGCAGGGAGGTCCAGGGCTGTGCGGCCGGGGTCCCGGATCTCCCGGGGCGAGCCAAGGGGCACTTCGGCGGCGAACCTCGATCCCGGCAGGTCGAAGCGGGACTGCGCGACTTCGAGCTCCGCGAGCGTGCTGCAAGGCTGCGAGGACGGGGAGAGCGGCTGAGCGCGCGGCTCCCGGATCCCCGGCTCGCGGCGCCACGGGGTGTTAGCTGCGCATTGAAAGCCGTGCGCGAGAGGCGTAGGCTAGGTAACGAGTACCGGTCCACGGCCCGAGGAGAAGAGGTCTCGCCCTCATCGGCCGCAACCCGCGGGCCACCGGTCCGGTGCACGACGAGAGTCGGTGAGGGCGGGCGAGTCGATGCGTGCGGACAGCAACCCCTGCTGTGGGAGCACGGGTCTCCGGCAGCCGCGGCCTGCGGTTCGCACCTCGCAAGTGCGGGGGAAGCCTTCCCGGACTCGGGAGCTTCCAAAGCATGTGCGGAGTTCGTGAGTCGAGGGAAGTCCGGTGAGCAGCGGTGCTCGCGAAAGCTTCTCTGGCTCGGATCGGATCGAAGCGACTCCACCCATCGGCGGGCCGCATTCAGGAGGGCGGCTGCGAAACCGAGGCTGGCGTCGCGAGCGGTTCGGCCCGGTGGAATCCACCGTGGCGCGCCGGCGCAGCCGTGCAGCGGCTGCGCGAAACCTCTTCCTGTGCACGCTGTGAACAGGAGAGGCGCACCGGGTCCAGAGGCAACCGGTAGACGCGCACCGCTCTGCGGATTTTCCGAGCGCGTCGTCTTGGCGCAGAGATGCGAACCAGGGCGGTGGCGGCTCCGCATCACTACCTAGCGCCGTCAGTGGCCCGGGAAGGACCCCGCAACCTCGCTCGCTCGGCGCATTCAGGCGCGCTCGGCGAACTCCACCGGGTTGCCGTCCGGATCGCGCACGATGCCAATACGCGTGCCACCCGGAAACTCTTTCGGCTCCAGCAGGATCTCGCGGCCGTCGCGCCGGCAGGCCTCGAAGATCGCGTCGAGATTCCCGACCGACAGCGTGAAGTAGCGGTAGCCAGTCGCGTCGAAGAGCTCGCCGCCGGGGTTCCGGCCCGCGGGCGCCTCGGGCAGTCGTACCAGCTTCAAGACCGAATCGCCGCAGGCCAGCATGTGAACGCGGCCCCCTTGCGGGGCCGGGAACACGGCCGATTCCGCGAAGCCGAGCACATCGCGGTAGAAATGCAGCATCGCGTCGCCGTCGCGGACGGCGATCCCGAGGTCGATGGCCAATTTTCGCAGCTGAACCGACACGCCGTCTCCCATCTTGCCGCAAGGGGCCTTGCCCCGCGCAGTGAGCCTCAGGCGAACGAAGTCAATGCGCAAGCGGCTGGGTTCTCCCCATTTCTCACGCGCGGCCCCGCGCGCCGCATTCTCAGAGACTGCGGCTGCTACACTCGGCCGCCCTGCGCACGAGGTCGAGATGCCCTGGGTCCAGATTCCGCCGCCCTTCCGGGGGCCCACGCGCGGCGCCGAGCGCGTCGAAGTCCAGGGGAGTTGCGTGCGCGAGTGCCTCGAGGATCTCGCGAGCCGCTTCCTGGGCTTCCGCGAGCAGGTCTTCGACGCCGAAGGTCGGGCCCAGCGCTTCATCAAGCTCTTCGTGAACGGAGTGGAAATTCCGCGCTCGGCGCTCGATACGAAGGTGGAGACCGATGGTCGCATCGAGATCCTCGCCGCCGTCGCGGGCGGCTAGCGCATTCGCATTCGATCGACTCACAACCCCTGCAGCAGGAGGATTGATCCATGGCTGGACCGACTGGCGATCGCCTGATCCGCGTCGACATGACCAAGCTGAGCGCCAGCGCCGTGCCCTTCCCGGACGCCTGGCAGCTGCTCGGTGGCCGTGGTCTCTCGGCGCGCATCCTGCTCGAGGAGTGCAATCCCAACTGCGATCCGCTCGGGCCCGAGAACGTGCTCGTGATGGCGCCCGGAGTGCTGGCCGGAACTGCGGCTCCGACCTCCGGGCGCATCTCGATGGGCGCCAAGAGTCCGCTCACGAACGGCATCAAGGAGGCCAACGCAGGCGGTAATCCGGGCCAGGATCTGATGAAGCTCGGCTTCCGCGCGGTCGTCGTGACGGGTCAGCCGGCCGATCCGGATAAGCGCTATGCGCTCGAAGTGACGGCGAGCGGGCTCGCGGTCAAGGAAGTCCCCGACTGCAAGGGACTCTGGAACTACGCGTTGATCGAGCAGCTCGCGACGCGCTATTCGAAGACCACCTCGTTCATCTCGATCGGACCCGCTGGCGAGATGCGCCTCACAGGCGCGTCGATCGCCTGCACCGATCAGGAATCGGGTCGCCACCCGACGCGCCACGCAGCACGCGGCGGTCTCGGTGCGGTGATGGGCGCCAAGGGTCTCAAGTACGTCGCGGTCGACGCCGGCAAGGCGCGCGTGCGCGAGGCTGCGAACAAGAAAGAGTTCACGGCGCTCTGCAAGGGAACGACGAAGGAGTACCGCGACGGCCCGCAGATGTTCAAGACGGGCACCAGCACCGTGGTGCCGGTTGCGCAAATGCTCTTCACCTTCCCGTACAAGAATCGCACCGAGGGCCAATCGCCCGACGCGCAGACCCTCGACGGCGCGCGCATCGTCGAGAGCTTCGCGACGCGCGGCGGCGGCATGCACAACTGCATGACGGGCTGCATCGTGTCCTGCAGCAACGTCGTGCACGACAAGGACGGCAACTACAAGACCTCCGCGCTCGAGTTCGAGACGATCACGCTGCTCGGTGCGAACTGCGCGATCCAGAGCTGGGAGGACGTCGCGGACCTCGATCGCCTCTGCGACGAGCTCGGCATCGACACCATCGAGACCGGCGCCGCGATCGCGATCTACATGGATTCGGGCGGCATGGCGTGGGGCGACGCCGAGGGCGCGAAGCGCCTGCTGCGCGAGATGGCCGAGGGTACGGAGCTCGGCAAGATGATCGGAAACGGCGCGGCCGCCACCGGCAAGCAGCGCAAGCACGCGCGTGTGCCGGTCGTGAAGGGTCAGGCGATCCCGGCCTGGGATCCGCGCCCGCTGAAGGCCACGGGAGTCACCTACGCGACGAGCGCGATGGGCGCCGACCACACCGCGGGCCTGATCATCAACCCGGGCCTGCCGCCGGACCAGTTCGCAAAGACGTCTCAGGAGCACCAGCTCGTGAACGCGGCCTGCGACTCGTCGGGCTTCTGCCAGTTCGTGCAGCCGACGCTCGACAGCATGCGGACCTTCTACGGTCACTTCTACGGCCGCGAGGTTTCGCGGACGCAGATGGCCGACCTCGGCTGGCAGTGCCTGCAGGACGAGTGGGAGTTCAATCGCCGCGCGGGCTTCACCGCGAAGGACGACGTGCTCCCCGAGTGCATGCGGCAGGACGCGATCGGACCGGCGAAGTTCGTCTTCGACGTCGCGCCCGAGATCATCGCGAAGACCTATCAGCGCTTCCCGGCCGGAGACGACCTCTACGCGAAGAAGGCGACGGGCTGAGCAGGAAGCCGGTTTCGCGGAGCTCGTTCCGCGCAGGCTGATTCCGAGATCCCTATGCGCGATGTCCGCATGAAGGGCTTCGCGGAGCGCGCCGACGTCGAGGAAGTGCTGAACTTCCTCGCGGCGCACACCGCGGCGCTGGCAGCGGAGCGCGTTCCGCTGCGCGACTGCGCGGGGCGGGTGCTCGCGAGCGAGGTCGTCGCCGAGGTCGACGTTCCGGGCTTCCCGCGCGCTGCGATGGACGGCTATGCGCTGCGCGGCGAGGAGAGCTTCGGCGCGGGCGCCTACGACCCGATCTCCTTCGAGCTGATCGGCAGCTCGTTGCCCGGCGCGCCCTTCGCGGGCCGCGTCGAGCCGGGCCGGGCCGTGCGCATCATGACCGGCGCTCCGCTTCCCGAGGGCGCCGACGCGGTCGCGATGGCCGAGGTCTGCGCGGAGCGCGCGGGGCGCGTCGAGATTTCCGAGCCGATCGCGCCCAAGAAGCACGTCGGAGCGATCGGCGAGGACATCCGCCGCGGCGAGCGCGTGTTGCGCGCGGGTCGCAGGCTGCGCCCGCAGGACCTGGGCCTGCTGGCCTCGATCGGGGTCGCGTCCGTCAGCTGCGTGCGCCGGCCGCGCGTGCAGCTGGTGATCACCGGAGACGAGCTGGTTCCGGCGGGTCAAAAGCCGGAGGGATCACGCATCGTCGACAGCAACTCGATCGTGCTCTGCGCGCTCGTCGCGCGGGACGGCGGCGAGCTGCTGCCCTACGAGCTGCTGCCCGATCGGCCCGAACGCATCCGCGCCGCGCTCGAGGCCGCGAGTGCGGACGCGATCCTGGTTTCTGGCGGCAGCTCGGTTGGCCAGGAGGACCACGCGCCGCGCCTCGTCGCGGAACTCGGCTCGCTCGACTTCCACGGTGTGTCGATGCGGCCCTCGAGCCCGGCGGGTGTGGGGCGCCTGCCCGCGGAAGCTGCCGGTGCGCCCGAGCGCCTGGTGTTCCTGCTGCCGGGCAATCCGGTTTCGTGTTTATGCGCCTACGAGTTCTTTGCGGGCCCCTCGATTCGCGCGCTCGGCGGGCGCGTGCGGCGCTGGCCGCATCGGCGCGCGCGGCTGCCCCTCGCGCGCAAGCTCAGCTCGGCGGTCGGGCGCACCGACTACGTGCGCGTCGCGGTGCTGGATGGCGCGGTGCACCCGATCGCGACCTCGGGCGCGGCGATCCTGTCCTCGACGGTGCGCGCCGACGGCTGCGTGATCGTGCCGCGCGGCCTCGAGGGCATGCCCGAGGGGCAGCTCGTCGAGGTGCTGCTCTACGACGACGACGCCGATCCCGAAAGCGAGGCTTCGCCGTGAAGCAGCGCCAGTTCCTCGAAGTGCTCGAGCGCGACGAAGCCGAGCGGCGCTGGCGCGCGGTGATCGATTCCGCCGCGCTGTCCGCGGAGAGCGTGCCGCTCGAGCGCGCGCTGGGCCGCATCCTCGCGGAGGCGGTGCACTCCGAGGTCGACGTGCCGGGCTTCGACCGCTCGAACATGGACGGCTTCGCGCTGCGCGCGCAGGACAGCTTCGGCGCGAGCGAGGACGCTCCGATCCGCCTGCGCTGCAACGCGGAGCGGATTCCGACGGGATTGGCCCCGCGCGACGAAGTGGGGCCCGGGACCGCGACTTCGATCGCGACTGGCGGAATGCTCCCGCGCGGAGCGGACGCGGTGATTCCCGTCGAGCACACGGACCTCGAAGGCGAGTGGCTCGTGCTGCGCCGCGCGGTGGTTCCAGGCGGCGCAGTTTCCTTCGCAGGCACCGACATCGGCCGCGGGGAGACCGTGCTGTTTCCCGGCACGCACCTGTCGTCGCGCGAGACGGGCGTGCTCGCGGCGATCGGCCGCAGCCGGGTCGCCTGCGTGCGGCGCCCGCGCGTCGCGATCCTCTCGACCGGCGACGAGATCGTGCAGCCGGGGGAAGCGATGCGCCCGGGCCTCGTCTACGACAGCAACGGCCGCGTGCTCTCAGATGCAGTGCAGGAGCTCGGAGGCGATCCCGAATTCCTCGGGGCCTTCCGCGACGACGAGACGGCCCTGCGCGCGGCGCTCGCGCGCGCACTCGAGCGCGCGGACCTGGTGCTGCTCTCGGGCGGAACCTCGAAAGGCGAGGGCGACCTGAACGCGCGCGTCGTCGCAGAACTGACGCCCGGCATCGTCGTGCACGGCGTCGCGCTGAAGCCGGGGAAGCCGATCTGCCTCGCAGCCGCCGGGCGCAAGCCGGTCGTGATCCTGCCGGGCTTTCCGACCTCCGCGATCTTCACCTTCCACGAGTTCGTGGCGCCCGTGCTGCTGGGTCTCGCCGGAAAAAAGCCCGCGCAGCAGCAGAGCCTGCGCGCGCGTCTCGCGCTGCAGACCGTCTCCGAGCGCGGCCGCCTCGAATACCTGCTCGTGGGCCTCACGCGCCGCCTGGGCGGGCAGCTCGTCGCGCATCCGATGGGGAAGGGCAGCGGCAGCGTGACCGCCTTCGGGCGCGCCGACGGCTTCATTCGGATCGGCCGCAACACCGAGATCCTCGACGCGGAGGCCGAGGTGGAGGTCCGGCTGCTCGGCCGCGAGCTCGAGCCCGCAGACCTCGTGATCCTGGGCTCCCATTGCGTCGGTCTCGACCTGATCGCGGGCGCGCTCGCGGCCGAGGGGCTGCGAGTCAAGCTGATGGCCGTCGGGAGCCAGGGAGGCCTCGCCGCGGCGCAGCGGCGCGAGTGCGACGCCGCGCCGATCCATCTGCTCGACCCCGCGAGCGGCGTCTACAATGCGCCCTTCCTGGTTCCCGGTCTGCGGCTCCTGCTCGGGTACCGCCGGCTCCAGGGAGTCGTGACCCGCATGCACGAAACGCGCGACATCGCTGCGTTGCTCGGAGACGCGAGGCTGCGCATGGTGAACCGCAATCGCGGCAGCGGCACGCGCGTGCTGATCGACGAGCTGCTCGCGGGGCGTCGCCCGCCCGGCTATGCCTACGAGCCGCGCTCGCACTTCGCGGTCGCGGCAGCGGTCGCACAGGGGCGCGCGGACTGGGGCGTCACGATCTCGACCATCGCGAGCGAGTCCGGCCTGCGCTTCCGCCCGCTGCGCCCCGAGCACTACGATTTCGCGGTGCCCGAGGAGCGCTGGGAGGCGCCCGGACTGTGCGCGCTGCGCCGCGTGCTCCTGCCCGGAAGCGTTCTGCGCGGCGCACTCGCAGCGCGCGGCTTTGCGCCCCCTGACTAGCGGAATGGATCGCCGCGTGACCGTGGAGCTGCGCAGAGGCAGCCGGCTCGGGAAGTACCGGCTCGAGCGGAGGCTCGGGCGCGGGGCCTTCGCCGAGGTCTGGCGCGCGCGCGATCTGGTCGAAAAGCGCGTGATCGCGCTCAAGATCGCGCACCCCGAGGCGGTCGCGGAGTGGGGCCGCGAGGAGCTGGAGCAGGAGGCGCGCATCGCGAGCCGTCTGGATCACCCGAACATCGTCAGTGTCCGCAATGCTGACTGGTTCGACGGCCGCTTCGCGATCGCAACCGATCTCGCGAAGCGCAGCCTCGCGAGCTACGCCGGCGCGCGGCGCTCGGCGAGCGCCGCGCTGGCCGTGGTGCGAGACATCGCGGCCGGCCTCGCGCACGCGCACTCGCGCGGCGTGCTGCACCGCGACGTCAAGCCCGAGAACATCCTGATCTTCGAAGACGGGCGCGCCGCGCTCAGCGACTTCGGCGCGTCGCGCCTCGCGCAGGGAGCCACGCGCACCTACACCGAAGTCGGAACCCTGGGCTACATGGCGCCCGAACAGGCCTACGGCAAGCCGCGCTTCGGATCCGACGTCTTCGCGCTCGGACTGATCGCCTACGAGCTGCTGACCGGAAGGCTCTTGAACTGGCCCTTCTCGTGGCCGCCCGAGGGCTACGAGCGCTTCAGCGCGAAGGTGCCTCCGCCGCTGCGGCAGGTCCTGCGCAAGGCCGCCGAGTTCGACCCGCGCAAGCGCTATGCGGACGGCAAGGTCTTCCACGACGCGCTCGAGCGCGCGTTTGCGCAGCTCGAGCCGGAGAAGCCGAAGCGCCGCCGCGGCCGCCGCAAGCGCCCGCTGCCGTCGGCGCTCGCGCTGCAGGCCGAGCAGTTCCGGCGCGCGCACGGCCGCGAGCTCGGCCTGCGCTTTCACTGCCATCGCTGCGACGGGCCGCTCTCCGAGGCGATGGCGGTGTGTCCGTGGTGCGGCTCGCGCCACAATTCGTTCCGCAACGTCTCGCGCTACCCGCTGGTGTGCCCGGAGTGCGAGCGCGGCGTGCGTGCCGAGTGGAGCGCCTGTCCGTGGTGCTACGGGGGTCGCTTCGAGAGCAACGGCCGCAGAGCGCCGCGCGACGCCGACGCCGTGCGCGTCTGCGCGCGCAAGGGCTGCGAGGGGCAGCTGCGCCTCTTCATGCGCTACTGCCCGCTCTGCAAGCGCAAGCCGAAGCGCGTCTGGTCGCATCCGCTGCTGCCGGACCGCTGCCCGCGCTGCCGTTGGCCGGGCTCGCGCGAGTTCTTCCGCTTCTGTCCCTGGTGCGGCAGGCGCGAGCCGAGCGCGGGGAGCTTCCAGCGCCTATCACGTTAGTCGATGCTGCGGATGGTTTCGCTGCGGCGCTCGCGATCAGTGCGGCTCGAATGCTGCGCGACGCGCTGCTTTCTGGCAGGCGGCACCGATCAGATCGGTAGCGGCGCCCACCCAGGTGCTCGCAGCCGCCGCGGGGCCGGCCCATGCCTGCGCGCGCGCGAGCGCGGGCAGGGCTTCGCTGCAGCGCCCGAGCGAAGCGAACAGCTCCGCGCGCCAGGCCTCGTATTCGAAGTTCCCTGGCGAGATGGCCTGCAGCGCGGCAATCGCGACCAGCGCGTCGTGCGTGCGCCCCCGCGCGGCGAGATCGAGAGCGAGCTCGTAGAGGTCGCGCGTCGATCCGCCCGTCAACGCGATCGAGAGTGCCGCGCGCAGTCCGCTGTCGCGCACGGCGAACCAGAGCGGGATCCGCGGCTGCAGCGCCAACGGCAGCGCGACGAGCAGCAGCGCGATCATCGCTCCGGTGCCGGCGAAGAGCCGCAGCGCGCTGGGAGGCGCAGGCCGCGCGAAGGCCGGCGTCACGCCGCCCGCGAGCAGGCGGTCGTAGAGATGCGGATGGCTGCCGCCGCGCCCGAAGCCGACTGCGGGCAGCGCGTTCAGCTCGCCGAGGCGCGCGAGTGCGCGCGCGAAGAGTCCGGGATCCAGCTCTCCGCGCCGCGCGGCGAGATCCGCCTCGCGCTCGAGCTGCACGCGCGCGCGAGTGATCGGGAGCGCGAGCGCGAGCACGCAGGCGCTGATCGCCAGCATGCCGGGCAGCGGCCCGAGCGACTCGACGAAGACCCGCGCGAAGCCCACCGGAACCAGCGCGAGCGCACCGGCCACCCGCGCGAGCGCGACGCGCGGCGATTCGGCCAAGTGCCCGAGCTCGTGAGCGGCGAGCGCTTCGAGCTCGGCATCCGACAGGCCCTCCGCGCAGCGCCGCGTGAAGAGCAGCCAGCGCGGCAGCGGCAACGCGAACGCATTCGCCGCCGAGAGCTCGATCTCGAACACGGCCCGCGGCGTGACCCCCGCGCGCGCTGCCGCGCGCTGCACGATCTGCTGCACGCGCGCGTCTGCGCGCCGCGCGGCGCCGAGCAGGCACAGCAGCGGAACGCCGGCCCAGATCCCCGCGGCGGCGAAGCCCGCGATTCCGACGGCTGCAGCCGTCGCGCTCGCCGCGCTCCACTCGGAGCGCACGAACGCGAGCATCCACGCGAGCGGGATCAGCGCGGGTGCGAGCAGCAAGAGGCCAGCGAGCTCTCCGCGCAAGCCGAGCGCGGGATTCCCGCTCGTGCGCCGCGCGACATCGAGCGCGACTGCCTCGCCCCCGACCCACGCGCAGGCCGCGCACAGCACTGCCTCGCCCCAGGCCGGGAGCCACGAGAAGAGGCCCGGCTCGAGCGCGGCGCAGGCCCCGGTGGCCGCCGCGCCGACGCCGGCCGCGAGCGCGGTTGCGAGGCGCCCCGGATAACAGAGGCGCGCGCGCTCGGGCCAGCTCGCAGCGCGCCAGCGGCTCGCGCTCGGCAGCGCGGCCGCAGCGGCAACTCGCGCCGCAGCCCAGCCGATGCACAGGCAGATCGGCGCGAGCCACAGCCCCGCGCCGAGCCCGGCCCAGGCGGGCAACAGCGCCCGCGCGCTCTCGAGCTCCGGCACCGCGTTCCTCCCGTCCGGGCGCATCGGCGGGTGTCGCGGCGGTCTTGTGGGCTTTCGGCCTGCCCGCGGGCATTTCCTGCAGCGAGGCTGCGCCGCGCGCGGGTTCCCGATCGCTGGCCGCATGTCGGCGATCGCGAGGACGAGAAGAATTCCAACGAGGCTCCGCCTCAGACCGACGACCTTGACCGCGCGCCCGCTCTTCGCGTACCAAGGCCGCCGGGGGGCCGATCGGAAGGAGACCCGCGATGGATCTCGGGCTCGCGGGGGCCGCTGCCGTCGTGACGGGCGGCTCCAAGGGGATCGGACGGGCCAGCGCCGAGTGCCTGGCCGCCGACGGGGCGCGCGTGTGCATCTTCGCGCGCGGGAACGAGTCTCGGGACGCAGCGGTGGAGGCGCTTCGCAAGGCGGGGAGCCCGGACGCCTTCGGCCTCGAGGTGGATGTCGGGAGCGCGGAGCAGGTGGAGGCCGCCTTTCGCGCGATCGGGGAGCGCTGGGGCGAGCTCAACTGCCTGGTCAATACCGTGGGCCCCTCCGGCGCCGGGCACTTCGCCGATCTCGACGACCAGACCTACTTCGAGCACTTCGACATCGGCGCCGTGAGTGCCGTGCGTTGTGTCCGCGCCGCGCTTCCGCTGCTGCGCAAGGCCGGCTGGGCGCGCATCGTCAACGTCTCGGCGCACTCGACCAAGCGCCAGAGCCCGGGACTGATCTCCTACACGGCAGCCAAATCCGCGCTGACGAGCATCTCGAAGAATCTGGCCAAGTCGCTCGGCCCCGAGGGCATCCTCGTCAACACGGTGAGCCCAGGCACCTTCCTGTCGACGATCTTCAGCGAGAATCTGAGGCCCATCCTGGCCGAGCGCGGGCTCGACGCCGACGACCCCTACGACGCGATGAAGTACATCGAGGAGAGCTACGGGCATTCCGTGGACCTCGGGCGCGCGGGCAAGGTGGAGGAGATCGGCTGCGTGATCGCCTTCCTCGTCTCGCGGCGCAACAGCTACATGACCGGCGCCAACCTGAACGTGGATGGCGGCTCGGATTTCTGCTGAGCGAAACCGGGGCGGGAGCGGGAAGTCCGCGGAGCAGATCCGCGCACCGCTCCGAGTGGAGGCGCTTGCGCTGGCTCCGACGGCAGAGCAGCTCGTAGCTCGCTCCGCCGACTGATTTGAGCCCGCTCCCGAAACCTGCGAAACTCGGGGCGATCTCCCCGGTTCGATGCTTCGGGGTCCGAGGGAGTCGAGATGCTGGGAGCGCGCGGAGCTGGCTGGCTCGCGAGAATTGCGGCCCCGGCCCTCGTCGGCCTCGCTCCCGGCGGAGCGCTCGCCCGCGACAACTTTCTCGTCGTCGTCGCGGACGACGTCGGGGTGGACAAGGTCGACGTCTACTCCCGGGACGACCTCTACGGCCATCCGGGTGAAGGGGCGAGCCCGGGGCCGACACCGACGATCGACTCGCTCGCGACCGACGGAGTGCTATTCCGAAACGCATACGCGTCCCCGACCTGCTCGCCGACCCGGGCCGCGGCGCTCACGGGCCGCTACGGCTTCCGCACCGGCATCGGAAACCCGAGTGGCGGACCCCTGCTGGACACAGGCGAGACGCTGCTCCCCGAGCTGCTTGCCGGCACTCACTCGAACGCCGCCTTCGGGAAATGGCATCTCGGGGCAAACGATCCGGACCACCCGAACGACTCTGGCTTCACGCACTTCGCCGGCGCGCTCGGCGGCCAGATCCCGAGCTACTTCAGCTGGCCAAAGCTCACGGACGGGGTCGTCGAGCCCGGCTATGCCGTCTACGCGACGACGGACAACGCCGACGAGGCGATCGCTGCGATTGCGGGCTTCGGCGCGGACCCCTGGTTCGTGTGGCTCGCCTTCAACGCGGCGCACACTCCCTTCCACGCACCCCCCGCCGGCCTGCACACCCAGGCGCTCGCGGGCGATCCAGCCGCCACGCCCGTGCCGCACTGCGAAGCCGCGTTGGAGGCCATGGACACGGAGCTCGCGCGCGTGCTCGCGAGCATCCCCGCGGACGTTCTCGCGGACACGACGATCGTCTTCATCGGCGACAACGGAACGGCGAGCGAAGTGGTGGAGCCTCCCTTCATCGCCACCAAGGCCAAGAGCACGACCTTCGAAGGCGGGATCAACGTGCCGTTCATCGTGAAGAGCCCCCGGGTTCCACTGGCGGAGCGGGGGTCGGAGAGCCTCGCCCTCGTTCACGTGGTGGATCTCTTCGCCACCGTCGCGGAGATCGCGGGGGTGGCGAGCGCCGCCGAGGACTCGCACAGCCTGCTCCCGTACCTCGAGGATCCGAGCCTCGGAACGCTCGCGGCGCGGCCCTACGCCTACTCCGAGAAGTTCAGCCCGAACGGCCCCGGTCCCTACGACGACGAGCAGCGCGCGATCCGAGACGAGCGCTACAAGCTGATCTGGCGCAACGGCAGCTACGAGGACTTCTACGATCTCGAGCTCGACCCCTTCGAGGAGACGAATCTACTGCCCGGCGCGCTCAGCCCCGAGCAGCAGGCTGCCTACGACGCGCTGGTCGCTGCGATCGAGGCCCTGCACGGAGCCGTCGCCGAAGTCCCGGCGCTTTCCCACTGGGGAGCGCTGCTCGCGGCGCTTCTGGTGGCGCTCAGCGCAGCAGCGAGATTCCGGCGGGCTCGGCCTGTTTGTTGAACGCGAGGCGCGCGCCGGCGACAGCCTGCCCAACGTCACGACGCTCCCGCTCTCCGAGGCGGTCGCGCAGGCCAACGCTCGGCGGGCGCAGAGCGGCCGCCGGCGCGGCGTCAGCGGGTCACTGAGCCTTCCAGAGCCCCACCAGCTCCTGGATCGTGACTTCGTGCGTGACCTTCAGGTCCGCGTCGATCAGCTCGTAGAGCACGCCGCTCTGCGTGTGGTTCGCGAAGAAGACGAGCGCGCCGTCGTCTCCGCCGCGCTCGAGGTGGGGCACCGCGTCCCCGAGCGAGAGTGCGTAGTCTCCCGCGCGCTTCACGCGGCTCTCGCTGCGCCCGCCCTCGTAGAGGTCGATCAGGCGATGCTCGCCGCGGATCACGAGGCTCGTCGTGGTGGCGACGTGCCGGTGGCGGATGCAGTGGCCGCCGTCGCCGCTCCAGCGCACGAGCAGGTCGCAGCTGCCCTTCGCAAGGTCGTAGCCGAGGATCGCGTAGTCGTGCCGGATCTTGTAGCTGTCGCTGTCGTCGGCGATCTCGACCCACTTGTAGCTCTGCTCGTCGAAGATGTTGAGGGACATGTGCGTGGGCTCCCATCCGCGAGAAGGTGCTCCGCAGCGTACCACCCGGTGTCACGATCCGGGTCCAGGGGCGCGGCCCGAGTAGACTGCCGGCGACCCACGGGAGGTCGTCGCCGCGACCGCGCTCCCGATTGGAGGAACTCCCGATGACGCCCGAGTCGACCCCCCGGCCGCAGCGCGCGGACCTGGGCTTCGATCCCGATGCGCTGCGCGAGAAGTACCGGCAGGAGCGCGAGAAGCGCCTCCGCGCGGACGGCATCGCCCAGTACCGGGAGATCGCGGGCGAGCTCTCCGCCTACCTGGACGATCCCTCCGTGGAGCCGGGCTTCACGCGGGACCCCCTGCGCGACGAGGTCGACGTCGCGATCATCGGCGCGGGCTTCAGCGGGCTCTGCGTGGGCGCGCGCCTGCGCGAGGCCGGCATCGAGAAGCTCCGGGTGATCGAGACGGCCGGGGACTTCGGCGGCACCTGGTACTGGAACCGCTACCCCGGCGTGCAGTGCGACATCGAGTCGTACATCTACCTGCCGCTACTCGAAGCGCTGAACTACATCCCGAAGGAGAAATATTCCTACGGGCCAGAAATCCTGGCCTACGCCCGAGCCATCGCAAAGCACTACGACCTCTACCGGAACGCCTGCTTCCAGACGCAGGTCACGGAGCTGCGCTGGGACGCGGGCGCTGCGCGCTGGATCCTCTCGAGCAATCGCGGCGACCGCATGCGCGCCCGCTTCGTGTGCCTCGCGAACGGACCGCTGAGCCGGCCCAAGCTGCCGGGCATCCCGGGACTCGCGAGCTTCCAGGGCCACAGCTTCCACACCAGCCGCTGGGACTACGCCTACACGGGCGGGGACACGCACGGCAACCTGACGCGGCTTCACGACAAGCGCGTCGGCATCATCGGCACCGGAGCGACGGCGGTGCAGTGCATCCCACACCTCGGCGAGGCGGCCGCGCATCTCTACGTCTTCCAGCGCACCCCTTCCTCGATCGACGTGCGAGGCAATCGCCCGACGGATTCGGAATGGGCGAAGTCGCTCGAGCCGGGCTGGCAGCAGCGCCGGATCGAGAACTTCAGCACCCTGGTCTCCGGAGGCTTCACGACAGAAGACCTCGTGAGCGACGGCTGGACCGACATCATCCGGAATCTATCGGGCCTGGCGGAGCGCGGCGGAGCGCCGAGCGTTTCGCCGGAAGAGTTCGCCGCGAGGCTCGAGCTCGCGGATTTCCAGAAGATGGAGCAGATCCGATCCCGCGTGGACGCTCTCGTGCGCGATCCCGCGACCGCAGAGTCCCTGAAGCCCTACTACCGGCAGTTCTGCAAGCGACCCTGTTTCCACGACGACTTCCTGCCGACCTTCAACCGCCCCAACGTGACGCTCGTCGACACCCAGGGAAGCGGCGTGGAGCGGATCAGCGAGCGCGGGGTCGTGGTGGCGGGCCAGGAGTACGCGCTCGACTGCCTGATCTACGCGACCGGCTTCGAGGTGGGCACCGACTACTCGCGCCGCGCGGGCTGCGAGATCGTCGGGCGGCAGGGCCTCCGCCTGCGTGAAAAATGGGCCGGCGGAATCGCCACCTTCCAGGGCCTGCTGAGCCGAGGCTTCCCCAACTGCTTCCTGATGGGCGGCATCCAATCCGGCCTCACCCCGAACTTCACGGAGCTCTACAACGAGCAGAGCCAGCACATCGCGTACATCGTCGAGCACGCCCTGAAGAGCGGCGTGAGGAGCTTAGAATGCGCGCAGACAGCCGAGGCGGACTGGGTGCGCGCGATTCACGCGTCCGCGAGAGCGAGCGAGGGCTTCGGGCGCAGCTGCACTCCCGGCTATTACAACAACGAAGGCAAGCCCGGGGAAGGCCCCGGATGGTTCGGCGGGATGTACGGCGGCGGTGCGCAGGCCTTCTTCGAGCTGCTCAGGGGATGGCGCGCCAGCGGAGAGCTACAGGGCCTCGAGCTGACCTAGCGAGCACGTGCACGGGGCATGGGCGCGGCGAGACGTCGCGACTTCAGCCTTTTCCCGCAGCATCGGACTCGCAATCCGCTGTCGCTGGACTTGCGCACCGGCCCACCTCCAGGATGGCGTACCGAGCTACGCCCAGATCGCCAGATCCTCGAGCCCTTGATCGACGAGGCCGCGGCGGCGCGCGCGCACGCGGATGCCGTAGCGGAAGCTGCCGCAGCGCTCGAGCTGCCAGCTGCCCTCGTAGCAGGGCTTCGCGCTCGCAGCGTCCTCGCTGCTGCGTTTGAGCGGCACGACGGTCTGGCGCGCGAGCAGGCCCGTGGGCTGCGCGTGGCCGACGACGAGCTCGCAGACGACGTCCTCCTCGCGGAGTTCCCCCAGCTCCAGCACGAGCTGCACGTCGACGGCGTCGCCGACGGCGAGGTCGCGCATGTCGCCGATGTGCGCTTCGGCGATGCGGAGGTCGCGGAAGCCGCGGCGGATCCGCGCGTGCCGCTCGGCCGCGGCGCGCGCGCCGCGGTGCGCGTCGCCCGTGAGCTCGCGGCCCTGGGCCGCGAGCGGCTCGTAGGCGAGCCTCAGGTACTCGCTGACCATGCGGTCGGTGTTGAAGACGGGCGGAATGCTCTCGAGTGCGTGGCGCACGCGCGCGAGCCAGGCTCCGGGGCGGCCCTGCTCGCGGCCGTCGAAGAAGCAGGGCAGCACTTCGTCTTCGAGCAGCGCGTAGAGCGTCGTCGCGTCGAGCTCGTCCTGCAGCGCCGGATCGTCGAAGACCTGCCCGCCGCCGATCGACCAGCCGTTCTTGCCGTCCGCGGCCTCGCACCACCAGCCGTCGAGGATCGACAGGTTGAGTCCGCCGTTCGCGGCGGCCTTCATGCCCGAGGTGCCGCTCGCCTCGAGGGGTCGCGTCGGCGTGTTGAGCCAGACGTCGACGCCCTGCACGAGCGTCGCGGCGATACCGGTGTCGTAGTCTTCCGCAAAGAAGATGCGACCGGCGAAGGGCTCTTCGCGCGTGAGGCTCAGGACTTCGCGCAGCACCTGCTGGCCGAGTGCGTCGCGCGGGTGGGCCTTGCCGGAGAGCACGATGCGCAGCGGGCGCCGCGGATCGTTCAGCAGCCGGGCCAGCCGCTCGCGGTCGCGGAACAGGAGCTGCGCGCGCTTGTAGGGCGCGAAGCGCCGCGCGAATCCGATCCAGAGCGCATTCTCGTCCAACCCGTCGAGGATCTTCTCGAGCAGGGCCGGGCGATCGCTGCGGCGCTGGAAGCCGCGCGTGATTCGCTCGCGCAGCTCGCGCAGCAGGCGCCGGCGCGCCGCGCCGCGCGCGTTCCAGAGCTCCTCGTCCGGGAGGCGCCCGGCCAGGGCGAAGTCCGCCGCGACCAGCGGGCGACCGCCGGGGCGCAGCAGCCGCGCGATCTCCGGCCCGGTCCAGGTGGGCAGGTGGACGCCGTTCGTCACGTGCGCGACCGGAACCTCGCCGGGCAGGAGGTCGCGCCAGAACGGATGCAGCAGCTTGCGCGACACCTCGCCGTGCAGCGCGGAGACGCCATTCACGACCGCGGCAAAGCTCATCGCGAGGTAGGTCATGTTGAAGGAATCGTCGTTCGCCTCGCTGCGGCCGAGGTCGAGGAAGCGCTCCCAGGGGACGCCGAGCCAGGCCGGCACGTCGCTGAAATAGCGCCGCATGAGATCCGCGCCGAAGCGGTCGTGGCCCGCCGGGACCGGCGTGTGCGTGGTGAAGACCGTCGTCGCGCGGCAGAGCTCGCGCGCCTCGTCGAAGGTGAGCCCGTGATCGCGGATCAGTCCCCTCACGCGCTCGAGCGACAGAAAGGCCGCGTGGCCCTCGTTGCAGTGCCAGGCGCCGGGCGCGATGCCGAGTGCTGCGAGCAGGCGCACTCCGCCGCGCCCGAGCACGATTTCCTGGCGCAGCCGGTTCTCGTGGTCGCCGCCGTAGAGTTCACTCGTGATCGAGCGATCCTCGGGGCGGTTCTCGGGAACGTCCGCATCGAGCAGGAAGAGCGGCACGCGGCCGACCTGCGCGCGGTAGGCCTGCAGCACGAGCGTGCTCGAGGGCAGCGTGAGCTCGATCCGCACCGGTGCGCCCGCGGCGTCGCGCACCAGCTCGAGCGGCAGCAGCTCGGGGTCGTTCGGGTCTTGTTCGGCGATCTGCTCGCCGGTGGCGCTCAGGCGCTGGCGCATGTAGCCGCTGCGGTAGAACAGGCCGACGCCGAGCAGCGGCAGGCCGAGGTCGCTCGCGGATTTCAGGTGGTCGCCCGCGAGCACGCCGAGCCCGCCGCTGTAGATGCGCAGCGATTCGTGCACGGCGAACTCCGCGCTGAAGTACGCGACGGGATGGCGCGTGCTGATCGCGCTCGCCTCGCGCTCGTTCTCGGCCGGCTGTTGATGAAGATAGGCGTCGAAGCGTGCGAGCACATGCGACAGGCGTTCACAGTAGTCGCGATCCGAAGCGCGGGCCGCGAGATCTTCCGGATACACCTCCCGCAGGAAGCGCACCGGATTGTGGCCGCAGGCTTCCCAGCGCTGGGGCGAGAGATCCTCGAAGAGGCTGCGCGCCTGCGGGTCCCAGCTCCACCAGAAGTTCGCCGCGAGGCGATCGAGGCCCTCGAGCTCGCGCGGAATCCGCGCGACGACGTCGAAGTGCACCAGGCGCGGACCCGAGCTCGGGCCGGCGGCCTTCGGCAGCGGCAGGCGGCGCTTCGGCCGCGCGGGCGCGAGCGCCTGCTCGCGGCGGCGCGCGGCCGCGATGGCCAGCTCGTAGGCCTCGAGGTAGTAGGCAGCGAGCTCGGACCACGCCGTGAGCTGCGCCGTAGCGCGGCACAGCGACGCGAGCTCTCGCGCGGGCCGCTCCATTGCCAGCTGCGCTTCGAGCATCTCGCAGAGCGCGGCACACGCCGCGTCGAAGCTGACGCCGACGCGGCGCAGCACCTGCACGCCCTGCTCGGAGCCTACGCCGTTCTCGAGGCACCAGACGCCGAAGCCCGCGCGATCGGTCGTGATCGTCGGTACGCCGACCGCGAGGCTCTCCTCGGGTGTGTAGCCCCAGGGCTCGTAGAAGGACGGGAAGCAGGAGAGATCGATCGCGCGCAGCAGCGCCTCGTAGGGCAGCTGCATCAGGTCGTCGCGCGGGCTCATGTAGATCGGGATCTGGATCAGCTTGACGCGCGAGCCCTGCGGATTCGTGAGGCCGAGCTCGCCTGCGCGGCGCTGCACGGGGTCGTGGCCCTCGTCGAAGAGGTTGTGGGTCGAGATCCCGAGCGCGCCTTCGACAGGCTCGCGGCTGGCGAGCCGATCGACGAGCGCCTTCTTCACGCCCGAGTTTCCCGCGGGCACCATCACGAACGCGATCACGCGGCGTCCTGCGCGGCGCTCCATCCGCTGCAGCGCAGCCAGGAAGAGATCGATGCCCTTGTTGTGGAATTCGTAGCGGCCCGAGATCGAGAGCATCGCGGCACCGGACATGTCTTCGCCGACGAAGCGCGACGCGAGCCGCTCGAGACGCGCGCGCGCCTCGTCGCGCCCGACCGGGCCGGCGATCTCGTCGATCACGTCGAGGTCGATGCCGTTCGGCAGGATCGGCGCTGCCATGCGCCGGTGGAAGACCGCCGCCTCTTCGGCCGTCAGGTTCGAGACGGTCGTGAACGCGTCCGCGCTGCGCGCGGCGACGCCTTCGATCGAGTGTTTGGCAGTCACGCCCATGCTCTCGGCGACATCTTCGGGATCGCGCCCGAGCAGGCCCTCTTCGGGCGGGAGCCCCATAGCTGAGACCGCGCGGCCCAGCATCGTCGCGTGCGTCGTGAAGACACTGCCGACCTCGGGCGCGTGATCCTTCAGGTACAACATGCCCGCAGAGGTCATCCACTCGTGGAAGTGCGCCACCGGCGGCAGCGGTCGCAGGGACGACATCTCGCGCAGCCACTTCTCGATCACCATCCCGCAGGCGTGGCCAAAGAGCAGCGGCTCGACGTAATCCCAGCCGCCGGTGATCGAGTCGACCTGGTGGCGCTCCCAGAGCCCGGCGAGGATGCCGTCTCTGAGCGGATAAAGCTTCGAGAATTCGACTAGCAGCGTACGCGGGCGTCCGGGGATCAGCCAGCGGCCGACGCGCACCGGA
The DNA here is from genome assembly GCA_964437835.1 of uncultured Spirochaetales bacterium. Classification (GTDB taxonomy): domain Bacteria; phylum Myxococcota_A; class UBA9160; order UBA9160; family SMWR01; genus CAYTJA01. The sequence continues at coordinate 36,907 of CAYTJA010000089.1, forward strand.
ACGCCCATCTCGCGACAGGCCTCGCTGAAGTCTTCGAAGCCCGGGGAGTCTTCGAAGGGGAGCTCCGACTCCGCGTTCAGCAGCCAGGGGCCGAGGCAGAGGTAGTCGTCTCCGAAGCGACCCACCATCGTCTTGGCCTTGGTGGAGAGGACGGTGTGGATCCCGCCGACCTTGTTGCAGACTTCCCAGCTGACTTCGAAGAGCATGTGCTGCATCTGCAGTCCTCCTGGTGATCTCCGCTCGCCTGTGGCTCGCCACGCGCGGCGGGGATGCTCGAGGTCGCCTAGAGCCGCGCGCTGTCCGCCTGCGCACGCGCTGCCGGAGCAGGTTCCCGGAGCAGCGCGTCCTCCCCCGTTTCGGCGAAGGGAGCCAGCTGGCGCGCGACGTCATCGAGCACGTTCATGAACGTGATGAATGCATCGTGCGGCGAGGCATAGGGGCTGAAGTATTTGTGCACGTCCCCGTCGGAGAACCACTTCGTGCACATGTAGTAGACGTGGTCCGAGGTCGTGAGGCGGCGCCAGGCCTCGAGCAGGTCCGTGCGGCCCGCGACGCCTGCGCGCCGCGCCGCCTTTGCCAACGCGTAGAGCGCCTCGCTTGCGGAGCGCTGCATCGGGTTTCCGAGCCAGGCCGTGAGGTCGCGCTCCGCATCGGCCCAGCTGACCGGGTGCGGGATGTCCATGCGCGCGACCGGATCGCAGCTTGCGATCACCTCGCTGGGCGTCGCAAAACGGAAGCCAGGGTGGCGCAGCAGCGCCTCGGGAACTTTCGAGAAGAAATCGAAGATCCCGGTGTCGGCCCACTGGTGCTCGCCGAAGGTCTCGAAGTCCATGAACAGCCCGACGAGATCGCTGCCGTCGGCCGCCGAGTGCAGCCAGTGCGCAAACTTGTCGGCGCTGAGTGGCCAGCCGCTCCAGGCGCGATTCGAGAATCGGAACGCGATGTCGTCGGCGAGCCGGTAGCTGCGCAGCAGCAGCTTGACGCGCTCGCAGGTCTCGGGCCGGTACACGAAATGCGGGCTGCGCCAGCCGAGCAGGTGATCGGCGCCCTCGCCGAGGATGCCGCGCATGCCGAGCTCCTCGGCGAGGCGCGCGATCCGGTTGCTGCAGACGAGCTCGGTGTTGCGGAAGGCCGTGGGCAGCGCGCCGAAGCACTGCTGGATCCGCCGCGCCTGGGCCCGCACCTGGCTCTTGAACTCCTCCTCGTCATACAGGCAGGCCAGCGAGTGGTGGCTCGTCTCGGCCAGGAACTCGACGCAGCCGGTCGCGGCGAGTGCTTTGAAGGAGTCGAGCGCCTCGGGCGCCCAGCGCTCGAGCTGATCCAGCGCGGTTCCCGAAATCGAGAATGCGCAGCGGAAGCGCTCTCCGAAGTCTCCGACCAGCCGCCGCAGCAGCGACGTCATCGGCAGGTAGCACTTCTCCGCGACGCGCCGCACGATGCGCGCGTTCTCGGCGTCATCGAAGTAGTTCTGGTCGTTGCCGATGTCGAAGAAGGTGTAGCGGCGCAATCGAAACGGTTGGTGTACCTGGAAGTAGAAGACGATCGCCGTCATGCCGCAGCCTCCCGTGTCTCCGAGGGGGCCGAAGAACGAATCTCGTCGTAGATCCCGCATACCTGCAGGGCGGTGCGTTCCCAGCGCATCTGGCGCACTTCCTCGCGTCCGCCCGCGATCAAATGCTCGCGCAGCGCGGGTCGCTGGAGCAGCGCGAGGATCTTGTCTGCGAGGTCCTGAACATCCCAGAAGTTCGCCTTGAGTGCGTTCTGAACCACTTCGGAGACGCCGCTCTGGCGCGACACGATCACCGGTACCCCGCGGGCGATCGCCTCGAGCGGCGAGATCCCGAAGGGCTCCGAGACCGAGGGCATCACGAAGACGTCCGCCATGCGGTAGATGCGGTCGACGTCGGCGCCGCGCAGGAAGCCGGTGAAGTGGAAGTTGCGCGCGAGGCCGAGCCGTGCTGCGCGCTCGACCATCTGCGGCCACATGTCTCCGTTGCCCGCCATCACGAACTTGACGCGCGGGAAGAGCTTCGAGACGCGCGCGGCCGCCTCGACGAAGTAGTCCGGGCCCTTCTGGAAGGTCACACGGCCGAGGAAGAGCACGATCGGCTCGGCAATCGACTTCTGGCGCGGCAGCAACTCATCGCTGCGCTGAGCGACCGCGTTGTGTACGACGCGCAGGCGCTCTGATGCGATGCCGTAGCTCCGCCCGACGATGCCGGCCGTGTAGTGCGAGACGCAGATCACGCGGCTCGCCGCACGCAAGCCGACGCTCTCGAGCTCGCGGATGCGAGCGTCCTGCGAATCTCCGCTGCGGTCGAACTCCGACGCGTGCACGTGCGCGACGAGGGGCTTGCCCGTCAGCGCCGCGGCCAGGAGGCCCGCGGGGTAGGTCATCCAGTCGTGCGCGTGGATCAGGTCGAAGGGCTCGGACTGCGCGAACAGTGCGACTGCGACTGCATAGCGCCCTACCTCGAACATCAGATCCGGCCCGTAGCTCCCTGAAAGCTGCAGCGAGCCGCCGCAGTCGAGGCTGCGCTCGAGTGCCGCGGCCGAGGGGGCGAGCGCCGGCAGTGCCAATAGCGAGGCCCAGAGCTCCCGCCAGCTGGGATCTGCGACCTGCGCGTGGTGGGCGGATCCCTGGCGCCAGCGCTGCTGGTATTCGCGCGGGCTCATGTAGGCCGAGAGCAGCGCGGGCTGGCTGGAGACTGCGAGGCTGCGCCGCGCGAGCTCGAGCAGCGCGCGCCGCTCGGGCAGCAGAGCTGCGCCTTCCGCGAATCCGCGGCCCGCTGCGGAGACTGCGGCCGCTGGCTGCGGGATGTCGTTGCAGCCGACGAGGCGCAGATGCGCCGCGTTCTCGTCGCCGTGGCGGCGCGGCAGCACGAAGGTCACGCCGACTCCGTGCTGCGCGAGGCCGCTGGTGAGACCGAAGCAGGCGGTGCCGAGACCGCCCGAGATGTGCGGCGGGAATTCCCAGCCCAGCATCAGCACGCGGGTCACGACATGCCCCCGGGCGGGAAGGGCGCGCGCAACAGCGCGGCCGCACGCAGCAGCTCGGCCGTGGACCATGCCTGCGCGATGCAGCCGCTGGGCCGGTGCGGCGGATCGCCATCGAAGACCTCGGAGACGTGGCAGAGGCCCTGCGTGTCGAGATGATCGCCGAACTCCGCGATCAGCGACTCGATGCGGGCGCGCAGCTCGGGCGTCGGGCCATGCGCGCGCAGCAGCGCTTCGCAGTAGAAGCCGAGCAGCCAGGGCCAGACGCTCCCCTGGTGATAGCTGAGATCTCGCGCTTCGGGGCCGCCCTCGCAGCGACCCTGATAGTCTGGATCCTCGGGAGAGAGCGTGCGCAGGCCGCGCGGCGTCAACAGCTCCGCCTCGGCACGCGCAACGACGTCGGCGCGCTGGCTGCGCGAGAGCGGGCTCTTTTCGAGCGCGGCGGCGATCACCATGTTCGGGCGCACGCGGCGGTCCGCGATGCCATCCTCCCAGCAGTCCGCGAGGTAACGCCCGTCCGCGAGCCAGAAGCGTTCGAAGAATGCATGCCCGATCCGCGCGCGCTGCTCGGCCATCGCGGAGCGGGCGGCGGCGTCCCCGGCGAGTGCAAAGAGCTCCTCGAGATGCGCGATCAGCTGATACCAGAGCGCATTCAGCTCGACCGCGAAGCCGTGGCGCGGCGTCACCGGCCCCTTCGAGGTGCGGGCGTCCATCCAGGTCGCGTTCAGCTCGGGGGAGCCCGCGCGCAGCAGGCCCGAGGAGTCGCAGCGGATCCCGAGGCGCGTGCCGTTGCGATAGGCCCAGGCGATCTCGCGCAACGCCGGCAGGAAGCGCTCGAGCAGGCGCTCGCGCTCGCCGCCCGCGCGCTGCCACAGCAGCACACAGCGGGCGAACCAGAGCGAGGCATCGGCCGCGCCGTACTGGCTGTCGGCGCGCGTGCGGCCGAACACTTTCGGCATCAGTCCGTCGTCGAGCCAGGGCAGCGCCGCTTCGAGCGCGTCGCCACAGCGCTCGACGAGACCGCGCGAGAGCAACAGACCCGGCAGCGAAATGAAGCTGTCGCGCCCCCAGTCGCCGAACCAGGGCCAGCCTGCGACGACGCCCGCGCGGCCGCCCGGGGCCTGGTACAGGAACTGGTCCGCGCTCTGCGCGAGCAGTGCGGGAACGCCGCCACCCTCGCGGAAGCTGTAGTGCGCCGCAGCGCTGCGTTCGCGTGCCGCGTTGCGGAAGAGCTGCGCAGGGTCCTCGACCGGCAGCGCCGTCGATGCTGCGACCACGAGGTCGAGCTCGCGGTCGAATCGCACCTGCAGTACGCCGGGCGAGAAGTTGTCCTCGTGAGCGTCATAGCCGCGCTCGAGATCCGCCGTGTACTCGATCCCGCGGTACCAGACGGGATCCGGCTCGAAGTGTGCGTGGGCGCCCGAGGTCGTGATCCAGAGCGGCGGCAGCGTGGCGTAGGGCTGCACGCGGAAACCGTTCGGCAGCTTTTGACAGCGCGGATCGAGCGCGAGGTTCTCGAAGGTGAGCGCGTCGGCCTCGCGGAACGCGAGCAGGGGCCGCAGCCGGAGCTCCAGGCCCTCGGCCGCGCCGCGCAGGCGCCAGCGCAGCAGCACGGTGGAGCGGCCGCGCGGCAACAGGATCTCGCGCACGACGGTCGCGTCTCCGATCCGATACTGGAAGCGCGGCCAGGGAACCAGCTCGAAGCGCTCGATGCCCTGGTGCCCGAGCGGCGCGAAGACGCCCGCGTAGCGCGCCATCGAAAGTGGAAACTCGCGCAGCCCGCCGTGCAGCGTCTCCTCGAAGCGGGTCAAGAAGACGTGGCGGCACAGCGAGCCCGGAGGCGGGCCGGCCAGCAGCGCGTGGTAGCGGCGGGTGGGGCAGAGCAGCGCGGTGGACGAGGCATAGCCGCCGAGGCCGTCGGTCTCGATCCACTCCCGACTCAGGCTCTTTTCGAGCTGGTGCAGCTCGTCCCGCTCGAGCCGTGCAAGGCTCGGAAGCTCGCTGATTTCTTCGTTGGCCGACACCGCGCTGCGCCCTGTTCCCCATGCAATCTGCGTGTAGGGGTCGAGCGCGCGGGGAACTCCCCGTCACACCAGGCCCGCATCACGTGTCGGCAAGTTCCGGGGGAAACTGGAGGCCGGAGCAGTGCGTCCATGCCCGCACGGCCGCGATGGCGGTCTGGTCGTAGCTACGGAGTGCGGGCAAGCCGTTTCGGCGCGCAGCGAGCCAGAGGCGAGCGGAGTGAAAACAAGCCGCCTCGGCGCGCAGGAGCCGCAGGCGAGCGGGAGCGCCGGGCCGCTCCCGGCCCGGGACCCGCAAGGCTAGAAGCCCCGTTTGAGGGGCAACAGATCCTGGAAACGGGGCGCGCGCTGTTCGGCCTTCGCGCGGAAGCACTCGAGCATGTCCCCGGGTTGGAACATTCCGGTCTGCCAGGTCGCGATGTAGTTGAGGCCGTCGGCCACGGAGTGGTCGCGCGTGTAGTTCAGCATTTCCTTCGAGCCCCAGATCGCGAGGGGAGACTTGCCTGCGATCTCGCGGGCGACCTCGAGCGCGCCCGCGACGAGCGCGGCAGGATCTGCAAACACGCGGTTCACGAGGCCGAGCGCCTGCGCCTCGGCGGCCGGCAGACGCCGCCCGGTGTAGGCGAGCTCGCGCGCGACGCCGTCCGGGATCAGCCGCGGGAGCCGCTGCAGCGTGCCGACGTCCGCCGTCATCCCGATGTTGATCTCCTGGATGCAGAAGAATGCGTCGGCGCTGCAGTAGCGCAGGTCCGCCGCGCAGATCATGTCGACGCCGCCGCCGATGCAGCCGCCCTGGATCGCCGCGATCACGGGCATGCGCGCGCGCTCGAAGCAGCTGAAGCTGTCCTGCAACGCGAGCGCCTGCGTGCGCAGGCCCGCGCGCACGCGGCCGAGCTCGGGAGCGCTGGCATCGGAGCCCGGCCGAGTGTCGGCCGAGAAAGCGCTCGAGCCGCCCTGGAACACCGCGAGGTCCATGCCCGCGCTGAAGTGACGGCCGGTCGACGAGATCACGAGCGCGCGCGCCTCGCCCGCATCCGAGAGCTGGTTCACGAGCTGCGGGAGCTCGCTCCAGAACGCGGGGATCATCGTGTTGAGCTGCTCGGCGCGACTCAGCACGAGGTGTGCCACCTGGTCCTTGACCTCGAGCTCGAAACAGCTGGTCTTCACGCGGAGCGTCTCCTTTGCTGTGATCTCTGCGCGGTGCGTTGCAGCGTATCATGGCACAGTGGAATGCGAGCTCGAGATCGAGCGGCTGGCCAGCAGCGGCGAGGGGGTGGGGCGCGGGCCGGATGGGCGCGTGGTCTTCGTGCCATTCACGGCGCCCGGCGATCGGGTGCGCGTCGAGATCGTCGAGGAACGCAAGCGCTTCCTGCGCGGCGAGTTGCGAGAGCTGCTCGCGCCTGGGCCTGGGCGTGTCACACCGCAGTGTTCCGTGTTCGGCGACTGCGGCGGCTGCGTGTGGCAGCACCTGGCCTATCCGGTCCAGCTCGCCGCGAAGCGCGAGATCCTCACCGCTGCGCTGCGTCGGATCGGCGGGCTCGAGTTCCGCGAGGCACCGCAGGTGGTCGCTTCGCCCCGGGCCTACGGCTATCGCGGACGCAGCCGCGTCGCCGCGCGGGGCGGCTGCGTCGGCTATCGGCGCCGCGCAACGCACGAGCTATGCGCGGTCGAGTCGTGTCCCGTGCTCGAGCCCGAGCTCGACACCGCGCTCGGAGCGCTGGCGCGCAGTCGCCCCGCGGACGGCGAGTGGGAGCTCTCGCTCGGCGTCGCAGGGGTGCGCACGCTGCGGCTTGCGAGCGCGCCGGCGCAGCACTCCGATCCGGTGCAGGCCGGCGACCGCTGTGTCTGGAAGCTCGCGGGGGATGCGTTCGGGTTCTCCCCCGGCGTCTTCACGCAGTCGAATCCGGGCCTCTGCGAGGCGCTCGTGGCCGAGGTGCACGAGGCCGCTGGGAGCGGGCGGGAGCTGCTGGACGCATTCTGCGGCGCCGGTCTCTTCACGCTGGGCCTGGCCCGCCGCTTCGGGCACGTGACCGCTCTCGAGTCGAATCCGGCGGCGGTCCTGGACCTGCGCGCGAATCTCGCCGCGGCGGATCTCGCGAACGTCGAAGTCGTCGAGCGGCGCTTCGAGCACTGGCTCGCAGCGCGCGGCGCGGGCGAAGCAGAGCTCGAAGTCGCGGTCGTCGATCCGCCGCGCAGCGGGCTGCCCGGCGCTACCGCGCGCGCGCTCGCAGCCCGCGTCGCGCGCCGGCTGATCTACGTTTCCTGTGATCCGGCGACGCTCGCGCGGGATCTCTCGCGCATCCTCGCAGAGGGCTTCAGCCTGCGCTCGCTGCGGGGCTTCGACCTGTTCCCGCAGACCCCGCACGTCGAGGCGGTCGCGGTGCTCGACAGAGAGGGCCCCAGGCGAACGAACTCGATCCTCGAGCGGCCTCGCCCCGCGCCGTGAGCCAAAGGCGAGTGAAGTGAATCCGCCTGGAGCTCGCGCGGTAGAGGGCGCGAATCTCGGGGACGGAACCGAGCATGGAGATGTCCCGGGCCTCCCGGCTGGCGACGCCGACTGGACTATCACCGCGATCGACGTGGCTTCGATCTCGCTTCGGATTCCGACGACAGCGCTCCAGCCACTGCCTCGATGCCCGAGGTTTCGACAGCGCGACCACCCTGGAGTCGCCAGACCCGATCGAAACGCAGCATCTCCGATGCATCGGAGGCCGCGATCAGCGCCGTCGTCGGGTGAAGCTCCAGCGCCTTGCGCAGCGCCGCGGCGGCCTCTTCATCCGCACTGAAGGCGGGATCGTCGACGAGCAGCAGGCGCGGACGCATCGCGAGGGCGCGCGCCAGAGTCACGCGCGCCCGGAGTCCGTTGGCGAGGTTGGCGCCGCGTTCCTCGACGCGAGCCGAGAGCAGATCCTCCCCCGCATCCTTGCGCGCGAGGCCACAGGCCTCCGCAACCTGCTGGATCCACTCCGGGTCGTCTTCGTGCGCTCCGTAGCTGACGTTCTCCACGATGCTGCCACGCAGCAGCGGGAGCTCCGGCGAAACCAGCTGCACGGCTTCGTGGAGGGTGTCGAGGGAGAGGTCCCGCAGATCGACCCCGTCGACCAGAACGGCACCGGCGTCGGGATCGAGGAGCCGGCTCGCGAGAGCCAGCAACGTCGACTTTCCGGAACCCGCAGCACCGCTGACCAGAACCCGCTCCCCCGGCCTGGCCCGCAGGGTGACGCCGCGCAGGATGCCATCCACGGCGGCTTTGGAGAGCTCTAGACCGAGGGGCCCACCGGGCGGAAGCGCCTGCGCCTGGCGTTTTTCCCGCAGTCGGGGCCCCTCCAACAGCTGTGAGATGCGGCGCTGGCCCTCCGCGAACGAGAGTCGGTGATCGAGGCCCTGGGTGAGGTCGCGCAGTGACGCGGTGAGAGTGCCCAGCAGCAGCAGGCCCGCCGCGGTCTCGCTCAGATTGCTGCTGCGCATCGTGCCGATCCACAGCGCCAGCACCAGCGGTGTGGCGAGATCCGGGAGCGCGCGTACGGCCTCCGCGGCGCGCGCGCGCTTGACCAGGGCGTCGCGCAATCCCTCGCTGTGACGGCGCACCCGGCGCAGCTCCGCGTCAGTGCGGCCCAGCTTCTGCACGGTTCGGAAGGCGATCAGCTTCTCCCCCAGGTTGCCGGCGAGGCGCCCCCGCCGCCGGCGCGCCTCGCGCACGCGGCCGCGCAGCGCGGGAGCTAGCGCGACGGCGCCGATGCCGCAGCTGAGCACCATCCCCGCGAACCAGCCCGCCGCGCTCGGGTGCAACCACGCGAGCGCGAGCAACACCCCGGCGATCGTGACGCCGGCTACAGCGCTGCGCGCGATGCCCGCGCTCACCCAGTTGCGCAGCGAGTTCAGGTCGCCGATCAGTCGCGTCATCGAGAGACCCGCACGATCGGGGGCCCCCCCGCGGCCCGGCCGCTGTGCCAGGCGCTCGAAGATGCGAAGCCGCACGCGCATCACGTAGTGCTGGCCGAGGCGCTCTCCGAGACCGGCGGCCTGGATGCGCAGAGCGGCGACGACGAAACCGCCCGCACCCAGGAGCAGCAGCGCAGGCAGGGCGGCGGGCCGGGGCTGGAGGAGCTCGTGGATCAGCACTGCGACGCCGAGGGCAGTCGCGGCCTGCCCGAAGCCGTTGGCCACCAAGCGCACCAGGATCCAACGGCGCCGTCCGGCCCAGATGCGCGGCAGGCTCACGCGCGCAGCTGCTGCGCGCGGCGGCCTCGGGCCTGCCGGGGGACTGGCCCCCGGCTCCTCAGGGGTTCGAGAAGAGATCGCCGCTCCTCGCTTTCTTTCACGCGATTCCGCTGACATTCGCTCGGCGTTGGCTCGCCTCGCGCCGACTCCGACTGCTTGCGGCTCAGATCGCAAAGATCGCACGGAACTGGAAGATCTGCGGATCGTCGTCGAGCAGGGTCCTCGCGTTCTTCCCGTCCACATGAACGTAGTTGAAGAGAATCCGAACATTCTCCCGCACCCACCAGCCGACGCCGGCGGTGATGTTCTGCGCCTCCCCTCCCCGAACTCCGGAGTCCGTCACATCGATCCAACTCCAGCGCGCGGCCAGCTCGAGGGCGCCGAATCGACTCACGGGACTCACGCGCCCGAAGGTTCCGGAAGTCTTCGAGTATTGGTGCTGCTCGCCCGTGACCACCCAGGAGAGCTGCGCATAGGCCCCATCGAACTCTGGATCCCTGAGCCGGCTGAAACTCTGGCGCTCGACGAAAGTGCGCAGGTACTCGCCCTGCACCAGCAAGGGCCCGAACTGCGCTGCCGCCTCCGCGCCGGCGTTGGTGACGTTCGCGATTTCGTTCAGGCTGCGGCCGTAGAGAGAGGGAGCGAGCGAAGCTTCGGGGCGGACCGACACCCGCCAGTCGTGGCCGCCGAGCACCTTGCGGTACTCCGCCGACCCGCCGAACTGGATCACGCTTCTCGTGTCGGCGAGGGGGGCGAACGTGGCGCGCCCGGCCACTCCCACGTGCTCGCTCTTGTGGCGGTCGAAATCGGAATCGGCGAAGGGCTCGGTGTAGATGCCGCCACCGTAGGTGAAGCGACTGCGACCGATTGGTGTGCGGAACAGGTTCCCGTGCCCGCGTACCGTCAGGCCCAGGCCGTACGACGGAGTCAGCGCGGACGGCATGGCCCTCTCGGCGAACACGATGGCAGCCGAGCTGGTGGTCTCCTCGAGTCCGAAGGGGATGATGTCGTTGCCCAGGCGGATCCGGGTGTTGTAAAAGCCTTCGTAGCCGAGCCACACGCCGAGCCAGCCGCTGTCGAAGCCGGTGATGTTCTCGAAGCCGGAGAAGTCGTATTCGATGCGCGCTCGCCAGTCGTCGCGAAAGCGGGCGTCGAGGGCGAGCCGGCTGCGGCGGATCTCGAAGTCATCGTCGATCGGAGTCAGGTCGGCGTCGAAGACGGCTCCGCCCAGGTCCAACCTTCCGGTCAAGCGAAGCGACAGATCCTGCCTCGGGAAGCGCACGCGCAGCCCGCGGTCCAGCGAGAAATCGACGGAGGGATCGCGCCGATCCGCCAGCGCTGGTGAGGCCATGAGCAGCGCGCAGGCACTCGCCAGGCCGGCGATGCGACAGGCGCGCCTCATTTCTCGGCCGCCGATCCGCCTGCCTGGCTCGCCGCGACTCGATTCGGCTGCTCGCCAACGCCATTTGCGCGATCCGCGCGCCCTGGAGGGCCTGCGAGCTCTGCGAGCACGATGTCTCCCAGGCCGCGGGACATGCATTCCAAGAAGGAGTGACCCGCCCCCGGTAGAGTCACGAGACGCACCCGCGACGCGAGTCCCGCCTCTGCAGCGGTCTCGTGCATCGCTGCGACCCAGCGCTCGGCGCGTTCGAGTCGACTCTTGCCCTGTTGGCGGTCCACGGCGGAAGAGCGGTACAGATGGTCGGACCTCTCGTCATCGTCTTCCGCTCCGACGACCACCAGAATCGGCACGCGCAAGAAGGCCTCGGCGCGGAACTCCACACCCGGGAGCTCCCGCTCCAGCCGCAGGCCGTACGGGTAGTCCTGGTCGCGAGAAGGAAAGGTGAACCATCCCGGCGCCCCGACGATCGCGCCCGTGAGCCCGCCGGGATGCGCCATCGCATAGCGGTGCACGAACTGTGCGCCAGCCGAGTAGCCGAGCAGCAGAACGCGCTCGAAGCGGAGACCGAGGTCGTGTCGCAGCTCGGAGAGCATCGCGTCGAGAGCGAGGTCCGCTCGCGCTCCACGGCCCGGGCGGCCGAGGCGCTGAAAATCAGGAAACTGTTTGCGGGAGAAGAGCGGCGCCGCGAGCACGCAGCCGGTTTTCTCGCACAGCGGTGCCAGCAGCTGGGCCTGCTCGTGCGCATTGCGCGAGACGCCGTGCACGGCGACGAGCAGGGAGCTGCCGGGTGCGACTCGCTGTGGCACGTAGGTGAAGTACTCGAGGCGAGGCAGTTCGGGCACCCGGAGCACGCGAGCTTGCAGGCTCCGCGCGCTGTGATCGGACCGATCCGCCAACGCCGGCGCGGACAGCAGGAGCGCGCCGGCGGTCGCCACGCCCGCGAGCTGAAGTGCGTGCCTCACCTCTCGTCCGCCGACCCGCCTGTCATGCTCGCTGCGATTCGCGCCGGCGGCTCTTCCACGGTCTGGTCGCTCCCCGGGCTGCCTTTGATTGCGTCGAGCACGAGGTCTCCCAGGCCGTGGGACATGCACTGGGGAAAGGAGTGATCCACTCCTGGCAGGGTCACGAGACGCACCCGAGACACGAGGCCCGCCTCTTTGGCGGCTTGCTGCATCGCCCGAACCCAGGTTTCGGCGCGCTCGAGCCGACTCCGACCCTGTTGCCGGTCCAGAGCCGACGAGTGGCGCAGATGCTCGGCCTCGGGGTCGTCGTCCTTGGCTCCGACGGCCACCGTGATAGGCACGCGCAGGAAGGCTTCCGCGCGGAACTCCACCCCCGGGAGTTCCCGCTTCATCCTCAGTCCGTACGGGTACGCGCGATCGCGGGAGGGAAAGGTGAACCAGCCCGGTGCCGCGACGATCGCGTTGGTGACCCGCCCGGGATGTGCCATCACATAGCGGTGGACGAATTGTCCTCCGCCCGAATAGCCGAACAAGATGACCCTTCCGAACAGGCACTCGAGGTCGCGACGCAGCTCGGAGAGCATCGCGTCGAGTGCCAGGTCTGCGCGCGGTCCACGGCCCGGGCGGCCGAGGCGCTGGAAATCGGGAAACAGCTCCTGGGAGAAGTGAGGCGCCGCGAGGACACTTCCGGTTTTCTCGCACAGCGGCGCGAGGAGCTGGGCCTGCTCGTTCGCCTTGCGCGACACGCCATGCACAGCGACCAACAGGGAGGCGCTGGGTGCGAGCCGCTCGGGAACGCAGGTGAAGTATTCGAGGGGCGGCAGCGCAGGCGCCCGCAGTACGCAGCGTTGCAGGTCCTGTGCGCTCCCTTGCTTTCCGGAGCCGCCCGACTCAGGGGACTGCTGCACGTGCTTCTCCGAGCAGCTTCGCGGCAACCGAGGGATCGGCGAGCTCCGCGCGCCCGTAGACGGGCAGATTGGTGGCGCGTTGAGCCTCGCGCATCAGTAGGGGTGCCGTGGAGATCAGCCCCGTGACCCCGAGCAGCCGATAGCCCAGACGCCGCAGCATCTTGGTGCCCTGGACCGCTCCGAGGGAGTCCAGCGTGGCAAACAGCATCCCGTCCACCAGGTTCTGGAAGCGCGGGCTCGACAGCAGCGCCGCCGTCTCGGGTTGGAGCAGTCCGTCTGCGATCTCGAGCAGCGCGACTTCGGCGCCGAGCGCTTGGAGCTGGTGCACGAGCTGTTCGGCCAGCGTCTCGAGGGCAGCCGGCGCGACCCGGTAGGTCGACGCATAGCCGAGGTCGGTGAAGTCGAGGACGGGATCGGCACCGGC
>CAYTJA010000090.1:0-10829 GCA_964437835.1 uncultured Spirochaetales bacterium
CTTCGGCGCGCGCGCGACCGGCCGGGCCCGCCGGCAGACCCAGCAGGGTGCGACCGAAGCACCAGCCGAGCGCGAGCATCGCCAGCCACCCGAATAACGGATAGAGCACCATCACGGGACCCGAAGTCGACGGCGCGAAGAGCAGCGCGAGCGGGAGCGGCACCGGGGCGCCCGGCTCGATCAGCGCGCGCGTGACGAGCTCGCCGCCCGCGAGCCAGGCGAGGCTGCCGGCGAGCAGCGCGCGGGTCGGCAGCCGGCGCAGCGGGATCATCGCGAGCAGGCTCGCGCCGATCGCGAACAGGACCTGGAGCATGATTCCGCCCGCGAGCGCCGATAGATAGGCCTCGCCTGCGAGCACGACGAGCCCGCGGATCAGGAGGTGGCGATCCAGCTCGCGCGCGGCCGTCCCCTCGCGCGCGCGCTTCTCGAGCGACATCGCGAGCGAGGTGCCCGAGAGGAACAGGAAGGTCGGCGCGCAGAGATGCGTGATCCAGCGCGTCAAGAACTGGTCTGCGGGAAGATCGCTGCCGGGAATCCAGAGCGGTGCGCCCGTCGCAGGATTCAAGAGATAGGCGGAATCGGCATTCACTCGCCCCGCGTTCCAGGTCTGCGACGCGTGGTCGATCGCCATCAGCACCATCACGGCGCCGCGCATCCAGTCGATCGCGGCGAGGCGCGTGTGGCCCCGGTCCTCGATCTCGGCGCAGTGGCGGTCGATGCGAATTGCTTCCATGGCGGCGCTCCGGTCGGGCGGAACGAGTTGATTCTATCCCGCGCCGGACCCGCCCCTGCTTCCGCGTGTGCTGGTAGGATTCAGGGGTGCCGCCGAGCCCGCTCTACGACCCGCTTTCGGGCCACCTCGTGCCCGAGAGCCGAGACCCCTTCGATGCAGTCGGCCCGCTGCGGCGCGACCTGGAGCCCGATGTCTATTGCTGAGGACGCACGCGGGGCGCTCGAGGGGGACGCGCTCGAGCGGCTCGAGCTCGCCGACGACTTGCCCGAGACGCTGATGGCTGCCTACGCGTCACGCGGCTGGGGCGACGGGCTGCCGCTCGTGGCCCCGACACCAGAGCGCGTAGCGGCGATGCTCGAGGCGGGCTGCGGGGGCACTGCGCCGGATCCGGACGAGATCCTCGCCGAGCTACCCCCGCGCCACGGCCGCGCGACGCGCCGCGCGATCGCGGTGAACGCCGTGCTCGCGGGCTGCCCTCCCGGCGTGCTGCCGGTGCTCGCGAGCGCGGTGCGCGCGCTCGCGCAACCGGAGCTCAACCTGCGCGGCGTGAACGCGACGACGCACCCGGTCGCGCCACTCCTGATCGTACACGGGCGCGCCGCCTCCCTGCTGCGCTTCAACTCGGGCCTCGGCTGCTTCGGGCCCGGGAATCGCGCGAATGCGACGGTCGGCCGCGCGCTCCGCCTGGTATTGCTGCACCTCGCGGGCGCGCGCCCCGGCGACGGCGACGCCTCGACCCAGGGCCAGCCGTCGAAGTACGCCTACTGCATCGCCGAGAACGCCGCGGCCTCACCCTGGGAGAGCTATCCGCGCAGCGTCGGCGTCGAGGCGCCGAGCGCGGTCACGCTCTTCTGCGGCGAGAATCCGCACAACTTCCACGACATGGAGAGCAGCGAGCCGGCCACCATCCTCGACAAGTGCGCGTCGGTGATGGCCACACTCGGATCGAACAACGCGCCGGTCGCGTCTGCGGAGTTCTTCGTCGTGCTCGGTCCCGAACACGCCGCGACCTGCGCCGCCGCGGGTTGGACCCGCCGCGACGTCCAGAGCTACCTCTACGAGCGCGCACGGCGCCGCGCCGCGGAGCTGCGCGGCGCGTTCCAGGTGCGGAAGCTGCGACCCTGGCAGGAGGCTCTGCCGGACGACGCGAGCTGCCCGATCACCGAGCATCCGGACAACCTCCGCGTGCTCGTGGCCGGCGGCGCCGGCAAGCACTCGTGCGTGATTCCGAGCTGGGGCATGACCCGCAGCGTGACGCTTCCGATCGAGCCCTGAGCGGGACGATCGAAGCAGACCAGGGAGGTGGCGATGAGCGCGATTCGCGTGTTTGCACCCGAGGGAGCCGTTGGCCGCGCACCGCGCGTGCTGGCCGAGCTGCCGGCGGCGCTGGCCGGGCAGCGCATCGCCGTACTCGACAACGGCAAGCCCAACGCCGCGGCGCTGCTGCGGGAGATCGCCGATCAGGTCGCGGCGCGCAGCGGCGCGCGCTCGGTCGGGCTGCGCCAGAAGGCGAACGCCGCGCTGCCCTGCGCGCCGGAGCTGCTGGCAACGCTCGCCGCGGAGGCGGATCTGATCCTGACCGGCAGCGCCGATTGAGGCAGCTGCACGTCGTGGAGTGTCCACGACACGCTGGAGCTCGAGGCGCTAGGACGCCCGACGCTGCTCGTAGCGACGCAGCCCTTCGAGCCGCTCGCGCGCGAGGTCGCGGCCTCGTACCGCGCGCCGCAGCTGCGCCTGTGCAGCATCGAGCACCCCCTCGGAACGATCCCAGCGGCGCTCGTGCGCGAGCGCGCGGGCGCGGCAGTCGAAGCCGTGCTGCGACTCTTCACGCGCGCGGGCGCGCGTTGAGCCGCGGGCTCCCCGCGCAATGATCGTCGACGCCCACGTCCACGTCGTCTCGCCGGACCGCGAGCGCTATCCGCTCGCGCCCTCGAATGTCGGCACGAGCTGGTACCGCGAGTCGCCGGCTTCGGCCGAGGACTTCGCAGTGCAGATGGACCGAGCGGGAGTCGACCGAGCGGTGCTGGTGCAGGCAGTGGGTGCCTACAGCTGGGACAACCGCTATGCGTCCGACAGCGCCGCCGCCGACCCACGGCGCTTCGCGGGAATCTGCGCGGTCGACCTCTGCGGGCGCGATCCGGTCGCCGAGCTGGATCGCTGCTGCGGCACGAGCGGAATGCACGGGGTGCGGATCTTCTGCATCTCGCAGGACGGCAGCGCGCGCCTCGATTCCCCCGCGGCCTGCGCGCTGCTCGAGCGCGCCGCGCAGCTCCGCTGTGCGGTCGTGATCACGATCCTGCCCGATCAGCTGCCCGCACTGCGCGAGCAACTCGAGCGCTTTCCGGAGCTGCCGCTCGCGCTCGATCACTGCGGCTTCCCGGCCGTCCTGCCCGCGCTCTTCGACGGCAGCGCCCCGCTCTTCGAGCTCGCGCGCTTCGAGGCCCTGCACCTCAAGGTCTCGACGCATCTACTGCACTCGCTCGGAGAGCGCAGTGCGCAGCGCGCGTTCACGGCCGCGCTCGCGAAGCACTTCGGAACGCAGCGACTGCTCTGGGGCTCGGACTTCCCGCAGACCCGTGGAATCGACTACCCCGCGATGCTCGCGCTCGCGCGCGAGGTGTTCTCGGTGCTGCCCGCGGCCGAAGCCGACTGGCCTCTGGGCCGCACCGCGCTGTCGCTGTACCCGAGCCTCAGCGCCTGAGCATTGGCCGAGGCTCCGAGCCTTCGAAGGCGCGTCGTCACGGTCGCACTGGCCGCGCCGGGTGTGCCCGCGCGTGTTTCAGCGCGGCTTCGCTATGTTCTCCTTCGTGAAGCACATGTCGCGCCGTGAAGCCCGCGAGCGAGCCGAGCGAGCCGCGCGGCTTCTCTCCGAGCACCTCAACGTGAGGCTCGTCTACCTGTTCGGATCCGCCGCGCGCTCCGATCCCGAGGGCCTGGTGCGCGATATCGACCTCGCAGTGCTCACGCAGCCCGCACTCGCTGATCAGGAGCTGCTCGCGCTGCGGGCTCTGCTCACCCGTGAGACCGGCGAAGCCGTCGACCTCGTCTCCCTGAACGACGCGCCGATCGTGCTCGCGCGCGAGATCGCCGACGCGGGCATCTGCCTCTATTCAGCCGATCCGGAGCTCGAGACCGAATTCGTCACGCGAGCGCGCGCTCGCTTCTGGGATTTCCAGCCGCTGCGCGAGGAGCAGTGGCGGCTGATCCGCGAGCGCCAGGAGGAGCGGCTTGGTCCTGCGTCGTGAGGCGATCCGGGAGCGGCTGCTGCGGCTCGAGGAGGTCCTGTCCCAGCTCGGCGAGTTCGGTGCACCGGACGCAGCCGCGCTGCGCCGCGACTTCCAGCGGCGCTGGGCCGTCGAGCGCGGACTCCAGCTCGCGGCCGAGATCGCCTTCGACATCGGGAATCACATCTTGAGCGCTCACTTCGGTGCGAGTGCCCAGGACTACGAAGACATCCTCGAGCAACTCGCCGCCCGCGGCGTGGTCGGCACGGAGCTGCGCACTCGCCTTCGAGGCCTCGGAGGCTTCCGAAATATCCTGGTCCACGGCTATTTGCGCATCGACCAGCAGCAGGTCGCCGACGCGCTCGCGCGCTCCGCTCGCGACTTCACGGAATTCTCGCTCGCGGTTCGAAGCTGGATCGAGTCGCTCGAGAACTAGCGAAAGAACGCCGAGCACCCCCGACCCGGCCGGAAATCAGGCTCGCGCGAGCACCGCGGGCACCGAGCGGATTCACACGGGGACGGCATCAACGCGGCGGGAGGGTCCCGGGCAGCTCGATCTCGAGATCGGGATGGCACACGCGCATGAATTCCAGTGCAAGGATTGTGTGGCAGCGCCTCGGGTCTGGGTTCTCTAGGGTCGGGCAGTTGCAGCCGAGGAAGACGTCCCGCGGGTGCGGAACGGGCGCCCCAGCCTCGAGGCGTTGGCGTAGGATGAAGGTGGTCCTCGGCCTCAGTCCGGATGCCCGCTTCCCCGGAGGTCCCGATGCACAATTCGGAGCTCGAAGTTCCCCAGATCGACTTCGCCCGCGACGAGGTCCCGAACCTGCACGAGATCCTCGCGGACCTGCGCCGGCGCACGGCGATCGCGCGCGTGCAGTACCACGGCGAAGCCGCGTACATGATCACCCGCTTCGGCGACCTGCAGGCCGCGATGGCCGACGACGAGACCTTCCCCTCGGCCGCCGCCTATCTGCGCCACTCCGCGCCTTCGATGGGCAAGACGATCCAGTGCATGGAGGGGCAGGAGCACCGGCGCAATCGCGGCCTGGTGTCGAAGGCCTTCCGCCCGCGGCTGATGAAGGACTTCGTGGAGTCCTTCCTGACGCCAGTCGCTCACCAGCTCGTAGACGCGATCGCCGCGCGCGGAGAGGCGGAGCTCGTGAGCGATTACACCACGCGTTATGCCTTTACCGTAATCACGCGGCTGCTCGACTTCCCGCCGACGGATTTCGCGCAGCTCAAGCGCTGGGGCGACGGGCTGATCGATTTCCCTTGGAACCCGGAGTTCGCGCTGCAGGCCTCGCGCGAGTTCGTCGCGTACCTGAAGCCGATCGTCGATCAGCGCCGCTCTGCACCGGGCGAGGATCTGCTCTCCTCGCTGTGCACGGTCGAAATCGACGGCGAGCGCCTCACGGACGAGGAGATCTATTCGTTCTTGCGCCTGCTGTTCCCCGCCGGCGCCGACACCACCTACCGCGGGCTCGGCAGCATGATCTACGCCGTCCTCACGCACCGCGATGTCTGGGAGCGCGTGAAGCAGGATTCAGCCTGCATCCCGGACGTCGTCCAAGAGGCGCTGCGCTGGGAAGCGCCGACGGCGATCCTGCCGCGCTTCGCGCCGAAGGACGTCGTCTGGGCCGGCCACCCGATCCCAGGTGGCTCTCCGCTGCTGTATGCGATCACCTCCGCGAATCGAGACGCCGCGGTCTTCCAGCGCCCGGATACCTTCGATCCGTGGCGCGCGGAACGCGAGTTCCTGAGCTTCGGGCACGGCGAGCACTTCTGCCTCGGCTCGCACCTGGCGCGCCGCGAGATGGAGGTGAGTCTTTCGGTACTCGCAGAACGCCTGCCGGAGCTCCGCCTCGTCGACCCCGAGCGCGTCGGAATCTCCGGAACCGTGCTGCGCGGGCCGAAGGCGCTGCCGGTCCGCTTCGCGGCGCACTGAGACACCGATGATTTCGACGCACGCGAAGGCTGCGATTTTGTCTTCCGGCGCCGGCCTACTGCTATGCTTGGGCGTTCTGCCCGCAGCCGCCGCAGAGCCAACGACCGCGGCGATGCAGGCGGAAGTCGTGGCTTGGCAGACCTTCTGCGACGCGCT
Organism: uncultured Spirochaetales bacterium; assembly: GCA_964437835.1. Taxonomy (GTDB): domain Bacteria; phylum Myxococcota_A; class UBA9160; order UBA9160; family SMWR01; genus CAYTJA01. Next base: position 6,059 of record CAYTJA010000090.1, read on the forward strand.
GAAGGAATCGGGCACGAGCTTCCTCGAGCGCTACCCGCAGCAGCACGCGATCGATCGCGCGGAGGCGACGCGCTACCTCGCGCAGCAGGTCGTCACTTCCGTCAAGCTCGCGCTCGTCGACCGCGAGCCCGAGCTGCCGCTGCTGCGCCTCAACTCGAGCACGATCGAGAAGTGGGGCCTCGACGGCGCCGACGCGAAGTACCTGACGGCGCAGATCGACTCGCGGGGCAGCTATCGGCTGCGCGGGCGCCTCGGCGACGCCGCGCTGATCGCATTCCAGAGCTACACGCTCGAGCCCGACTACGCGCCCTTCGCATCGCTCTCCGGCGAGCGCGGCGTCGATCTGCCGCTGCAGCCCGACGGCAGCTACGAGCTGCGTCTCTCGCGCGAGCGCCCGGCCGATTGGAAGGGGCCGTGGCTCGCTCTCGATCCGCGCGCGACGACCTTCCTGATCCGCGAGTACTTCGACGACTGGAACGACGCGCAGATGTCGGATTGGACCCTCGAGCGCGTGGACGCGCAGCCCGCGCGCGCGCCGCTCACGCCACGCGACAGCGAGGAGTTCCTGCGCGACGCCGCACAGCTCTTCGCACTGCGCCTCCCGATGTGGCTCGACAACGTCGAGCGCACGCGCGCGACGCTGCGCAATCGCCTCTTCACGATGCCAAACGAAGCCCAGGGCCTGCGCGACAACGTCTACGGCAACGGCTGGTTCGCGCTCGAAGCGGACCAGGCACTGTTGATCGAGCTCGCTGCGCCCGAAGCCAGGCTCTGGAGCTTTCAGCTCGGGAACTTCTGGTGGGAATCGATCGACTTCTTGAATCACACCGGCAGCCTGAATAGCGCACAGGCCCAGCGGAGCGGCGACGGCCGCTACCGCATCGTGATCTCGCTCGAGGATCCAGGCGTGCCGAACTGGCTCGATCCGGCCGGGCATCCCGAGGGCTACATCATGTACCGCTACCAGCGTGCGAAGAGCGCGCCCGTGCCGCAGGCAAAGCTCGTCTCGCTCGCGGATCTCTCGAAATTCCTGCCCGCGGACACGCCGCGCGTGAGTGCGGACGAGCGCCGCGCGGAGATCGCGCGTCGCCGCGCGCACGCGGCGATTCGCTGGGCGCCTTGAGCCCCGCTCCGATCAGCCGAGCCGCGGTGGGCGCGGCAGCGTCGCGATTTCTTCCGGCGTGAGCTTGCGGATCCGGTCCGGCGTGAGCGCGCCGTCGCTGTAGGTATCCTCGCCGGTGCAGGCGCCCTGCGCGTCGTAGTGGAAGATCGCGGCCTGGCGGTACGAGTAGACGTAGAGCGCGCGCTCGTCGTCGACTGCGACACCCATCGCCTTCAGCGCGAGGCCCGGGAACACGATGTCCATCTGTCCCTCGAAGAACAAGGCGCTGTCGTCGATGATGAAGCGGTCGATCACGTAGCGCAGCTTGTTGTAGCCAGCCTCGAAGATCTGGTCGTAGAAGCCGCGCACCTGCGCGTGGCCCTTCGGTCCGGTGTCGCCGCGGCCGGCGCCGTAGAAGTGGTACTGCGGATCCTTGCACTGCGTCTTCATGATCGCGTCGGTGTCGGCCGCGATCTCGGCGAGCAGGTGTTCGCGGTAGTTGCGCAACAGCGCGAGGTGACGCGGATTCGTCGTCTGCGCGATGCGGTCATCGAGGGGCCGAAGCGTGTGCTCGATGCTGAAATCGATCATGGGGGCCTCCTGGTGATCTTCGCTCGAATTCGATTCTACTCCGAGGGCTCGGGCTCGATGCCTCCGAACACGCCGGACGCGAGAAACAGGCGCTACTGGGGGGCGCTCTGACCGCGCTGGGGCCTTTCGCGCCTTCGGCGCCTGATCCTGGTTGCCTCCGGCTCGCTTGCGATCGCTGCCAGGCGGCGCAGTCTCAGCCGAAGCGCGACGTATCGATGATCGCGCGCTCGTGCGTGCCCTTCGAGATCGAGCGGCCCTCGACTTCGACTTCGGTCTCGAAGGTCAGGCGCCGCTTCTCGATCTTGACCAGGCGGCAGCGCACCGTGATTTCCTGGCCCGAGAGCGCCGCACCCGCGTGGCTGACACAGATGTGCGTTCCGACCGTAGCCTGGCCCGCGGCCAGCTGCGGCTGGAGCGCGAAGAGGCAGGTGCCCTCGATCAGGCCGATCATGCTCGGGGTCGAGAGCACCTTCACGGGCAGGTGCGGCGGAGCCATGTCGTCGGTGACGCGATAGCGCTGTTCGTTCGCGAGGCCGATCTCGATGGGCATGGGTTTTCTCCTCCTGCTGCTCAGGGATTCCAGGGCCGGTTCACGAAGCGTCTCCGCTCGGGCGACCAGAACCAACCGCCGCCCGCGCGGGTGCCACCGTCGACTGGAATGTTGTGTCCTGTCACGAAGCTCGAAAGCTCGCTCGCGAGGAAGAGCGCGACCTGCGCCTGCTCGAGCGGGGTGCCGACGCGGCCGACGGGCGCCCAGATCTCCCAGAGCTTCTCTTTGCCTTCGGTGCCCGCGAGGTAGTCGACCTGCGGCGTCTGGCAGAGATCGGTGCCGATGCCGTTCACGCGGATGCCCTTGCGGCCGAGCTCGACCGCGAGGCAGGTCGTGAAGTGCGCGACCGCGGCCTTGAAGGCGCCGTAGACGGGATCGGGCGGGTAGCCGCGCATGCCCTCGACCGAGTGCAGGTTCACGATCGAGCCGCTTGCGTGCGCGATCATCGCGTCGACGAACGCGCGGGTGACGAGAAAGACGTGATGCAGGTTGATCTGGTACAGCGCGTCCCAGTGCTCGCGCGTCGACTGGCGAAAGGGCACGGCCTCGAGGTAGTGGCCGACGTTGTTCACGAGCACGTCGATGTGGCCGTGCCTCGCGAGTACCTCGCGCGCGAAGGCGTCGACGCGCTCGGCGTCGCGCACGTCGAGCGCGTGTGCGCGCGCGCGGCCGCCGGCGGCCTCGATCTCGCGGACCGCGCGCGCGCCTCGCTCCGGATCGATCTCCGCGATTTCGAGCGCGGCGCCGTGCTGCGCAAAGAGGCGCGAGATCGCGCCGCCGATGCCGTCGCCGCCACCCGTCACGACCGCGACCTTGCCGTCGAGCAATTTGTCGTAGCGCATGCCGCTGCCTCCGGGCTCGCGGGGCTGCCCCCGGCCGCGCGCGCTCGCCCGCGGAACGCTGATTCTAGGCTGCGCGCCCGATCTGCTCTAGCGTAGGGGCGATGTCCCTGCACGACGTCGGCCCGCTCGGGCGCGAGACTGAGGCGGCCGCGAGCGTGCCCGCCGAGCTCCCCTATCCGCGCGAGCGCGTCGCTTGGTACCTCGTCGGCGTGCTGATGTCGATCTACGTGTTCTCCTACGTCGATCGCCAGATCCTGAGCCTGCTGGTCGGGCCGATGAAACGCGATCTCGGGCTCAGCGACACCCAGGTCAGCCTGCTGATGGGCACCAGCTTCGCGGTCTTCTACAGCGTCTGCGGGATTCCGCTCGGCCGCCTCGCGGACTCGCGCAGCCGGCGCGCGATCATCGCAGTCGGGCTCGTGCTCTGGAGCGCGATGACGGCCGGCTGTGGCGTCGCACGGCACTACTGGCAGCTGCTGCTGCTGCGCATGGGCGTCGGCGTCGGAGAGGCGGCGCTCGGCCCCTCAGCCTATTCGATGATCACCGACTCCTTCGCGCCGCGCCTGCTCGCGACCGCGATCAGCGTCTACTCGACCGGAATCTACATCGGCTCGGGCCTGGCTTTCGTGCTGGGCGGCGTCGTGATCGGCGCGGTCAGCGCCGGCACGACCCTGACCCTCCCCTTCGTCGGCGAGATCCGCCCCTGGCAGCTCGTGTTCTTCATCGTCGGCCTGCCGGGGCTGCTGATGACGCTGCTGCTGTTCACGATCCGCGAGCCGCTGCGGCGCGGCGCGCATGCGCAGGCGGGACGCGAGCACGCGGCGCTGCCGCTTTCGGAGGTGGTCGCCTACCTGCGCGAGAACTGGCAGACGATCGCCTACCACCACATCGGCTTCGCACTGCTCGCCTTCGCGAGCTACGGGATCAGCGCGTGGATCCCGGCATTCCTGCAGCGCACGCACGCGATGTCGGCGCGCTCCGCGGGGGTCTCCTACGGCGTGATCGTGATGCTCGCGGGTACGGCCGGTATCGTATTCGGCGGGCGGCTCGCGGATCGGCTCGCGGAGCGCGGCTATCGCGACGCCAAGCTGCGCACGGGCACGATCGCAGCGCTCGCCGGCCTGCCCTTCGGACTGCTGTTCCCGCTGGTTCCGAGCGCCGAGCTCGCGCTGCTCGCGCTGATCCCGGCCGCGTTCACGACCAGCATGCCCTTCGGCTGCGCACCCGCCGCGATCCAGGAGATGATGCCGAACCCGATGCGGGGCCAGGCGTCGGCGCTGTACCTGTTCGTGATCAACCTGATCGGTCTCGGCCTCGGACCGACTGCGGTCGCCCTCTGCACGGACTACCTCTTCGGAGACGACGCTGCGCTGCGCTATTCGCTGCTGCTGGTTACGGTCACGGCGCACGTCGCGGCCGCCGCGCTGCTCTGGGCCGGGCAGCGACCCTTTCGCGACAGCCTGAAGCGCCTCGATGCCTGGCACGCGGCGCGACGCTGACGCGCGACCGCCTCGCGCTAGCGCAGCGCCGCGGCGCAGCGCTCCACGAACTCGATCGCGGCGTCCTCCTCTGGGCCGCCGGGATCCGGAGCTGCGCTCATGTCCTGCCAGCCGCGCATCAGCACCAGGCGCCCGACGCCGAGGTCTTCGTAGCGGCGCAGCGTGTCGCGATCGACCGCGCCGGGCG
>CAYTJA010000091.1:0-2912 GCA_964437835.1 uncultured Spirochaetales bacterium
CGAGGCGAACCGGCTTCCCATGGTCGACGCACGCTTCGCAGCTTCTCCCTGGATTCGAACTGCGGAGCGGCTCTCGCGGAACTTACTCCCACTCGATCGTCGCCGGGGGCTTCGACGAGATGTCGTAGACCACGCGGTTGATGCCCTTCACCTCGTTGATGATGCGGCTCGAGATCGCCGCGAGCACCTCCGCGGGAATCCGGGCCCAGTCCGCGGTCATCGCGTCGATCGACTCGACGCAGCGCACCGCGATCGCGTGCTCGTAGCTGCGCTCGTCGCCCATCACGCCGACGCTGTGGATCGGGAGGTAGACCGCGAAGGCCTGCCAGAGCCGGTCGTAGAGGCCGGCCCGGCGGATCTCCTCGATCACGATGGCGTCGGCGCGGCGCAGCGTCTCGAGCCTCTGGGCCGTCACTTCGCCGACGATGCGCACCGCGAGGCCCGGCCCCGGGAAGGGATGCCGGCGCACGGCGTCGTCGGGCAGGCCGAGACGCCGCCCGACTTCGCGCACCTCGTCCTTGAACAGCTCCCGCAGGGGTTCGACCAGGCGCAGCTGCATGCGCTCGGGCAAGCCCCCCACGTTGTGGTGGGTCTTGATCGTCGCGGAGGGTCCGCGCACCGACACGCTCTCGATCACGTCCGGGTAGAGCGTTCCCTGCACCAGGAACTCGGGCTCGCGGCCATCCGCTCCGCGCAGCGCGCGCGCCTGCTCTTCGAAGACCTCGATGAAGAGGTGGCCGATGCTGCGCCGCTTGCGCTCGGGATCCGTGACGCCGGCCAACGCGCGCACGAAGCGCTGCGCGGCGTCGACCGCGATCAGGCGCACGCCGAGCGCGCGCGCGAAGAGCGCCTCGACCTCCGCGCGCTCGCCGGCGCGCAGCAGGCCGTTGTCGACGAAGATGCAGGTCAGCCGGTCGCCGATCGCGCGCTGCACGAGAGCCGCCGCGACCGACGAGTCGACGCCGCCCGAGAGCCCGCAGATCACCGACCCGCCGCCGACCTGCTCGCGCACGCGCAGCACGGCCGACTCGATGAACGCGTCCATGGTCCAGGTCGCGCGGCAGCCGCAGATCTCTCGCACGAAGTTGCGCAGCATCGCGGCGCCGCCCTGGGTGTGCGCGACCTCCGGGTGGAACTGCAGTCCGAAGATCGGGCGCTGCGCGTGCCGCACCGCCGCGAAGGGGGACTTCTCGCTGCTTCCGAGCACCAGAAAGCCCGGCGGCAGCCGCAGCACGCGGTCGCCGTGGCTCATCCAGACCACGTGCTCGGCGCCCTGCCCCGTGCCCGCGAAGAGCGCGTCGTCGCGCTCGAGCTTGAGCAGCGCGCGGCCGTACTCGCGGTCCTGGGATTTCTCCATCAGGCCACCCAGTTGGTGCACGAGCAGCTGCAGGCCGTAGCAGACGCCGAGCACCGGGACTCCGAGCCCGAGCAGCGCCGGGTCGAGCAGCGGCGCGCCGGGATCCAGCACGCTGGCCGGGCCACCGGAGAGCACGATCCCGCGCGGCGCAAAGCGCCGGACCGCGTCGAGCCCGAGGGTCGGCGGATGGATCTCGCAGTAGACGTGCTCCTCGCGGATCCGACGCGCGATCAGCTGCGTGAACTGCGATCCGTAGTCGAGGATCAGGATGCGGTCGCCGACCGCCGGGGATTGGGGCGTCTCAGTGCTCTCGGTCATCGCTCGGGTCTCACTCACTCCAGTGCTGCGCAGCGGAATCGCCGCACTCCGCGACGCCGCGGAGCGCAGGTCCGCCCGCCCCGGCATCGCGCCGGGAGCGTCGGAAGCGGGTCTGGAGGGACCCGTGGGCTCGGGTACAGCGCTGCACTCCGGGGTGGGTGGGGAGCACCGGGCGCAGCGGAGGTCACTCGATCCGGTAGTTCGGAGCCTCCTTCGTGATGATCACGTCGTGCACGTGGCTCTCGAGGAGACCGGCCTGCGAGATGCGCACGAAGCGCGAATTCCGGCGCAGCTCGTCGAGCGTGCGCGCACCGACATATCCCATCCCGGAGCGCAGGCCGCCGACCAGCTGGTGGATGTTGCTCGTCAGGCTGCCGCGGTACGGAATCCGGCCCTCGATGCCCTCGGGCACGAGCTTGCCCTGTTCGACCTCGGCCTGGAAATAGCGATCCGAACTGCCCGCGGCCATCGCGCCGAGCGAGCCCATGCCGCGATAGACCTTGTACGAGCGGCCCTGGTACAGGATGTTTTCTCCCGGCGCTTCGTCGGTTCCGGCGAACAGCGAACCGATCATCACCGAGGAAGCGCCCGCCGCGAGCGCCTTCACGACGTCTCCCGAGAACTTGATCCCGCCGTCCGCGATCACCGGGACGTCCGCCCGCGCGGCGACCCGCGAGGCGTCGAGCACGGCCGTGAATTGCGGCACGCCGACACCCGCGACGATGCGCGTGGTGCAGATCGAGCCGGGACCGACCCCGACCTTGACGCCGGAGACGCCGGCCTTGATCAGCGCCTCCGCGCCCTCGCCCGTCGCGACGTTACCGCCGATCAGCGGGAGCTCCGGAAAGCTGCGTCGCAGCTCGGCGACCGTCTCGAGCACGCTGCGGGCATGTCCGTGTGCGGTGTCGACGACGATGACGTCCGCACCCGAGCGCACCAGCGCCTCGCTGCGCGCGAGGGTCTCCTCGCCGACGCCGACCGCGGCTCCGCAGAGCAGCCGCCCGAGTCCGTCTTTCGAGGCGTTCGGAAAGCGCTCGTTCTTCTCGATGTCCTTGATCGTGATCAGGCCGCACAGCGTGCCGTCCGCATCGACCACCAGCAGCTTCTCGATCCGATGCCGGTGCAGCAGCTCCTTCGCGCGCTCGAGGGTCGTCCCGGGAGGCACCGTGACGAGGCCCTCGCGCGTCATCACGCTCGAGATCTGCTGGTGGGTGTCGCGCACGAAGCGGAGGTCGCG
>CAYTJA010000092.1:0-2718 GCA_964437835.1 uncultured Spirochaetales bacterium
GTCCGCCGAGAAATTCGTGCGCGTGAACTGGGCGAGCCACGTCGACCTCGAGACCGGGCGGCCCGTGGAGACCCCGGAGGGCAACTACGACGAGCGCCCGCGCTGGGTGCTGCCCTCGGAGAACGGCGGGCACGTCTGGCACCCGATGTCCTACAGCCCTGAGACGCGGCTGGTCTACATTCCCGCGCTCGAGCTTCCGTTCCTGTTCCCGCTCGATCCCGCATTCACACCCGTGAAGGGCGCGGTGAATCTCGGCCTCGACCTGCCGAACTATCCGGCGCTGCTGGCGGAGCACGCCTCCGAGATGCCGCCTGCGTGGGGCGAGCTGAAGGCCTGGGATCCCGTCCGGCAGCGGGCGGTCTGGACCGTCAAACACCCCGGCGCCTTCAACGGCGGCGTGCTCTCGACCGCGGGCGGGCTGGTCTTCCAGGGCACCAGCGACGGCCGCTTCGCCGCCTACGCGGCGGACAGCGGCGAGAAGCTCTGGGAGATCACGACGAACATCGGCATCGTCGCGCCGCCGATCAGTTTCAGCGTCGACGGCACCCAGTACCTGAGCGTGCTGGCCGGCTGGGGCGGCAGTGTGATCCTCGGCAGCGACGCCGGCATCTCGGCCGCGAGCCGCTATGTGAACCAGGGCCAGCTCCTCACCTTTGCGCTCGGCGCGCAGGGTAAGCTGCCGGAGATTCCGCTGCGCAAGCTCGAGGTCGCCGACCCGCTGCCCGAGCTCGGGCTCCCGCCCGGCGCCGCAGACGCCGGCAGCGCGCTGTTCCAGCGCTACTGCTTCGCGTGCCACGGCGTCGATGCGGTCACGAGCGGCGTCGTACCGGATTTGCGTTATGCGTCGCGCGAAACGCACGCGAGCTTCTCCGACATCGTGCTCGGCGGCACGCGCGCGCACATGGGCATGGCGAGCTTCGCGGACCTGCTGAGCGCCGCCGACGTGCGCGCAATCCAGGCCTACGTGATCCGGCGCGCGCGAGAGACGCAGCAGGCGGAGCGCGCAACCGGCCAGGGTCCCTCGTAATCGGCTCTCAGCGAGGCAGCCGCACCAGGGGGATCCGAAGACGTCGTGCCACCGCAGCCATGCGCTCATCGAAGGTGGCGAGCTGGATCTCGAGCCGCTGCGAGCGGAGATACTCGATCGAAGCCAGATGCAGCGCGTCGAGAGTCCGGACCGGAAGCGGAAACGCCTCGAGTACGCGCCCCAGCACCAGGGACGAGAGCTCGAGGAACGAAATGCGCGAGAGGATCTCCCGCGCCGGGCTGCCGTGAGACGCCGCCGCGCGCCGCGCGTGGATCCGCGTCCAGGTTTCGTACTCGAGCAGCCGGCTCGACACCAGACTCTGCTCCCAGAGCGACGCGGGCGGCTTCCGATCCTCTGCGAGGAGCTGAGCGAGGACGACGGAGGTATCGAGATAGATCAACGCTCGGCCCGGTCTGCGGCGAGCTCCGCGAGGATCTCGGCGAGAGGGGCGACTCCGGGCGTCTCGGGGGGCGGCCCAGGAGGCAGCGCGGCGGGTGTGAGGTGCCCGTGGCGGACCGCCTCGGCCAGCAGCGCGTCGGGAAGGGAGCTGCTCCGCGTCTCCCGGGGAGGCACGAGCTCGGCCACCACCCGGTCGCGGTCCGAGATCAGGACCGTCTCCCCGCCCGCGGCAAGCCGCACGTACTCGCTGAGCTTGTTCTTGAGCGTCTTGAGGCCGACGGAGCGCACGGCCCAAAGGTAGCCTCCAGAAGCTACCTCCGTCAAGCCTCGAAGCGAGCGAGCGCGGTGTCGAGGTCCTCGAGCTCGAAGAGATAGACCCCGACGAGCGGCGCTCCATGACGGTGAGCCCGCGCGTCAGCCGGCGGCGGTGAGCACGCGCCGCCAGCGTTCCGAGATCGGGTGGTCCGGCTCTTCGCGTTGGAGCGGCGCAATCTCGGACTCGATCTGTGCTCGGTCGAGCTCCGCGCCGAGGCTCGAAAGCACCGACCTGGCATCGTCGAGGTCTAGCTCTCGAGTCGACAGAACCTTGAAGACAACGAAGTCTTCCGGCGTGAGCAGACGGATCGGTTGGCCCCGCAGCGTCGAGCTGAGGGCTCGAGTGAGCGCGCGCCGCGCATACTCGATGCTGCGCGGCTCGACGAGGTCGAGTGTGTTGAGCCCGCTCGCATCCGCGCCGCCGAGCAGCGTGATGCGACTCACCCAGAGGCCTCCAAAACGCACCCGCTCGAAGGCGACCAAGGTGCGGAGCCCGCTCGCCCCGAGTGAGTGGGCGGCGTCTGCCACCGAAGCGCCCGCCACCGCCAGGTGGGCGTCCCGCGTCTCGCGCGCCGCCCCGTAAGCGGCGAGCAGCAGGCCGCCGTAGAGGGCGTGCTCGATCCCAGCCCGGCTGAGTGCCTCAGTCGCGAGCAGGGCGACGCTGGTCGGGTCGTCGAGGTCCATGTCGGCGCGCTTCGAGCGCCTTGCTTCCCATCTCGCGCAGCTCGAGAGTCGCGCGGCGCAGGCCGAGGCGGAGTCGAGCGGCTAGTTCCAAGCGGCGCTTCAGCTCGTCGGCGTCGAGCGGCACGGCGCACTTGGTAGTCGAATCGGATTGCGATTCCACGCGGGAGGCGGGGTCGCTGGGGGTCACCCTCCCCCCGTGCGGGCCGAGCACAGCTCCTCGAAGCGCGCGCGCGCTTGGTCGAGCTGGTCGATGGTGTACCCATCCATGCGCTGGATCCTGCCCAGCTCGTCGA
>CAYTJA010000093.1:0-1950 GCA_964437835.1 uncultured Spirochaetales bacterium
GCCGCCGATCGCGATCTCGATCACGTCCTGGACGTCGCGGATGCTGACGCCGTAGCGGGCGATGCGATCGCGATCGATCAAAAATTCGAGATAGGGCTTGCCGACGATGCGATCGGCGACGATGTCCGTCGCTCCGGGCACTCGATACAGCAGCTGCTCGATCTCGAGGCCGATGCGCTCGATCTGCCTCAGGTCGCTGCCATAGATCTTCACGCCCATCATCGCGCGGAAGCCGGTCTGGAGCATCACGAGGCGCGTCTGGATCGGCTGCAGCCAGGTCGACAGCACGCCGGGAATGGCGGTCTTTGCCTGCAGCTCGGCGAGGATCTCGCCCTTGCGGATGCGCCGCTGCTCCGGCCAGATCCAGCCGAGCGGTCCCGCGAGCCAGCGCGGCCCATCCGAGAACCAGCGCTCGACCGGAAGCTCGCGCCATGCGGACTCCGGCTTCAGGATCACGATGGTCTCGAGCATCCCGATCGGTGCGGGGTCGAGAGCCGATTCGGCCCGACCCAGCTTGCCCACGACCGATTCGACTTCCGGAACCGAGGCGATCGCCATGTCCTGCTTCGCGTTGACCTGGATCGCGGGTCCCAAGCCGGCCTGCGGCAGCAGCGTGGGCATATACAGGAAGGAGCCTTCGTCGAGCGGCGGCATGAACTCGCGCCCGATCCCGCGCACGATCGGGTGCTCCGCGCTGCCGATGCCCAGCCAGACGATCAGCCCCGTGCACAGTACCAGGAGCGGGGCCGCGAAGAAGGTCCGCTTGTGCACGAGCACCCAGCGCAGCGCCGGTACATAGACCGCCAGGACGAGACGCGAGACCCGATTCTCTTCCAGCGGCAGGAATCGCTCGCGGGTCATCCGCACCACGGCCAGCGCGAGAATCACGCCGGTCAACAGCGAGATCGGCCAGCCGCTGTAGGGGCCGAGGTCGGTTGTCCAGCTCAGCACGGCGCGCGTGGTGAGCATCGCAACGAGCCCCGCCGCGGCCGCTGCGCTCCACGTCAGGCGCCCGGACCATTTCACCGGGCGGAACAGGTGGTAACAGACGAGCGGCACCAGCGTGAGCGCGAGCACGACCGAAGACGCGATCGCGAAGGTCTTCGTGAACGCGAGCGGCCGGAACAGCTTGCCCTCCTGATCGCTCAAGAAAAAGACCGGAATGAACGAGACCAGCGTGTTCGAGACGGCCGTGACGATCGCCTTGCCGACTTCCGTGGCGCCCTCGAATACGTTCTCGAAATGGCTGCGCTTCCCGCCCGCGCTCGCGATCCGGCGGTAGATGTTCTCGGTCATGATGATGCCCATGTCGCCGACATCGCCGATCGCGATCGCGAGGCCAGCGAGGGACATGATGTTCGAGTCGACGCCGAACGCGTACATCAGGATGAAGGCGAGACACAGGCTGAGCGGGAGGGTCACGACGACGGCAAGCGTGCTGCGCAGGTGCAGCAAGAAGATCGCGATCACCGCGCTCGCCATCAGCGCTTCTTCGAGCAGCGCTTCCTTCAGCGTGTCGAGGGTCTCGAGGACGATGTCCGTCCGGTCGTAGAAGGGCACGATCCGCACCCCCGAGACGCGGCCGTCGGCGAGCGTCTTCCGCGGCAGGCCGGGCTCGAGCTGCTGGATCTTCGCCTTGACGCGCTCGACCACGCGCAGCGGATTCTCGCCGTAGCGCATCAGCACGACGCCACCGACGGCCTCGACCCCGCCCTTGTCGAGCGCACCGCGCCGGAAGTCCGGCCCGAGCGAAACCGTCGCTACGTGCTGGACCTGGATCGGCGTACCCCCCTCCTGCCGGATCACGATCTTCTCGAGGTCTGCCACCGACTTGATGAATCCGACGCCGCGGATGAAGAACTCGACGCCGTTCTTCTCGATCACCTTGGCACCGACGTCGATGTTCGACTTGCGCACCGCCTCGAAGACTTCGAGGAGCGTCACGCGGTG